>JBEKYF010000037.1:0-34508 GCA_049511255.1 Terriglobales bacterium | reverse complement strand
TGTGATGAACAGGCACAGCGGCGAGCCGGAATGCGCCTCCGTAAACAGGCAGCTCGACTCGGCTTTCAACTCCTTCCTATCCCAACAGGAGAATAAGAGTTAGTTCCTCAGGAGCCCGTTTCGGGATAGCTTCCGGTTAGCCGACCAACCGGGAGTTAAATCTTGGGGGGGCCTTGGCCAAGTATGAATAGAACCACTCTTCTTGAGATTACCGAGCGCGAGCCCCTGCGCTCATTATCGTCTTGCCGACAGACGCTTCAAGTGCGAGCGCCCCCAGCTACACATCATTTGGACCACTGGGCCGAGCGTCCTTCCATACGAGGAGAGTGAATAGTAAACGCAGGGCGGAATCGTTTTCTTATCGTCTCTTTTGACGATGCCATCGACAACAAGTTCCTGAAGATGCCGGATCAGCATGCGCTCTGTGATCCCGGGAATGGAACGCTTGAGTTCGCTGGTGCGCCTCGGCCCATCCTGCAGACGCCACAGAATCGTACCTTTCCAACGGCCGTCCATGACTCGCATCATCGCGTCGACGGGACACTCGCCCACTTCCTTTTTTGAGACTGGCATTTTTCCCTCCAACACTGACAAATATGACAGTACATTGACACTTGTCAGTATACATCACACACTTAGGCTCATGAAGGTTTTTCTCAGCAACAAGCATCTCCCGCGGCTTTTCGTGCAAGCGCTGAACGAAAAACGGGTTGAACTATTCGATGAGTTCACCCACCCGGAGTACAACAACCACAACGCATACATAGAGCCGGGCCCGGTGGGCGTTAAAGCATTCTTTCGGCACTACCTCGAAGGAAGATTCACACAGGAGGGGGCGACGATGCGAACCTTTGAACTTCGCGTGTACAAACTGCGCACCAAAGAGGCGCTCGATTTCTACATGGAGAAGATTTATCCCCGTCATCTCAACAGCTTTCCGCTGTTCGGGATTGAGGCCCACGGCTTCTGGACTGCCAAGGACGATGTCGAGCCACGGCTCCTCGTGCTGGTCTCCTATGCGGCGGGCGAAGAACCCGGCGAGGTCGCTCGGCGGTATATGCAAAGCACAGAATTCGCTGACGACATCAGAAACTTCGATGTTTCCGACATCGTTGGCGTTGAATCAACGATCCTCATACCTTCAACAAACTCCCCGCTTAAGTGACGGGGAGAGAAAGCAGAGTAAACAAATGAACACGACAACAAGCTTAGATAATTCGATGTTAAGAAAGAACTCGCCGCTCTTCTGGTTCACTCTCGTGATACCGGTGGCCATCATCGGAATCGGCATCAACTTCATACTCAACCCGGTGGGGGCCTCGACTGGCTACGGCATCCCAATCCATGACCCTGCCGCCTTTCCCTTCATGTGGATCAAGGGGATTCGCGACATCTTTGCGGGTCTCGTAGTCCTGCCGTTCCTATGGAGGGGAGACCGGCGGACAACCGCAACACTCTTCGCCATTTCCATTTTTGTCCCGTTCTGCGATGGGTTGGTCATTCTGCGACATCTTGGCTTTGCGCCGCCCATCTATATTCACTGGGGAACAGCGCTTTACATGATGATCGTTGCCGCGTTTCTTCTGAGAAGGAAGGCCGCCTGACTTATGCCTGGGTGTAGCTTAGGGAGGAACTCATGATGGAATACCTGAATGTCGTTGCGATCATTGTTGCTGGATTGATGGTTGGGAGTGAACTGGCCATCGCCGCGTTTGTTCACCCAACTCTTGATCGGCTTCCGGATAATGTTCATCTGCCGGTGGCAAGCGCCCTGGCTCGCGTGCTGGGGAGATTCATGCCGTTTTGGTACATCCTCGTATTCTTGCTTACTTTAGCCGAGGTCTTGTTCCAATGGCACCAATTCAGCCGCTTACCTATCTGGATTGCTACGTCGGCCGTTTTGTGGGCGTTGGCGAGTGTGTATTCGATCACTGCTTTGGTGCCGATCAACAACCGTATTGCATCCTGGGAAAAGGTCACCCCACCTGCCGATTGGAAGACATTTCGGAACAGATGGGACCTGCTTCACCGCTGGCGTGTTGTGCTCCTCACGATAGCTTTCGCGTTTCTGATCGCGGGAGGCGTTAGTAGATAGAGTAAGTTTATGAGTACCGAACCAGCAACGGACAGCAGAAGATGTTCGGATTAGCCCAAGTCGGCTTGTAGGAAGTGATCTCCGCACTTGCCTTCGATTCTGGTCGGATTACGAGCTATGCGGAAGTTATCCGAAGGCGGACACTGAATTGGCCGGTGGTTTTCGACCAGGGAGACGTGAAGTTGTCCCGAAGTCCGCTTCTGGGAAATTGGAACTTCCTTTCGGAGCTAGCCGATTTCCGGCGCATGCCGGTCGACGGCCCCCACCCCAAACGAATTCTGCCTTAAGTTAGCGCTTAAGGGGCTCTGCCTCGTCCAAGGGTGCGTAGGGACGGACGCCCTCGTCCGTTCGAGCCGAGCGCAGCTCGGCCTCACGGACTCCTGTGCTCGCCAACCGCGAATTGAGACGGTTGTGTCACTATGAGACGCAATTCCCTCCATTCCTAAGGAATGAACCAGTTCCGCCCCCGGGCGAGACCGTTAACTGCTTCTCTTTCTTTTACTTGTTCTTAGGGGCATGACCTTCAAGTTTTTGGTGGCGCTCGTGCACAACGGAATGCCGATAAAGCAGAACGAGTCTCCTCGTGGCTCTTCCAAACCGGGAAGAGAGGAGACTCGGCTGCTCCAGCTCCCCCGGGATTGAGGTTTCCGTGCCCAACCAGGCAACTGCTCGCGCTCTTGAACCAGACATCGTAAGCCGCTTGGCCCGGTTCTTTCCCGAAGCCACTCCGGTACGGATTCCCATCAAGCTCAGCCGCGCTCAGAGTAAGAGCAACGGCGATGGCGATCGGACCGCCGACGAAAACGAGAACGCTTTTCTTCAAGACACCGTCATCGAGTTCGGCACGCCCCGCGAAGTCTTGTTTGTGGTCAACCGTCCTCTGGAATTCGCCGATCGCGTCCTCCTCGAAAGCAACGACGGCACGCTGCGCGCCGAAGCCTCCGTGGTCGCGGTTCAATATCATCCCGAACGGACAGTGGTTGCCGTCCGCTTCCTAAAACATGTTCCCAATTGGATTGTGAAATCATGACTGATTCCACCCAACCTTCATTCCAACCTTCACTTGAAGAGCAGGGGGCCACGCTTTGCGCCCTGCAGCCCATGTATGCTGCGCTGGTGCGCGAATTTGTGATTGAGGTTTCCACTTGCCCGATCGATATCGATAAAGATAATGCCGAGGAATTCTCGCGATCGGCCGAGTCGGTCGAGCACGCCCAAGCCTGGTTCCAGCAGGTTGACGCCCAGATCCAGGTGCACCAGTTGCGCCAGTTTCTGCAGACCACGCCTCTAGCCAACGAAGCCGTGCTGCGCCATCTTCTGCTGCATCACCTGCACAAGACCGCGAAGTCCGCGAGCGACCGCGACAAGATTGATTTCCTGCTCGTCCAGTATTTTTCGCTGTGCGCGCCCTCGGGCCTGGAAGACACCGACCTCGACCTCGATTACGTCGCCCAGGTGCTCGAGCCCGTGCTCGGGCCGCAACAGCCCGAGATCCCCGCATGGTTGAGTTCCCTCGACACCATCATGCAGTCGGCGGCGCATTGCCGCCGCCTTAGCGAACTGCTGCACAGCGGCGCGCTCGAGCAAGGGCGCAAGCTCAAGACGCAGAACGCAGCCCGCTACTTCGAGCCCTCGGCCATGGTGGCCTTTGCCCGTTTCAGCTTCATGATCCGGCGGATATTTTTTCGTCTCATGCACGCCGATCTGAACGCCATAAACGACGGCTTGCGTGAACTCGAGCGCCGCGGCGTCTCGACCATCGATTGCCGCCGCGCGCAATTCTCCGCCGCGGAACCGACCGGGCGTCTGCGCATGATCTGCCAGTCCTGGAAAGTAATGTTCCACGCCGAATACTCCTCGGGCCAGCCGTTGCGCATGCTGGTCGATCTCCGAGCGGCCGTCGACGACGCGCTCCAGAACGGCGCGCGCAAGAATCCGCTGGCGGCGAGCGCCGCCGCCGCAAAATCCGGCGGTAAAACACAAGAATAATTCCCCAACCACGGCGAAGCACTTCGAGGCCAATTTGCAGAGCCAGAAAGCGACGATGAGCATCAATCGCCCGACCGTCCTGATCCTTGCCAGCGACCCCGCCTTCTCGCGGGAGATTACCGCGAATTGGCCCAAGCATCCCGCTGCGCATTCCGATGGTCCGGAATTCATTGTCCTCGACGGAGGCTTCTCTCGCGACCTCGAGGGCAGCCAGTACGACCTCGCGATTGCCGACGCTTCTTGCGATGAGAAGAACAAGACCAGGAACAAAGACCTGAAGCAGTCGCTCGCCGCCGCTGGCAAGCCTGCCATCCTGATTCACTCCGACTCCTCGCTCGATTTCTACAACATCCACGGAGCCGTTCTCGAGTTACGTCGCGAGCCCGGAATCTGGCCGGCGATGGCGGGTCTGGTCGGACACGAAATTCTTTGCCGCCGCCAGTGCGAGTTTCGCGCCCGCGAAGCCGAGAAAATTTGCGTCGCCGCCCAAGCCGAGGCCACTCTCGGACGCTACATGCTCGAGATGCGGACCAACGTCAACAACGCTCTCACCACCGTGCTCGGCAACGCCGAGCTTCTGGTCCTCGAGCCCGGACTGCCCGCCACCGTGCTGGCGCAAGCCGATACCATCCGCAACATGGCGCTGCGGCTGCACGAAGTCTTTCAGCGCTTTTCTTCCATCGAAAAAGAACTCACCGTCGCCGCTCGCGAGTCCGGCAAAAAAGCTACCCACGCCGCCGCCGGCTGCTGAGCGGAACCGTTTTCGTAAACGGTTCCGGGGAAGGGTAGCAGCGGAAAGCCGATCACAATCGCTGCCTTTCGCCCCGCCAGCCCACTACTTGTCTCGGAGATCTTTGGGTGGAGCATCACCGCGCCGGCCTTCGGTTGGCCCGGCTCACGCAACAGTTCCGAACAGCGCCCCGACGCCTGCGGTCACCGCCATGGCGAGCGCACCCCAGAACGTGACGCGTATTGCGCCCATCGTCACTCCTGCGCCACCCGCGCGTGCGGCCAAGCCGCCTAAAAGCGCGAGAAACACCAGTGAAGTTCCAGAGACAAGAGGGATCAAACCCGCCGCCGGGGCGATGGCAGTTACCAAGAGAGGCATGGCCGCTCCAACCGCAAAGCTGGCAGCCGATGCCAACGCAGCTTGAATGGGACGCGCACGGAGAGTCTTGGAAATGCCAAGTTCGTCGCGGGCATGCGCGCCGAGCGCGTCATGGGCCATCAGTTGCTCGGCGACTTGTTTCGCGAGCGCAGGTTTGAGCCCGCGAGCGACGTAGATTGCCGTCAGTTCCTGGTGCTCGCCCTTGTCGTCTGCTTTGAGTTCCGCGCGCTCCAGCGCGAGGTCGGCCTGTTCGGTGTCTGCCTGCGAGTGGACAGACACGTACTCACCGGCGGCCATCGACATAGCCCCGGCCACCAGACCGGCGACCCCTGCGACCATTACGTTGCTGTGAGTCGCATGCGCAGCGGCGACACCGAGCACCAGACTCGAGGTTGAAAGGATGCCGTCGTTCGCGCCCAGTACCGCCGCGCGCAGCCACCCGATGCGTTCTGTGCGGTGTCGTTCCCTGTGGCGTACAAACATTCCTGAGGACCTCGACCCCTAAAAGCGCAGTGCCAATCATGAGCACTTTATCAGAAGCGGGCCGACAAGAAGCCGACAAGAACGTGTTGCCGAAGCTAAAGAAGACAGGACTGAGGAATATGAAATCTGCACTTCCAGCAGGTTGCTGAAAAACTCGTAATGCGCACCGCAGCTGCCCTCAGCGGCTAAAGCCGCCCTTCATTCAGCGGCCACTTACGGCACGACTGAAGTCGTGCCCTTCCCAAAAACCCGCTTGGATCGGAGTTCTCCCGCGGCCTGCCAGGGCGCTGAGGAGCAGCGCCCCTTTTCTCGGTTGGATCGAGGGCCGATCAATTCAATTCAATTTGCCTGATCTACCTTCGTTTTATCATCCAGCCGATCAATGTTCCTGCGGTGAGGCCTATCGCAAACGTGGTCGCAACCGTCAGCACAGGGTGTCGCTGGATGCGATGAGTCGTGTCATTCAAGAATTCTTCGGCAGCATCGCCGCCCTGTTTTGCGGCACGCCTCACTACTCCTACGCCATCCTCTATTGCATCGGCAACCGCACAGGTTGCGCGAGAAGCCTGGTGTGCTGTTTCGGCGATGTGTTCAGCCGTTCTTTCCACTACGGTTTGTGACATTGTACCCTCCTAGGTGTTTTGCGAGATGGTGCTGATACGTCCTTCATTCCCCGACGGCCTTTTCAGCACGGCCGATCCATTTTTGAACTTTGCCAGCTTTCTTTTCCGCTTTCCCTGAGACTTCCAAATTGGGGTCGTTGGTCACCTTTCCGGCCTCCTCTTTGATTTTCCCTTTCACTTCGTGGAGCTTGCCCTCGGTCTTGTCTTTCGTGCTTGGTTTCATGTGATTTTTCTCCTGTCTTCTTGTAATAGGTTTCAAGGAGGCCGATCACGGATTTGAACCCGGATTTGGCGCTCCGTGCCGATTGTTCATATGCATGCGAGAAAGCCATGAATGGGGCCCACTATAGAGGAATTCAAGGGCGACATTCCCGCCTGCATACCACAGCAGGCTGTAATTGCCCATTCGAAAACCATCCATGGCACCGTAGCGGCCGGGATACCACCCATAGATGGCGGTCATGGTGCCGGCATACGGAGCGACCAGAGCGGGGATGGAAAA
Source organism: Terriglobales bacterium (assembly GCA_049511255.1). GTDB lineage: Bacteria > Acidobacteriota > Terriglobia > Terriglobales > Acidobacteriaceae > Acidiflorens. The sequence continues at coordinate 27,708 of JBEKYF010000037.1, read as the reverse complement.
GACGCGATGGCCATCGTCGCCGCGGCGCGCGGTGAGGGTAGAAATCATGGCATGTTTCAGCCGCGGAAACACGCCTTTGCACTCACAGCGGTAATACAACGCGTCTTCCTTGAAGGCTGCCGAGAGCGTGTAGCGCGTCGTCATAGTTACCGCTGCGATGCCGAAGTCAGACCCGAATCGCTTGCCGTAACCCTCCGCGCCTTGTTTCCATTCCGGTGGGGCGTTGTACGCCTGGTGAATACCAGCCGCGAGGCCTGCGCCGACGATGGGATACGGGCCGAACGCATCGAAGAGGTAGTTGCGGAGCTTCGTTTTCCGCGGCGGACGCACGTACGTCAGATCTAGTTCCGCCGGGCTTGTGCTTGCCACAGTGCTGGAGGAGTCTCGCGAATCGGCCGGTGATTGCGCCATGACCAACGGTGGCAGGACGGTCAGGCCCGCGATTGCCAATAGCCAAAGCATAAGTCCGCGCATCTTCATGTTGAGATCTCCTCCTTGCAGTCCGAAAGCGTGTTCGTCCTTATAGTTTCAGCAATCTGTCAAAAAAGGAACGATAGCGCTGTAGGGCAACCCGCAGGTCCTCCGTGGACACGTTATCGCCGCTGTCCCACTGCTTTTCCAAGCCCGATCGCTCGTTGGCGAAACCTTCCGCGAGTCGCTGCATCACCGCAGCTACCAGCTTGTCTGCGTCTTCGACCGTCCGGCGCGGCTCGTCGACGAAACCAGTCTGTATCTTGCTCCACTGCGATCGGAACTCTCCCAGCTCCGATTCAGAAAACAAGGGCATGGGCTCTGAGACTGCAGCCACTTTATCCAGAGTTGCCGGCTCTTGAACTTTCACCAGCTTGGGTCCCTCGGGCTGCTTTGGCGAAATGTCGGTGCTCGCCAGGTCGGCCGTCGTAAGCTCTTCTTCTTTTCTCTTCGGTTCAGCCATTTACGCCACCTCTTTTCTTTCAACACTCGCTGGCGCCTGCACCAGTTCCTCAAATAGAGAGCGGTAGTGAATCATCGCCGTTCTCAGATCTTCCGTTGTCGCTGCGTCTTTCCCAACCCGCAGCGCAATCTCATGCGCAGACCGGTAGTTCTCCACCACTCGGGGATGGTCGACAGAAATGTCCGCGGCACGTTGATCGAAATCGGACACGGGATAGCCACGAGTTTTCATTAAAGAGGACACCAGATCATCGGCTTCCGTGACTGCCCCCTTGGGGGAATCGACAAAACGAGACTGTATGGCATCCCACCGTTTCAAAAAGCGTTCGCGTTCCATCGGATCAAGATCGCGAAGGTTGAGCTTTTCAACCCGCTTCTCGCGATCCGCTAATTTCGCTTCTGCTTTTCGTTCTGACCCATGCGTCTGCACCGCCCGATCGTACTCGGGCCCAAACTTTTGTCGCAGGGCTGCGGTCGTACCCCTGCGCCTTCGCACGTACAGCCAAGCCAGCGCTGCGATGAGCAGAATCACCACGGCGGCAAGCACAATCAGCTTCGGATCCAGCGCACTCATATTCATTGAATTCATTGAAGCCTCCTACATCACAGAATGTCCACAAAACCAGATTTGGTCACGAAGTTCCCTTTGCCGTCAGAACCTCGTCAATCGCCAGTATCGAACTTTGGGATTTGGAAAACTGTTCAGAATTGATCGTCTTGTAAATCAGTGCTAGGGCATCTAGCCCAAAGTGTGTGCAGAGTGCAGTGGGAGCTTTGTTTGTGGGATTGGGGCGCGGAAGCTAGTCGTGGAGAACGACATTTAGAAGTGAACTATGAACTTGCAGCCCGCTCCCGCCATAGTCAACGAAGCCCAACTCCCTGAACCGGTTCATGAAAAAACTGACCCGCGACCGGGTTGTCCCTACCATCTCGGCGAGGGTCTCCTGACTGACCTTGGGGATTACAGACTCGGGCACGCCTTCCTTACCGAAGCGCGCCAGCAACAGCAGAACCCGAGCCAGTCTCTTTTCGCTCGAATTGAAGAGCTGGTCCACTAAATCCTCTTCGTACCGGATGTTCCGTGCCAGCAGATACGATACGAACAGATCCGAGAATGTGTGTTCCCGGTGGAGCGCAAGCATCATTGCCTTCTTGTCAATTCGCAGAAGTTCGCAGTCGGTCATTGCGATCGCGGATCCCATGCGTAAAGGCTGTCCAGCTAGACTACCTTCTCCGAAAAACTCTCCCTGGCTCAGTATGCCCAAGGATGCTTCCTTGCCGATCTTGGATACGACAGTGAGTCTAACCTTGCCTTCCTGGATGTAGAAGACTGCGTCAGCCGCGTCGCCTTGCGTGAAGATTGTCTGCTTTTGGGAAAAGGCCTCGACCTTCCTGCCCTCGCCGATAGTGGCCAGGAATTTCCTTGGGTCGAAACCATACTTTTTCTTGGCCGGAACGGTTGCTGCCATCAATGGCTTCTCCTGGGCGGAACGACACTCCCAAGCATTCTGTCAGAATGGTGATTGCTAAAGATGTTCACTTTTGCTCAGAATTGTTAAAAACCGCTGGCACATCCAATGAAACCTGCCGCATGGCTAATGTGCTGAAAATGAGCAATATTGAGCATTTTCCAGCTGTGGAAAGTTGCATTATGTGCTGGTGAAAACCAAGGAACTCACCCCGAAACAGATATTATCCGTGCCTTGTCCTACTTGTGGTGCAGCGATCGAGGAAGCTTGCGAACTGCATACAGGTGCCCTGCGCACCGAGCCACATCGAGACCGGAAACTTTCCGCAGCCGAGGCCGTGGAAACGAAGCCCGGTAAACGATAACAGCCGGCGAGGCCACGGGGCTCTTTTGCTACAGGCAGATTACCCCCGCGCCATCAATGAACTCTCCGCTTCCCGGGGATGAGCACTCTTGCTCAGACGAATGCCCCGCGGAGTGCTAACGTTGCGCTGTTCTTCCAGTTGAATCGCCGAGCAGCCCGAAAGTCGCTTGCCGCTTTGCAGGACCGAGCCATGGTGAAGCGAACCGCACCAATCCGGGTCATTTCTTTCATGCTATTGGCTGCTTGCGGGGCCTTGTGCCAGAAACGTCCTTCATTTGATTTGCTCCAGGAATTACAGTTTGACGGCTCAAACTCACCCGAAGCGCAGCGTCAGGAGATGCGTACTTGGGAATCACTTCCCGATGCTCCATCGTCGGTACAGCCTCCAACACAAGCAGAGAGATTTCGCCCGTTCGTCAATGAAGCAAGCTCGCCGGTGACACTTGGCGCGGTTGGCGTCAGCGCGGGCGCAATGCGCGAAACAGAACTGGGACACGTCGCTCGGGGACCGCAGCCCAGTTTAACTGCGCATTATCAGGCGGCGTTTATTCAAAAGGAGTCGAGCAACTTTGTTGATAAGGACCCGTATCCCTCGTTGCTCAAGCAAAACCTGCGTTATCTCCCTTCGACCAGCGGCAGCTTCATGGGCCGAGCCACTTACGCAGCTTCGCGCATTTTTGTCACGCGTGACGACTCCGGAAAGGGGAGGCTGAACACTCGGTATTTCCTCGGGGTGCTGACTTCGGTCGCTAGCGCCACTGCTTACCGTCCATATTGGGCGCGCTCCTCTTCGGAGACATTCAACAATTTTGGTTCGACGATTGGCAGCGACGCTGGGCTCAACGTTCTCCACGAGTTTGGCCCTGGCATCCGGCAGATGGTGAAGGGCTTCACACCGAAGTTCGTGTCCAGGATCCAAGAGCGCATCACCCACAATCAGACCCCGAGGGAGCCAACTCCACCGCTCCTACTGCGATGAAGTGGCTTTCTGATTTTTAACCTGCAGATCGTTCACCACTTGCTGAACGTTGGGCACTCCAGTCGCCACCTGCCCGGCGAGCGTGCGCTTGGCTTCCGAGTTCACCTCTCCGGTCAGCGTGACGACGCCGCTCTTCACTTCATATTTCACGTGCTCGTGCAGTTTGTTCTGGATCAGCGCCGCGTCCAGATTCTTCTCGATGCCTTTGTCCAGATCGGAGTTCACGGCTCTGGCATCGGCTTCTCCGCCCACCGGAATCACGGCAATCTGATCCGCGACCACCTGCGCGCCCGCGAGCGATTTTGCCAGGGATTCGGCTTGTGCCTTGTCGTTCTCACTGGCCACCTGTCCGCTGAGGGTCACGATGCCCTTGTCGCGATCCTGACTGACGGCGACGCCTTTCAAGCCTGCTTGATCGAGCGATTTGCGAATACTGTCGGAAACATCGGGTGACTTCGTGGTCGGTCCCGAGCATCCGGCCAGCATCCCGGCGGCGAGCAGCGTAAGCATGGCTACTGACAATCTGAGCTTTTTCATGGTTCTCCTTTGAACGGATGATGCTAGTCCAAATAGTAGTCACCAGGAGAAAGTGCTTCTGTGCAGAAAGGAACACATTGCGATCTGGGTCGCATAGTCGCAGCCGTAGATGGCAATCCGTTGGCTTCCGTGGCAAGTGCTGCCGCTTCTCTGCGAATGGCTGTTAGGGTGGGGGCTTTAACTTTGTTCCAGCCCGACGACCTCAAGCAAACAAAAACTCCTTAGTCCTAAGTTCCTTGATGGTATCCCGCAGCTTAGCCGCCTTCTCAAATTCAAACCGCTTGGCCGCTTCCCGCATATCGCTCTCTAACTTCCCAATGTAAGCGTCCAACTCTTCCTGCGATTTCAGGTCCGGAATGCCGTCGGCTTCGGGCCCGGTCAGGTCGGTGTAGTCGGCGCCGACAATAGCGACGAGCGTCATGTCGAGCGGGCGAATGATGGATTCGGGCGTAATCCCGTTCTCTTCGTTGTAGGCCTGCTGGATGGCGCGTCGCCGGTTGGTTTCGTCGAGCGCCTTTTTCATGGAGTCGGTCATGCGATCCGCATAGAGAATAGCCCGTCCGTTCAAATTTCGGGCGCAGCGCCCAATCGTCTGGATCAGCGAACCGGCGGAGCGCAGGAAGCCTTCTTTGTCGGCGTCGAGAATCGCGACCAGCGATACTTCGGGCAGGTCGAGCCCTTCCCGCAAAAGATTGATGCCGATCAATACATCGAACTCGCCTTTGCGCAGGTCGCGCAGGATCTTTACCCGCTCCAGCGTTTCGATTTCGGAGTGCATGTAACGGCACTTCACGCCGACTTCGCTGTAATACTCCGCCAGGTCTTCAGACATGCGCTTGGTCAGCGTGGTCACCAGCACGCGCTCGTTGCGGGCGACGCGGTCGCGGATCATGTGCAGCAGGTCGTCAATCTGTCCTTTAACCGGACGGATCTCGACCGGCGGATCGATCAAACCAGTGGGGCGGATGATCTGTTCGACTACCACGCCGGCGGACTTAGTAAGCTCGTAAGGGCCGGGCGTAGCGGAGATATAAATGATCTGGTTGGTACGATGCTCGAATTCCTCGAACGTAAGCGGACGGTTGTCGAGCGCCGAGGGCATGCGGAATCCGTATTCGACCAGCGTCTGCTTGCGCGAGCGATCGCCGTGATACATCGCGTGGAGCTGCGGTACGGTCTGGTGCGACTCGTCGATGAACATCAGAAAGTCGCGCGGAAAATAATCGAGCAGCGTCGGCGGCGGCTCGCCCGGAAGGCGTCCGGTGAAATGACGCGAGTAGTTTTCGATACCGTGACAGTAGCCCATGGCCTTGATCATTTCGAGGTCATACATCACGCGCTGATGGATGCGCTGCGATTCAACCAGCCGTCCCTGCTTTTCAAGTTCCGCTTCCCACCAGGCCAGCTCGGTTTTTATGGAAGCGACGGCCGTGGCCCGGGTTTCTTCTTTCATCACATAGTGCGTCTTCGGATAAATCGGCAGCCGCATATAACGCTGCTTGACCGTCCCAAATAGCGGATCGATCTGCGAGAGCGATTCAATCTCGTCACCAAACATTTCGATGCGGTAGGCGTTGTCGTCGTAGGTGGGATAAATTTCAATGACATCGCCGCGCACGCGAAACGTCCCGCGGCGGAAATCGCCTTCGGTGCGCTCGTAGAGAATTTCGACCAGCTTGCGGGTAATGTCCTGCCGCTTGATCTTCTGTCCTTTTTCAAGGAACAGCAGCATCCCATAGTAGGCCTCCGGCGAACCCAGGCCATAAATGCAACTGACCGAGGCAACAATCAAACAGTCGCGCCGCTCAAACAACGACCGCGTGGCCGAGAGCCGCAGCTTGTCAAGCTCGTCATTGATGGTGGATTCCTTCTCAATGTAAAGGTCCGCCGCCGGCACATAAGCCTCCGGCTGATAAAAATCGTAGTAAGAGACGAAGTATTCTACGGCGTTGTTTGGGAAGAAACTCTTGAACTCGTGGTAGAGCTGGGCGGCGAGCGTCTTGTTGTGGGCCATGACGAGGACGGGCCGGTTGGCGGCCTCGATCACTTTGGCGGCGGTGTAGGTCTTGCCCGATCCGGTGACCCCGAGCAGCACCTGATGCTGCTCGTGATCGAAGACGCCGCGGGTGAGCGTGTCGATGGCTTGTCCCTGGTCGCCTTGGGGCCTGTAGTTGCTTACCAGCTTGAAATCCACAGCTCATTATATGGTAGGGAAGAGGACTGGTTGAGGGATGTCCTTCTGTGTAAATCATGCTCTTTGGCAGGCAGGTAGATGAGAACTTTGTACTAAGTGATTCACCCTAGATGCTGAGCAAGACTGCTATACGTCTCTGCCCGCAACCTGCCTGCAACGACTGTAGTAGTGGTTTTCCAAGCAAAAAACGCGCAACCAGAGTTTTTACACGAAGTTAACGCCGGGAGCCCGATTTGGCCGCGTGGTTGCAAATTGAGACGCAAAGACCCGAATCCAGAAGTGCCGAGGGGCCAGATTTCGGCGCCTGCGTTTGGGTCGATCAGGTGTGTATTTTTATGGAAGAGAAGTTCAGCCAAGTAGGCCCCAGGGAGCGGCAGATCATCGATCTGCTTCTCCAGGGATGTGACAACTCGGAAATCGCTCGGGATCTGAATATTGCCGAGCGCACCGTCAAAGCGCATTTCAACCGCCTGTTTCTGCGTTTCGGAATCAAGGGGGGCATCAAGCGGGTTAAGCTCGCGACTTTACTTTATAGGAGGCAATTATGGCTAGAGAAACAGCAAACCCCCGCAGGCCCAGCGAACGCGAACAACTCATCATTCAGCGCGTAGCCGAGGGCTGCAAGAACCGGGAGATCGCCGATTCGCTCGGGACCACCGAGCACGTGGTAAAAAATTATTTGCGCTTGATCTACGACAAGCTGGGATTGTGGAACCGCGTCGAGCTGGCGCTGTGGTATGAAGCGCGGCAGCACGAGCATATCTACCACGCCTGAGTTTCGTCGGGGCCATTTCTTGCTCCTCGGCCCTAACAACCCGTGGTGCAAGTACGATTCGTATCAGGGCATGCCTTCAGGCATGCCGTAAGTGCTGCGCTATAAGGGCGCCTTCAGGCGCTGAGGCCGGGGATTGGAGTTTCACCACGGTCTGGTGCTTGCCTTCGCGCGGCCCACTTTTCGAAAGGCGCGAAAAGTGGGTGCCCTTGTCTTCTGCCCTGTCAACGCTAAGTCTGTCAACACTAAGAACGATGCTCTCGAGTATGTATTATCCCCTTTATTTTCAAAGGGGACCCGCCCGAGGCAGCCGCTCCAGATCTCCAGAAGTCATGCTCATTACAGAACTTTCGTTATCTATCGGGGTTGCCCGCGACTGCCTATTCTGTTGGTAGCGGGGACGGAGAATCTCGTCCCTGTGCCATTACCGAAGCCATGCTCACAGCAATTTCAGCCACCAGCACAACCCGGCGCACCGGGAGAGCTTCCCTGGGCGCGGGAGGGTACAGTTTGCTCGAGCTCACGGCCGTGGTCGCCATTTCGATGATCCTGGCGGCAATCTCCATTCCGTATTTTATTGGTATCTATCACCAGCTTCGGCTGAAATCTGCGTGCGACGATATTTCCGGATTCATGCAGCGGGCAAGGCTTCAAGCAGCAAAACAGAATGCAACATACACCATCGGCTACCGATCGTCAGGTAGCGTGGAACAGGTCTACCTCGACCTCAATCTGAACGGGCAATGGGATGCTGGCGAGCCCCTGCTTGCATTTTATTCGACCCTTATCCCGGCCTCCACTCCCCCCACCGGCACGGGTGGAACGCCGACTCCCTATGTTCTACTTGGCGACACATCAGGCGTTGTGTACAACAATTCGACAACTCTGGGTTACTCACCTCGCGGCTTGCCTTGTGCGTATACCGCCGGCGTCTGCGCGACTCCTGCGGGGGGCTATTTTGTCTACTACTTCGAGGACCAGCTAGGCCCTCTCTGGGGAGCAGTGATTGTGACCAGGACCGGCAGAACCAAAACTGCCGTATGGAATGGAACAGCATGGAATTGATCTCTTGCAGGAAAAAGAATTCCACGTCCCGTCAACAGCGGGGCTTGACGCTCCTCGAACTCATGATCGCGATGGCGATCCTCCTGATCGGCATTATCGGCTCGATGGCTCTGGTGGTCGGGGCGATCGCGGGCGATTTCGCCAGCAAACAGACAAGTAATGCTACCGCCCTCGCGCAAACGGTGACGGAAAGGATCATGGCCGTCCCCGCCAGCACTAACGCGACCCTGACGATCACCGACTGCACCAATACGTCATACAACGTGAGTACCAGCGCAGGCGGACCGGCGGTAACGTCGGGAACTCTTGACTTCACGCAGGCAACGGTCACGGGGTACTACATGCCCTATACCGACTGCGACAGCAACGGACATCAAGCGACCTATGATGTGCGCTGGAATATCCAGACAATCTCCACCTACACCAAACTCCTCACCGTCGCGGCCCAATTGAAGTCCGCCGGGAAAAACCCAGTGGTTTTCGCCCCGGTGACTACTATTCGGACCATCGTGGGACAGGGAACATAAGCCAATGAAGCACCATATCAATCGCCGGGACACACGCGAGCTGGGCTTTACGCTGCTTGAGATGATGATTGCGGTGGCAATTCTGCTTGTGGTGACCGGCGCAATTTTTTCGCAGTTGGGGACTGCCATCCAACGCATCAGCGCTGAGCAGGTCAAGGTTGATAATTTCGACGAGGCCCGTGACTTTGTGGATCAGTTTTTTCGCGACATCAACCAGATCGGATATCCCAGCGGGCGAATGGTATCGTTTGCCCCGACCATCTCCGATGCCCGGGTCGCGGTCGGCCTGGTGAAGATCAGTGCGACTTCCGTCTGGTTCGAGGGGGATATCAACGGCACCGGAGTCGTGCAGAGCGTTCAGTACATGATCAATGGCTCCGGAACTTGCCCGCTATGTCTGCAGCGCAGCCAAATTGCGAAAGTAACGGGCAATCCCCTGACCGGTCAAGGAGCGCCCGACTGGGGAACGGAAGTGAACGACCTGACCACCACCACCATCTTCACTTACTACGATTCGAACGGGAACGCGATTACTACCCTCCCGGCAGATATCAACAGCAATGGGGCCGTTCTGGCTTCGGTGAAAACGATTCATATCGCGCTGGTCGTCCAGAATAACGCGGTGATCGATCTGCAAACACAGCAGCCCATTCAAACCACTTTTGAGGGAGAGGTTTCGCTGAACAACTGCTCGATGGCTGCCACCGGGGTTCCACCGATGAGCTGCCAATGAGGATGAACCGATGACTCGAATCTCAAGCAAAACGCGCCGACATTCCGAAAGCGGTATTGCACTGCTGGTTGTTCTCTTCACCCTGCTGCTGATCACGGCGATTGGCGCAGGCATGATTATGCTGACCAATACTGAGACGCTTACCAGCGCCAATTTTCGAGATGAGCAGACAGCGTTGTTTGCCGCCAAAGCCGGAATGGAGGAGATTCGCGATCGCCTTCGGCCTGGCGCAACCAACTCCCTCAATGCCAGCCTTCCTGCGGCTCTGTTGGGTCAAGCGAACGCAGTTTTGTACGTTCTCAATCCGAACGGTGGCGAGACCGACACGCCGTGGGTCACAAACGGAACCGCCTATCCCGATGACGAGATCTGCACCGAAGTTACGAATATAGGCTCAGCCTGCGCCGGCAGCCCGCCGGTACCCGCCGGCACCCCGTGGTACACGACAACAACAGCCAGCACCGCCTACGCCGCCAACCCCGTGTTGACCTGGAAGTGGACGCGGATCACCCTGAAGACCAACAAAACCTCTTCGGGCACAACCTCCGCGAGCACCGTAGACGGAGTTACTACCGATAACAACGAGCGTGTCTGCTGGACCGGCTCGACCGAAATTGCGACCACCCAGACGACTTGCGCGTTGGCTGGTTCTGGTTACCAGCCTGTCTATGTGATGACCACGCTGGCAGTGACGCCGAGTGGTTCCCGTCGCATGATCCAGTCCGAGGCGACAGCGAACACGCTAAACCTTGTCCTCCCCGGCGCCTTGACCGTGGACGGGCCATCCCTTGCCGCGGCCACAATTTGCGCCAGCGGATCCACGTGCAACGCCAGTGGCGCTTACATCACTGGCAACTCGCCTGCAAGCTGCGCCTCCGGAGGCGACGTTCCAGCCATTGCAACAGCGGACGCCACTAGCGATAGCAATATCACAACGGGGGTCACCCCCAACAAGGCCAATATCGTTGGCACAGGCGGGTCGCCTTCGGTAGGCAACGCATCCTCCGCGTTAAGCAATTTAAATACTGTTGCCGAAGTCGAGGCGCTTGTGTCCCAAATGACAAGCTTGGCGGGTAGCAATACTTGCACCACCAGTTGTGGCTCGCTGAACCTTGGGACATCTGCGAGCCCCACGATTACTGTCGTGAATAACGCGGGGGGATCTGCCTTCCAGCTGAATAGCGGCACGACCGGATACGGAATTCTGGTCGTCACCGGCACGCTGGACTACGTCAACGTCAACTCCTACCAGGGAGTCATCCTTATGCTCGGCCAAGCCCAGTTCATTGAGAGTTCTTCGAAGGACACGACCTTTACGGGCGCGCTATTCATGGCGCAGGACCGCGACGCTTCTACTGGCGCACTGCTTGCGGGTCCTGGACTTGGCACCGGTCCAGTATTCAATTATCACCATGGCAATGCCTCTTCGACCGACCCGTCGATCCAATACAACGCGTGCGTCGTCAGCCAGGTGGAGGCGGCTGCCGTGTCCAATTACAAGGTTGTAGCCGTGCGGGAAATGATGTTCTAACCAATGATGTACTAGCCCCAGTCACCTACAGCCGAAACTAACCGCCCCGATCCTATCAGACAGATCGGGGCGCTTTGCTTTATGGGAATGGCGGCATGCCCCTGCCGAGGCTTTGCGAGCTTATTCGCAGGCGCTGCGACCGGCGGGTTCGAAGCGATCCATCTGCGCTTCGCGCTGACTGTTGAAGCGGCCGCCGGCCGTCTTTCCGTACTGCTCTTCGCCTGGACAATAATAGAGAGCGGTGTGCGGATCGACCCAGACCTCGATGCCAGGGTCTCCTTGAAAATGGACCGCGGGTGCGGGAGCCTCGGCGATTCCGAGAGTGACGAGCGCTTTTTCCCACGGGTGGAGGGCTGCCCGCCGCGGCGAGCCTGCCGCCGGCCACAGCAGGGCCAGCGCGGCCACGCAGATGGCCGCCCCCAGATAGAGGTCGGCGCGCTGAAAGCGCAGCTTCACGCGCAGGTCCCAAAAGCGCTGAATCATGGAACTCGCGCTGGCATCGGCGTCGGTAAGGAAAGAATCGTCGCTCGTCGATAACTGGAATGGCGGGACGGTCAGCTCAGCGTCTTCAGATGCCAGCTCCTTCGGAGTCAGGTCTTCTGGAGTCACGTCTTCCGGAGTCGGGTCTTCCGGAGTCAGGTCTTCTGGTGTCCAGTCTTCGGTCGCTTCCGTGATCCATTGGCTTTTCGCTTCAACTTTGTCGAGTGCCGATGAGTCGAACGCTCGATCGTGAATGGTCCCGGTCTTTTCCTGCGCGATCGTTCCCTCTGCCGCTTCTTCGGCAACCGGCGGGACGCCCGTCCGTGGACCTTCGCGTATCCCGGGAGAGCGCTCGGGCCACAAGCCCTGCTCCTGGCTCCTCAGCCACATCGACGCCCAATTGCGCTGCATGCGTTCCCCGGGACGAAACTCGTCCAGGCCGCAGCTCCCGCACCGCGATGCCTCTGTCGGCATCCGAGCGCCACAATGCTCGCAAACTCTGTCGGCTTCCGGTTCGGAGTGGGCTTCCGGTTCCGCCTGGGTTTCTCGAGCGGGTGTTTGTCGAGCGAGTTTCTGCCGGTCGTTATGTTGCTGAATGGTGAAGGCAGCGGACAGCAAGCCCTGAAAGGATTGCTCGTCGAGTGTCAGGCTGGGCCGGTTCGCGGGCATGGCATCGCGGGGGAGAAAGATCGTCGAAACTGACACCATTGTAGTGCAAGTCTGGGCAATCTGAAACGAAGAAATGGGAGCGCTTTTGGAACGGGATTCCCGTTTGCGACTTCCAATCTGGAATCGAATCATGAAAACCATCTAAGAGACGGCGAAGGAAAGTAGAACCTGGAAGTGTAACTATATGGTTTTAAACGGCATTATTAAGCAGCGAAGATTTGGCGAACTGCTTGCTTCTATTTACGGCGGGTCGCGACCCCAAGACTGAACTGAAGGAGCAGACGAAAAGCTAAATCCACATCCAATGATTAACCTTAATGAGATCAAGATAACGCCCCGTGACCGGCAAGTGCTGCATCTGCTGGTGCAGGGATGCAGTAACAAAGAAATCGCGAGCCAGTTGAACATCAGCCCGCGCACCGTCAAACAGCATCTGCGCACACTGTTTCTGCGCGCAGGCATCAGAGAAGGCCGGAAGCGAGTGAAACTCGCCACCGCTATGTTTATCAAAGAACAGTACATCAAGGAGCAGGTGCAACCATGCAACCCCGTGATCGGCTAACCGCCAAGGAAATTCAGGTCGCGACCCTGGTCTGGCAGGGTCTTACCAACAAAGACATTGCTGGGGTGCTCATCACCAGCGAGCAGGTAGTGAAAAACTACTTGCGCACCGCCTTCGACAAGCTGGGAGTGTGGACCCGGCTCGAACTCGCGCTCTACGTCGCCAGCCACGGCGGAGCGAACTGGCATGTGCAATTGGGCAATGGGCTATTGTCACCGGCGGCAGGGTGGAGCGCAGCCGGGGGCGCGGAAGCCACTGCGTTCGCGGATGGGGAAAGAAAGACGGCCGCGGCCTCCGCAGGGACTCGCTAGAAATTGCCGCGTCCCGGCGACTCGCACGCATCGTGGTCAAGCGGATCGCCGCCAGGTGTATTCGGCAGGTCTCAGGTGTCAGGTCTCAGGGTGTCAGGTCTCAGGAGAAATTCGCTCCCGGTGTGGTTTTGCTTTTCCTGAGACCTGATACCTGAGACCTTTGCTGGGCGGACGGAAACAGATTTCACACTGGTCGCTGTGACCGGCGGTCCCCGCAAGCCTCTGGGTTCGCGGGACCGCCAACTCTAACTAACATGTTTTCAGAGGAATAGCCCGCCAGCTTCTCCCAAAAGCAGCCGCCTGAAAAGGCGCGCCGCGCCCCGCAATCCCGGTAATCAAATTGCTCGCTTGCTGGTGGACCCGTTCGATCCGCTTCATCAGTTCGGAGCTTCTTCATTCCGGCCCAGACTGAGGTAGGTATGGCTTACAAGGACATTTTCTGGATGGCCTGCGACTCAACCGAGCAGTTGCGGGCCGAATACGGGCCGTTCCACACCCGGGAGGAAGCGGAAGTCGAAGCCCGCAAACTTGGCTTTGGATACCTGCTGCGCTACGAGCACATTCTCGGTCCCGACGAAGAAATCGAAGAAGTGCGCTGCGTCTTCCTCGAACTGCAGGACGTGACTTTTCCGAGGCCGGGCGTGATCTTTCACACCCGCTGTGCCAGTTGCGGCGAGGCCGAGACCCACGAGAGAGCGTGGCAGGCGGAAGTCTGGGCCGACATCCACGAATTCGAACACACCCGCCACAAAGTCAGACTGTTCGAGCATGCCCGCGGAGAAGGTCTGAAAGAGGTCGCCGACTGGCGCGGCCACGCCGCGTAGGCCCAGTTGTCAGCTCTCAGCTCTCAGTTCTCAGTCAAAACAGAATCACGTAGGGACAGCCGCCCTCGGCTGTCCAGTCGGGCGAAGCCCGACAGCGACTGTGGATACAACCGCACCGACCCTTTGTGAGCCTCGCGCAGAATATCTTGCAACAAATTGTCATCCTGACCCTGAGCGGAGCCGAAGGGGAAGGATCTGCTTTCGCCACCAGCGTCAGAAGCCCGAGGTTCCAGGCGGATTCATCGCTGCTACAAGCCCGCTCGTGGAGGGACGGGCGTCCTCGCCCGTCCAAGCCGAGCGAAGCTCGGCAGCTGCCGCAAGCCAGGAAAATTTTACGATTTACTTTCCCGCGTCAGAGGGAAGACCGTCGCCTCTGCATTTCGGAGTGTGGGAGAGTAGGTCGTTGCCGGGTGCGCCACTTCTCGCGCTTTTCGAGCAGTGGCCCGCAGCACATCTGGCAAAAGCGATTCTACGACTTCAACGTATGGACTGAAGACAAGCGCATCGAGAAACTCCGCTACCTGCATCGCAATCCGGTCCACCGCGGGTTGGCGGCTTCCCCGGAACTCTGGCGCTGGAGCAGCTTCCGGGCCTACTTCCTGGGCGAAGCAGGTCAGGTGAGAGTAAATGAGTGGGAAGTACTTAAAATGAAGATCCGGCCCCCGGCCGCGTAAAGCGGAGCCCGCACGGTGTCGGCGGTTCGGCAAGCCACTTCTCGAAAAGCGCGAGAAGTGGCGCACCCCCAGTTATTGCGGTCCAATGTTAAAAAACAAATCCGAGGTGCGCTTCCCGCTAAAGTGGTCCACCCGCCAAAAGGCGCGAAAGGATGGGGCACCCCGGCTACTTGCTCGAAAGCAGATCTTTGATGGTGGAATCAAACACCGTGTACGGGACTGCGCCAACGATACGTACTCCCGCAATTTCATCTTTGGCCGTCTTGCCGATGACAAAGCTGGGAGTTCCGCTGATTCCGAGAGCACCGGCGTCGGTCGTGTCCTTCTGAATGGCCGTGGTGTACTTCTTGTCTTTGAGGCATCCGCCGAATGCGGCCATGTCGAGGCCGACCTTCTGGCCGTATTTCAGGATGGAGTCAGGGCCCAGGTCAGTTGCGGTGTCCAGCATCATGGCATCGCGCATTTCCCAGAACTTGTGCTGCTCTCCGGCGCAGCGCGCGGCCATGGCAGCGGCCGGGGCGTTGGGATGAAATTCCAGCGGCAGGTCGCGACTTACAAAGCGCACCTTCCCCGTATCGATGTAGTCCTTCTTCAACTGGGTAAAGCTATCGTTTTGGAAGCGGCGGCAGAAGGGACACTGATAGTCGGTGAACTCGACCACGGTCACGGGCGCATCGTCGCGGCCCATGGCATACCAGCCTGTGCCCACGCTCATCTTCACCTTGTCGGAAGCTGGGGCAGCGGCGGGTCGAGCGGGTTGCGCCTCCGCGTTCTGCTGCCGCTCCAGCAACTGGCGGATCTGACGAAGCTCGTTGAGGATGGCATCGGCCTGGTCTTTCGTCATGCCCTCGGGCATGTTGATGGTGACCGACTCGGCCTTCACCGTTTTCGAGGCCGCGCTGGTCTTTTCTGTCTTTGCCTCTGTCTTTGCAGGCGGCACGCTGGCGGGTGTGGGCGTTGCTTTGGGTGGAGCTGCGTCGGACGTGGCAGGAGCACTCTGCGCAACGGTTACTGCTGCGTACAACACGCTACATACAACCACTGGCAGCAAACGTACTCTCAACCCCGTCATGCTCTCCCCTTTTGGTCCCGGTTTATAAATAAAATGTGTTGCTTGCAGACACACTGGCGAAGAGTCGCGGCCGACGTATCGTTGCGCCAGCCGCTCCCCGGTGGAACACGAACATAATTGATGCGGCCTCCTTCTATGGAGGGCACCACGCCACAGATCCACGGCGTCCTAAACAACCCATCACCCATCCTCCAGTGGCCCGAACGCCGGTGCGATGACCGACGATTTCGCAGCCACGGTACGAGTGCGAGCGCAGCACCAGGGAGGTCACTGCTGACAATACGTACCTGTCTTTATGCAAGTGCTGCCGCAAAAGCTATATCCTATGTCGCAGCTACAGGTCCCATTGGTGCACATTGAAAACCCCCCCGTCGCGGTCTCGCAGTTGTTCCCGCACGCACCGCAATTGCTCGGGTCCGTACTGGTGTTGGTGCAAGTGCTGCCGCACAGCGTCTGTCCGGAACTGCATGATGTGTAACCACAGATGCCGCTACTGCAAAACCCCCCTGTACCTGTAGCACAGGCCACGCAGGCCGCACCGCCCGTGCCGCACTGGGCTGCAGAGGTCGAGGTTATACAGCTGATGCCGGTGCAGCAGCCCGTTGGACAAGAGGTAGCATTGCAGGCACTACTGCACCCGTCCGAACTGGGCGGACAATACGTACCTGTCTTTATGCAACCGCAGCCGCAGGCCGTATATGAAGGAATTGCACTGCAGGTGAAGCCTGCACAGACCCCATTGGTACACACTGCTGAGCCCATGCCGGAGGTCGGGCCAGGGCAGACGACCCCGCACGCACCGCAATTGTACGGGTCCGTACTGGTGTTGGTGCAAGTGCTGCCGCAGACCGTTGCATTGCAGGTGGAGGTACAGGCCCCATTGGTGCAAGGCACGCCGCTGGAACATGCCGTGCCGCAGCTTCCGCAGTTGGAAGGATCGGACGAAGGGGTGGTGCAGAAGATGCCGCACAACGCGTTGGGGCTGGCGCAGGTGTCGCTGTCGCCGGCAGCTTGCATCCTGTATTCCACCAGCAGATTGGCGTCCGCCCCGGTGGTCGACGCGCAAGTGGAACCAGTGCGCAGCGAAGCCGACAGCGTCGCACCCGCAGCGAAGGTCAACACGATGGGTCCGCTGTCAGACCAGTATTGCCCCGGCGTGAGCACCAGATCCTGTCCTCCCGTGGTGCCATCGGTAAAGCGAAACACCGCAGCCGGACAGCCCGCCGTGGTTGGCGTTTTAGCGGTGGCCGCGATGCGCAATACGGTGATTGCCTGGTCGAGGATGAACTGACCTCCAAGCCAGCTACCACTCAGATTGCCAGGGAAGAATGATGGGAAGATCATGCGCGTGTTGGCGCTCGATCCTTGTTGCGCCATGATCGACCAATCCGTGGGATTGGTATCGGGCGTCGGATTGCTGGGGCCGGCGCTGGACGCAATCGCCACATACGAGGAGCCGTTGTAAGTGACCACATCGTACACGTTGTAGGTGGCGGTGGGACCGAAGGCACCGCGGAAATTGAAGCCTTGGCCGTTGAGTCCGGGCGCACCTGAGGATCCCTGTAGTCCCGTTGGACCGGTAGGCCCCTGCGGTCCTTGGGGACCGGTCGAGCCTGCGGGACCCTGAATCCCCTGGATTCCTTGCGGTCCGGCGGGTCCGTTCAGCACGATCTCCAACTCGGGGCCATTGCCCGTCAGCAGGCTCTCCTTCGAATCGAAGGAGAACAACCCGCTGGTAGTGGTGAGAACCAGCGCCACGCCGTTGTTGGCGATAGTTCCACTAACCCAGCCCTGCACGAGCGGGGTGATGTCAATGAGAAAGAACTGGTTGAGGCTCGAACTGGTGATGGCGATGGGATTGTTTCCGGTTGCCGAACTGCCCAGCGACGGAGGCGGGGTGTTGTAGGTCAGCTTGTTCTCGGACCATGCGCCATCCACCGGGAACACGTCGAAGCTGCCGCTTATGAGCACGCCATCCACGTACAGGCGCAGCGTGGCCTTGTTGACGCTGGATCCGGCGGGCAATTCAGAGAGATTGAACTGGATAAACGTAGTCGAGCCGGGTCCCACGACAAGAATGGGGCTGATACCGTAGTTGGCCTTCGGAGTTGCGCTGCTGACGAAGGTATCACCGCTGGGCGGAGCTTGCGCCTGAGTGGTGGTTGCGAACATCGTTACCCCAAGGATGGCGGTTACTGCGAAGTAAAAATATTTGGACATAAGACTCACCTCATGGCGCAAATTTGTTTCGGGGAGGATATTGGGTCGTGCGAAAGCCGAGGTTCCGCCGAGTACGGAGAACCGAATCCGGACGGGAATCCGACTCTGTACATACGGTCAGTTGCCCCCAGTCAGGAATGAGTTACGCGCTGCTGTTATACCTTGGCTCCGCCCTGGGTCCGCAGCAGACCCTGGACCGGCGTCGGCGCGTGGGTTCGTTCGACCAGCAGGGGCTATGCGCCTGAGTGCAGGTCAAACTCTACGCATGCCTGTGAGGCGTTCTTTTAGCACGTGCAACCGGATCATTTCAGTGATATCGCTCACCGGTTAGTGTGATGAAGTGTTAGGTAAGAGCCGGATGCCCCACCCCGCGCGCACCTTGGCGGGTGGCCCACATCTGGTTGGCAAGATAGCGCACCAGTAGTTAACCTCGGCAGAGTAAGCAGCCGTTCTTACTTTGCAGGCAGCAAATCGCCCGCGGCGAGGACATAGGTGGTCTGCTTATCGAGCTTGATATTGGAACGCTTGGAAGTAAGGGTGACGGCTCCGTCGCCATTGCGCGTGGACTCTACATTTTTCATCAAGACGCGGTGTTTCGAAATGCCTGGCGCGAGCGGCGCGTTCTTGTCCGCGCCCGTGTCAGAGCCTGGAAATGGCGGTGCAGTCGGATTCCTCTGGCCGGGATAGGCGCCAGACGCATCCCAAACTTTCGGGTGATTTGCGGCGTTCGGCAGGCCAGACGAGAGATCCGGAGTCGCCAGCGGTGCCACGGGGTAATACCAGGCGGTCAAGTAAACCTTTGGCGCGAGCGAAAGCGCGATGGGTGCTGAGCCATTCTTCCACTGCGCGGAGTCCATGCGAATGGCAAGGCGGGATGGGCCGCTGGCAGATTTCGCCACGGACTCAGTAACTTCTCCGGACAAGAGTGCATCCTGCGGAATGACTACGCCATTGACCATGGTGGCCACTGCAAGTTTGGCCCGGACCGCGGTTCCGACCGGGGTGGTGCCGGCAGCCACGTTTTGCCGCATGATCACGGGAAACTCGAGCCCTGCCGAGGAACTGGGCGCAGCGGGCGCCGGTTGATTGAGCGGCGGTTGACTGGGCGTCTGTTGGCTGAAGGCGGCGGAGGCGAGAACGACAGCTAACACCGCGTGGCGGACGGCGATCGTTTTTTTGCTGGCCGTTTTGCTGAACGCTTTGCCGAACGCTTTGCTGAACATCGGTGCGTCCCCCTTTGCTGACTGACTGGGACAGCGCTTCAAGCGCGGAAAGTATGCCTTAGGGAACTACTGGAATTTACTTTATTGTACTCGTCCGGCAGATGAGTGACACCCTTCACCGAGTCAATTTTGCGGCGGCGGCTTCGTCGAGCAGCCACAGCAATTTTCCGTCGGAGGGTTGCACTCGTTGCGACGGTAATGGAGGAATGTTCTTTCCCTCGAGAACCTGACGCAGCATGTCAGCTTTTTCCGCGCCACTGGCCATGAACATCACTTCGGCGGCGCGATTGAGCACGGGGAAGGTGAAGGTGATGCGATGAGTGTTGAACTTTGCGACCCAATTGGCGACTACCAGGCGCGACTGTTCGTCGAGCGCCGGGGAATCGGGAAAGAGCGATGCCGTGTGGCCATCGGGCCCCACGCCGAGCAGAATTAGATCAAAGCGCGGGAATTCGCCGGGTTGGAGTTCAAAGAATCGGCGGAGCTGAGCCTCATAGTCTGAGGCTGCGGCGGCGGCATCGGGATTCTCGGCCGGCACGCGAAAGACGTTCTCGGCGGGAATCGCAGGCTTTATTTTTGTCAGCAACGATTCCTCGACCATCCGATAGTTGCTTTCGGGGTCGGTGGGCGGGACGTGACGTTCGTCGCCGAAGAATAAGAAGACGCGGTTCCAGGCGAAGTCGGCGTAACTGGCGGCGAGCAGGGAATAGAGAGCTTTTGGAGTCGAGCCACCGGAGAGCGCGACCGTGAATCGTCCCTGGGCGCCGATGGCGGCGCGGGCCACGCCAATGAATTCTTCGGCGGCGGCGTGAAAAAGATCGGCGGCGGTGGCGACGACTTCAATGATTCGAGTAGACGGCATAGGAAATTGGTAATTTTATAATTTGGTACTTATGTAATTTGATCCCCCGCGATCAGCAAAGCCAAACACAAATTACAAAATTATCCGATTACCAAATTACACAATCCCTGTCATTTCTCGAAATCTCTCCAACGCCGGCCATCGCGTTCCATCAGTTCGTCGGACTCTTTCGGGCCCCAGGTTCCGGCGGGATAGTTGGGGAAATGACGCGGAGGCAGCGCCTTCCACACATCGAGTACGGGATTGACAATGCTCCAACCAGCCTCGACCATGTCAGCGCGCTGGAACAGCGTGGCGTCGCCGGTCATGCAGTCATGCAGCAGGCGTTCGTAGCCGGTCGAAGGAGTGAGCCCGAAATAGTCGGCATACGCGAAGTCCATATCCACTTCGCCCAGTTGCATGGCGGGTCCGGGAACTTTGGCGGCAAAGCGCAGCGAGATGCCTTCTTCGGGCTGGATGTGCAGCACCATTTGGTTGGGCGCCAGGTTTTCCACCTGGGTTTCGCGGAACAGCATGAAGGGCGCGCGCCGGAACTGAATCACGACGTGCGTATTGTGGGCGGGCAGCCGCTTGCCGGTACGCAGATAGAAGGGAACTCCCGCCCAGCGCCAGTTGTCGATCAGCAGCCGCATGGCGACGAAGGTTTCGGTGCGCGAGTCCGGCGGCACGCCCTCTTCCGAACGGTAAGCGGGCACGTGCATGCCGTCCATGATGCCCTCTCCGTATTGGCCGCGGATGGTTTTGCTGAGCACGTCTTCGTTGCTGAAGGGCTGGATGGCATGCAGGATTTTGGCCTGCTCGTCGCGCACCGCGTTCGCCTCGAACGAAATCGGCGGTTCCATCGCGGTCAGAGTGATGAGCTGCATGATGTGGTTGGGCACCATGTCGCGGAGGGCGCCCGCTCCATCGTAGTAACCGCCGCGTTTTTCGACGCCGACGGTTTCGGCAACCGAAATCTGCACGTGGTCAATGTAGCGGCGATTCCAGATGGGCTCGAAAACTCCGTTCGCGAAACGGAGCGCCAAAATGTTCTGCACCGTCTCTTTCCCCAGATAGTGATCGATGCGGTAGATCTGGCATTCCGTAGCAACTCTCAAAAGTTGTTTATTCAAAGCCTTGGCGGATTCGAGATCGTGGCCAAAAGGTTTTTCGATAATCACCCGCCGCCAATGGCTGTTGTCTTCGGCCATCAGTCCGACTTTCGCCAATCGCTCGACGACGTCGCCGAAGAAGTTGGGCGCGGTGGCGAGATAAAAGAAATAGTTGCCGTGGGAGTTATGCTCCTGGTCAACTTTGGCCAGGGTTTCTTTCAGCTTGTCGTAAGTAGCGGGATCGTCGAAGTTTCCACTTATATAACTTATGCGACGGACAAACCATTCCCACAAATCGGCATCGATGGCGCCGGTGGCAAACTGTTTGAAGTCTGCGGTGACCTTCTTACGCGCGTCGTCATCGCTCATGGGGCTGCGGCCCACGCCGATCACGGCGAACTCGCGCGACAGCAATTGCTGGCTGGCGAGATTGTAGAGAGCGGGAATCAGCTTGCGGCGCGTCAGGTCGCCGGTAAAGCCGAAGATCACCATGACACACGGATCTCCGGTGCGCCCCACCTGCGGTTTGATTGTTGCTGGCAGAACTTCTGTTGGAGCCATTGGTACCTCGATTGAATCATTGAATCATTTAGTCGTTGAATCATTTAGCCATTCAGTGGACCGCCAGGTTTCTCAATGATTCAATACCTCAATGATTCAATGACTCAATGGTTCTTCGGTTCGACGTGACCACCAAATTTCTGCCGCATGGCGGAGAGCATCTTCTCCGCGAAAGTATGGTCCTGCCGCGAGCGGAAGCGCGTGTACAGAGCCGCGGTCAGCACTTCGGCGGGAACCGCCTCTTCGAGCGCCGCTTGGATCGTCCAGCGTCCCTCGCCGGAATCCTGCACGAACCCGCTGTACTCGGAGAGCGTGGGATTCTCGACCAGCGCCATCGCCGTCAGGTCAAGCAACCATGAGCTGACCACGCTGCCGCGCCGCCAAATCTCGGCAATATCCGCAACTGAGGGCATTGAATCATTGAATGATTGAGCCATTGAATCAATGCCTTGTTAGCAATCCGTTACATCACGATTCGAACAACTCGGTCGTCCCTACGGGACTTTAATCATTTGCCCCACGTTTCCCAGCGCTGAAGCGCTGGGCTAAGCTCGGTCGCCCCTCCGGGGCTGGCTTATCAGTTTCCGATCGGTCGCCCCTCCGGGGCTGGCTTATCAACTCCCGAGCAGCGCCTCACTTTCCGATCAGTTCGCGTGCTGCTTGTATGACGGCCTCAGTCGTGAAGCCGAACTTCTTCTGCAGATCCTTGAGCGGCGCGGACGCTCCAAAGGTGTGCATGCCGATGACGCGTCCTTTCGGCCCTGTATATTGCGCCCAGCCGAAGGTCGAAGCCTGCTCGACCGCGACCCGCGCGGTGACGTCGGGCGGAAGCACCTCATCGCGGTAACTCTGGTCCTGATGTTCGAACAAGTCCCACGAAGGCATGCTGACCACCCGTGCCCGTATGCCTTCCGCTTTCAGTTTTTCGTAAGCGTCGATGCAGAGATAGACCTCGCTGCCAGTGGCCATCAGGATCACCTGCGGCTTGCCACCTTCGGCGTCGGCCAGAATGTAGGCGCCGCGAGCCAGGCCTGCCGCGGACCGGTATTTCGTGCGATCGAATGTGGGCACAGCCTGCCGCGTCAGGATCAGCGCCGCCGGCTCTTTCTGCAGCTTCATGATGATTTTCCACGCCTCGACCACTTCGTTCGCATCGGCGGGGCGGAGCGTCATCAGCCCGGGAATCGCTCGCAGGGTGATCAGTTGCTCGATCGGCTGGTGGGTTGGTCCGTCTTCGCCGACGCCGATGGAATCGTGCGAGAAGATCCAGATTGCGGGAATTTCCATGAGGGCCGAGAGGCGGATCGGCGTCTTCATGTAGTCGCTGAAGATGAGGAACGTCGAACCGTAGGCACGGATTTTCGACAGCGCCATGCCATTTACGATTGCGCCCATGGTGTGCTCGCGAATGCCGAAGTGGAAGTTGCGCGCGTTGTAATGATTCGCCTCGAAATCGCCGGCACCGTCGAAGGTGAGCCGTGTTTTCGTTGATGGATACAAGTCGGCCGAGCCGCCCATGAGCCAGGGATCGTTCTTGGCAATTGCGTTCAGAACCTTGGAGGAAGAATCGCGGGTTGCGATTCCCTTGGCATCAGGCGCAAATGTGGGAAGGTCCTTGTCCCATCCGTCAGCAGGTTGGCGACGCTGCATGCGTCCGAATTGAGCCGCCAAGTCGGGATGCTGCGTGCTGTACTTGCTGAACAGCGCATTCCACTGGCCGCGCAATTGCCGCCCGCGCTTCCCCATGACGTCGCGAAAGTTCTCGCGCACTCCGTCGGGTACCAGGAACTTGGCATCTTCCGGCCAGCCATAGAAGCGCTTCGTCAGTTTGACTTCTTCTTCGCCGAGCGCCTCGCCGTGCGCTTCTCTTGTGTCCTGGCGGTGAGGCGAGCCGTAGCCGATGTGACTGTCTACAATGATCAGCTTGGGACGATCCTTCACGCTGAGCGCGTGGGTGCAGGCTTTGGCGAGCGCAACCAGATCGTTGGCATCGTGGACGTGCTGGACATCCCAGCCATAGGCTGCGAACCGGGCGGCCACATTTTCGTCGTAGGCGAGATCGGTGTTGCCTTCGATGGTGATGTGGTTGTTGTCGTAAATCCAGCACAGGTTTGAAAGTTTCAGATGTCCGGCGACCGATGCGGCTTCCGAGGAAATTCCTTCCATCATGTCGCCATCGCCGCAAATCGCCCAGATGTTGTAGTTGAACAACTCGAATCCCGGACGATTGAAATACTCCGCCAGCCAGCGCTCGGCGATCGCCATGCCCACGCTGTTGCCGACGCCCTGACCGAGCGGGCCAGTGGTCGTCTCGACGCCCGAGGTCAAACCGTATTCGGGATGCCCCGGAGTTTTGCTGCCCAGTTGCCGGAAATTCTTGATCTCGTCGAGCGAGACGGCAGGGGTCGAAAGAATTTCGCCCGCGGGACTGACTTCTCGCACGCCCGCCAGATGGAGCAGGGAATACAGCAGCATGGAGGCGTGCCCATTGGAGAGCACGAAGCGGTCGCGGTTCGGCCAGATCGGATCTTCCGGGTCATAGCGCAGAAACTGCTGCCACAGACAGTAAGCGACCGGAGCCAGCGCCATTGGCGCCCCCGGATGACCCGAGTTCGCCTTCTGCACCGCGTCCATCGAAAGCGTGCGAATCGTGTTGATAGATAACTGATCGAGCTCGGTACCGGTGGCGACAGACTGATCACTGACAGCCATCAATGCTCTCCACGCAAGTCGGCTTGCGTTGCCGTACTTACGAAATTAGATGAAATCAGCGCCAAATAGATACAACTGCGCCAACTATCCTAGTTCACATCGTGATCGCGAAACAAGACGAGGCACGAGAGGACTAGGTTCCGATTTTACACCGAGAAGAATTTGGCTCGCTGGCGCCGGATGGGTCGCGCTGACTGGTGCAACGCGAACTGCCGATTTCAGGTAAGAAAAATCTTAGCCTGGCTGATTCTGTGTTGCAGGGTGGACGCCAACTGGTCCACGTCTGTGGCCGCAAGATTCATCATGTCGGGGTCAAGGATCGGGATGCGGTTCGTTCCGATCGCGTCCCGCCGCACCTGGATCAGCAAAGCTTGGAGCGCGTGGGGATCGTATTTTTGCGGGGTCATGCGGATCAATTCCTGAAGCGCGACTCCAACCGTCATGCGTTCGCGGTAGGGACGTTCACTGGTCATGGCATCGAAGGTCTCGGCCAGGGCCACGATGCGCACCGCTTGCGGCAATTCGTCGCCATGCAAGCCGTCCGGGTAGCCCGACCCGTCTGCACGTTCATGGTGC
Source organism: Terriglobales bacterium (assembly GCA_049511255.1). Lineage (GTDB taxonomy): Bacteria > Acidobacteriota > Terriglobia > Terriglobales > Acidobacteriaceae > Acidiflorens. Next base: position 2,768 of record JBEKYF010000037.1, on the reverse strand, counting down.
CAGCGCACGATTTCCGGAATCTGCGGCCAGGGAAACTGCACGTGGCTTACGATCTGATGTCCAACGACTGTGTGATCGCGCATCTCGCGGGATTCTTCCGCGTCGAGCGCCGAAGCTTTTCCGATTAGCCGCTTATCGACGGCAACCATGCCGATGTCGTGCAGATAGGCCGCCGACCGGAGTGACGCAACGTCGTTCGAGTCCATCCCCAGCGCCTCGCCGATTGCCTGTGAGTAGCGGCCCACCCGCAGCGAGTGTCCATGAATGTTGACGTGTTTAACGTCGATGGCGGTGGCGAAAGCTTCAAGCGCGTTGTCGTAGAACCCGTGCAGCGAGGCCAGCAGCCGCAGGTTTTCAGAAACCCGCTGGGCCAGCGTCTGGCCGAGAGTGTGATTCTGAATGGCCAGCGCCACGTAGTGGCTCAGCATTTCAAAAGCGTCGAGCGCGTCTTCTTCGTAGACTGCATCGCCGGGCCGGCGTCCCAGGGCGATCACTCCGGCGAGCTTTCCTCGAACTTTCAGCGGGCAAACGCACTTGAACAGTTCGGGCGCGACATTGCCGTTCGAACTCAGAAAGACATCGTAGGTGGAACTGTTGAGCACTACAGGGCCGACGGCCGCGGTCAGAGTGTGCACGTGGCGGGGAAGCAGGGGAATCAGCGACGGTTCGGGCAGCAGCGCGAATCCTTGGGCATCGACCGAGGTCAGCAAGGAAGGCCGTTCGCCGAACGAAAATAGGACAGCCTCGCGCGCGCCAGCCGCTTCCATCACGGCGGTCAGCATGGTGCGAGCGGTTTGGCGGAAGTCGCGGTCCGCCGTAAGTTCGGGCCCCAAATCCGCCAGCGCTTCGACTGTTCGTAAAAGCTTCTTGAGATTGGTTCCCTGCAATTCCTATTGCGGAGGTGCATGCGAGAAACCAGAGCGCTATCAGGGTAGCACCGCCCCGCGACTCGATTGTTAGTTAGTTTGGTGCAAGCGCCAGAGCATCGGGTGAGCGGATCATCTTTCCCTGCCGAACTTCCGATCACCCGATGACCACGCCGCGTCACTTGTCTTGACAGGCGCGCGGAGTTGGCTCATACTTCGGCCAAATCGCGCGTGCCGCTTCTGTTCTGCTGGTTTTGTCCGGCAATTTACCGACCGAGAGAGATCTGTGGTTGTGCCTCAATCAGAGCCGCCCCGCTCCGGGGAAATAGAGAGCGCGGCCCTGTCCTCCCTGAAAGAGCTGATCGCAGCCGGGGACCAATGCCTGGACCCGATACTGGCGACCATCACAGACGCTGCCCGACAACTGACGGGCGCCTCCGGAGCCGCACTAGCGATGTGGAAGGAAGGGACGATGGTGTGCCGCGCGCGCAGTGGCGACACAGCACCGGCTCTCGGTGCGCAGTTGGGTGGGGAGACTGGAGGAATCTCGGGAAGGTGTTTGCGCACCGGTAAAATTCATCATTGCGCAGATACCGAGAATGATCCGCTCGTCGATGTGGAAGTCTGCCGCAGCCTCGGTTTGCGCTCGATTGCCATCTTGCCGATTCAGGGCCGGCGCGGGGTCAACGGAATTCTCGAGGTTCTTTCCACCAAGCCCGCAGCCTTCAGCGAACAGCATCTTGCTCTTCTTCAGCAACTGGCGGAGCTCGCGGAACGCACACGCGCATCGCAACCGCATGGCGCATCGTCCGCCGCGCCGAAGCTTCCGGTGGAGAGGCCGCAACCCTCCGGCCTGCTACCGGCGTCGGATCGTGTCGAGGACGTGGCTCTCGCTTTCCTGGGAACTCGATCGCGACCGTTTGCTTTGGGCGCCATCGGCCTCGTAGCGATCTCGCTGCTTGCCCTGGCGATCTGGCTTGGGTGGCGCGGTTCGGATGACGCGGATGGCAAGGCGGATTCGGCGAAGCCGTCTTCTGTGGGCACCACAACCGTCAACGCCGTAGCCGCACATTCTCCCGACAAACATTTTCCCGATAAACATCCTCCCGATAATGACCCAGTCTGGAAGGCGAATCCTGGTGACGAATCCCCGTTCCCATCCAGCGGAAAGACTTCAGCCGGAACTCCCGTGAAGTTCGCCTCAAAAGTGGACGTAGTCTCGGGAAAGAAGACTCCAAAGGATGTTGCTGCCGATTTCACCATCACGCGCGAGGTTCCCGGCTCGCAGATTGGATCGCACAATGCCTCGGGCTCCATCGATTCGCGGTTGGATGAGACCGCCTCGACCGAGCCGCCGTGGATCTCCGCCGGCTCCACGAATCAGTCCCCTCTCAACGGAGTTCTCTCCACGAAAGTCTCGTTGCCCGGGCCCTCTGCGCCGGTGACGCAAGGGATTTCGGGCGGCCAACTGGTGCACCGCGTCGAGCCTGTTTATCCCGCGCAGGCTCTTCTTTCGCGCTTGGAAGGCACGGTCATTCTGGCCGCGACGGTCATGGAGGATGGAACGGTGCGCGATGTGAAGGTTATCGAAGGCCCGCCCGAGCTTGCCCAATCCGCCGCGGACGCGGTGAAGTACTGGCGGTACGAGCCTTATGAGCTCGATGGAAAACCGCTGAAGACCGAGACCAGGATTACCATTGACTTCAACCTTCCCTCCGACGCTCCCGTGCGCTGACTACACGCCGACCGGGAATGGCTTGGTGTGGGTTTCCGAACCCATCGAGAGTCCGGCGAACCGCCCCTGCAGCAGTGACATCAGCCCCGTGACCCAGTAACCGATCACGAACAACAGCAGGAAGGGAACCGTGAAGTAGTTCTCGTTGTCGATGGCGTAAAAGACCG
>JBEKYF010000036.1:0-49339 GCA_049511255.1 Terriglobales bacterium | reverse complement strand
TGATATCCTCGGGCTTCTTGTAGTTGGTCAGCAGTTGGTCGATTAACTTCTTGTCGATTGCCATGGGGTCCTCCTATTTTCTTCTTCCCATGGCCGTTTACACAGTTTTATTTACACCCTCTCGTAGCCCAGTTTTTCGCTTCCCAGAAGCCGTTACCTGCCAAGTACAAGCAGATTGCCCCATTCCTGGATGTGCGCCATTCTTACTGCTCCATCTTCGTTCCCAACCCCGCATACAAATAGTTCTCCCCGTACGCCTTCTTCAGTCGCGCAAACGCCGGCTCACCTGTGCAATGTCCCGGCGCAATCCTCTGCACCTTCCACTTCGTCTTTAAATTCTCCACCAGCACATCAATCTCTTCCACCGGCGTCGTTACCAGGTGCAATCCCCCAAACACAATCTCCGTCCTCGGATCCACCGCGCTTGCCGCTTCCAAAATCGCTTCAATCCCCGCGTGCGAGCAACCATCCACGAGCAGCAATCCGTTGGGTCTCTTGATCGCCAGCGTCAATTCCGGCAGCTCCAGCGTCCCTTTCTTCTGCGAAACTGTCCGCACCAGGAAAATCCCCGGCGATACTTCCGTCAACTGATTCACCAACACAAAATTCCCCGTGTCATACAGCTTGCCCGCTGTGAAATATTCCGGCTCTGTTCCCCCGAAATACCGCATTCTCACTGGCAAGCTCTCATCTGCCCGCAAAAACGTCTTCGGAAGCGGCGCTCCCCCAAATCCATTCGTCCCATCCGCAGGCACATACACCGTAACGTTCGGATTCACCTTCAGCACATATCTCAACCCCGTCGTGTGGTCTGCGTGCCGGTGCGAGATCACCACAAAATCCAATTTCGTCAGGTCTATGCCTAGCGCCTTCACGTTGTGTTCAAAAATCGCGGCATCATTCCCCGTATCGAACAGAATTCGCTTTCCGTTGTGCTCAACCAAAGCGGAATATCCCCAATCCTTCGTCAACTCCTTCGATTCCCCGAACGCGTCATAGAGGATCGTCACCTTATCCTGTGCCCTGCAGGGAACTGCCGCCACACACACCAGCAAAAACACCAAAAGCCGCAAAACGTGGATTCGCAAAGAACACCTCCAACTGGAATTTTGGGTTAGTATAACAAGCTGGTGCCCCACTCATCGCGTTTTTTTTGCGATGAGTGGGATGCTGCGAGCGTTCCCACTTCCGCACTCAGGCCCCCGACGTTTTTCATCACAAACCCATCTGTGTGCCGGTGTCCAAGGTAAGTGGAACGCCGCACCCGACCGAAATCCCCGCCCGCCCAATAATGAGTCCTGTACTAAATGAAGGCTAAAAATCATCCTAGATAACTGAGCAAAATAGAACAGTGCGCGCTGGTACGACATGTGTACTATTCCCGCTGTGTACCATCGTCTACGGTAGCGGCATATTGCATTGAGCAGCATCAGAACATGAGGAGGAATCAAATGAAGAGATCGCTAGCTACGGTGGTAATTTTGCTAGCCATATTTATTAGCGGTTGCAACACAAGCCCGCAGCAAGGGCCCCCTGGACCGCAGGGTGCCCAGGGGCGGTCCGGCGATCGGGACCATCGGGATGACCAGGGGCAGTCCGGCCAGCGGGACCAGCGGGGCTCGGGTGCACCATGTCCGGCGGGACAGCATAGCTATACCGACCCAGCTTCTAGAGAAGTAAGGTGCGTCAGAGACTAAGCAGTAGTTCGCTGTTCATCGTGAGAGCGAGGTCGATCGAACTGCGGCGGTTGGTTACGAGTGAGCGGCAGCGCTTGCCGAAGTTTCTTTGGGTTTGCCGGCCAGCATCTTGTGAATCTTGCGCGCCAGATCGGCAACTGTGAAGGGCTTCTGGATGAACGACACACCCGGTGTCAACATGTCCGGGAGAAACTCGCCGCTATATCCGCTCATGAAGAGTATTTTCGTCCGGGGGCGAAGTGAGCGAACCTGTTTTGCGAGAGCTGGGCCGCTTATTCCGGGCATAATCACATCCGTCAACAGCAGGTCGATCACACCTTTCCGTTCGTTGACTATTTGCAAGGCCTCCCGGCCATCCCGCGCAGATAACACGGTGCACCCAGACGCGCTCAATGCTTCGCAAATCAAACCACGAAGTGGCTTCGCATCTTCGACGACGAGCACGGTTTCTCCCGAAAAAGCAGTTTCCGCACTGTTGTTCCGCGACTCCTGGTCTGCTTCCGTTTGCTCGGCAGCAGGAAGATAGATCTTGAAAGACGAGCCGTGCCCCAACGTGCTTTGGACTTCGATATGGCCATTGCTCTGCTTTACTATTCCATAGACCGTCGCCAGGCCCAACCCGGTGCCCTCGCCCACTGCTTTCGTAGTGAAGAATGGTTCGAAGATGCGCGCCTGGGTTTGTTGGTCCATGCCTGTTCCTGTGTCGGTCACCTCCAGCAATATGAAGCGGCCGCGTGGTTCGCCTGCTCCAGCCTGAGGGGAGTCTTTCTCCAGATGCGCGTTGCTCGTCTGGATGCGCAACTTTCCGCCGTTTGGCATGGCGTCGCGCGCGTTGACCACCAGATTCAGGACTATTTGCTCGATCTGCCCAGGATCTGCTTTTACGCGATCCAGGTGGCGATCCAGCACAACCGTAAATTCGATGTTCTCCTTGATCAGGCGCTGGAGCATCTTTTCTATATTGCCGACGGTCTGGTTAATGTCCAGGATCACCGGTTGAACGACTTGCTGGCGGCTAAACATTAAGAGCTGGCGCGTGAGGGAAGCCGCGCTGTTGGCAGCTTGTTTGATCTGCTCAACCTTCCGCTGATCGGGCTCAGATGAAGCCAGACTTTCCAACAGCAGATCGCTGTAGCCGGTAATCACTGCGAGCAAGTTATTGAAATCGTGGGCCACTCCGCCGGCGAGGCGACCGATGGCTTCCATTTTCTGGGATTGCTGCAAAAGCTCTTGGGATCGAACGAGGGGGGCTTGGGCGACTGCTTCGGCCTGGGAACGATGGATCACGACCGCCAAGACCCACCCCAAGGCCACGAACACGATCTGGTCTAGCCGAAGATCAGCGTGGAACTCATACTTGGACAGCGCGAGGAGAGCCAAGGTGACTACCACGGTTACGATGACGCGCACCATTTGCTTTCCGCGAACGTTCTTAGATCGCAGCCAGGCAAAAGTACGATTCGTGCTGTTTGGACCTTCGATCATCCGTGTGCAGTTCTAAGACCTTTCCCCGGCTGCTCCAAAAGCTTGCGAGGCGAACTGAGGCGCTTGATTGATATTGTCCAAGGGTTCGGCGGGAAGGCAAAGAGTACCGACGATGCGCAAATGAGAGTACTAACGTAACGGAGACCTGCTCAGTTGACGTTAACAGCAAGGCGATCCGGGTGATTTGAACGCATCAAAAAAAGTTACCAAAGTCACTAGGTGGGTCGAGTTTGCGAGGGCACTTTTCTACCATTGCATAAACACAAGTATCTTCATAGACTTTGTTAGAGAAATGAGTAGTGTTACGGAATGATGAAAATTACGTGAAAGTTTGTTGAGAAAAACAGACGAGCGTGGAGGATCAAAATAGACGTGACGGCACGAAAACAATCGCCGGTGTTTGTGATTGGCTGTCACCGTTCCGGCACGGCTCTTCTCTACGATAGCTTGCTTTCCGCCGGTGGATTTCCGCTTTATCACGCTTCCCCGTTTTTGCATTCAACTCTGCTCGCGATGTCCGGAGACCCGTCGGTGCCCAGGAATCGCGAGAGGATGGTACAAATCTGGCTGCGGAGCAAGCCCTTCCGTCGAACTGGTTTCGGTCCCGAAGAACTGCGGTCCAAAATTGTGCAAGAATGCAAAAGCGGCGGCGACTTTTTGCGAATTACTCTCGGAGAGCTGGCGCGCCGGGCCAATGTCCAACGCTGGGCTTCTTACGATATTGACAACATCATGTATATGGAAACCGTCAAGCAAGAGGTTCCTGATGCTTTGTTTGTGCACGTCGTTCGTGACGGCCGCGATGCCGCGCTCTCGATGAAGTTACAACATGGAGCTGACGGTCTCGGGCAGACTCAAGAACGCGCCCTCTACGCCTGGGCGCTGCTTTGGCAATGGACGGTGCAGATGGGAAGACGTTGCGGAAAGCTGTTTCCCAACGATTACCTTGAAGTGCGCTACGAAGACCTGGTTCGCGATCCCGAGAAAACCTTGCGCGCGGTTGGAGAATTTCTGGATCACGATCTTGACTATGGCCGCATTCAAAAGAACAGTGTCGGACGCGTGGCTTCTCCGAACACGGTGTGGAAAGAAGAGTCCAGCCCGGAGACCTTCAGTCCGATCGACCGATGGAAAAATAAGCTTTCCCCACCGGAGGTGGATGCTCTGGAGGCCTTGATCGGAGACTGTCTGGAGGAATTTGGCTACTCCCTGACCACGGATCGCCGCAGCCGGGCTCCGCTGGGGCCGAGGCTCAGCCTCATGCGCATCCTCTACCCGCGCTATTTCGCCGCCAAGCTATTCCTGAAGTCCAAGACCTTCCTAGGGCGGCTACTGGTCAACGGGGGAAGATTGGAACTCACTGATCCGGTCTGAGAATTCTGTGATTTGATTTGTGACCCGAGCGTGCGGGTCGATGTTGCCTCGAAACGCAAGCGATGGTGGCAAGACTTATTTGACCAATTCGGGCGCGAGCGGAGGCACTCGCCGCAGTCTTGGTAAGGGAAGATTATGCAAGTTACGGGGATGAGAGAACGATCCGAGATCGCGGGCGGTCGGACCATGGGACGGAGTATTGCGCCTCCTACTAAGACTAAGGTCACCTGCACCGTCGGCCCAGCTTCGCTGAAACCCAAGGTCATACGGCGTCTTCAGGAACTCGGCGTGAACCTGTTTCGCATCAACCTTTCTCACACGCCAATTGAGCGGGTCGGTCCCACCATCGCTTTTCTGCAGCAACACTCGATTGTGCCGATTTGCCTGGACAGCGAAGGGGCGCAGGTGAGGACTGGATCGTTCAAAGTCGCACCCACTAGTTTAAAAAAAGACAGCCTCATCCAACTTCACCGCCATTCCGTTTATGGCGATGCTAAGAATTTCAATCTCACGCCTCCGGACACGATTGATTTGTTGGAACCGGGCGACCTGATCACCATCGATTTCCATGCGGTTGTGGCTGAAGTCATGGAGATTGACAGCGAGAGGGCCGTTCTGCGCGTTCGCAAGGCGGGCCGCGTCGGCAGCAACAAGGCGTGCAACGTGCATCGCGAGATCGATCTGCCCGCCATCACACTCAAGGACCGCAAGGCTATCGAGATTGGGCGTGAAATGGGCGTCGATCATTATGCGCTCTCCTTCGCCAACCGGCCGGAGGACGTGCAGCAGATGCGGGAATTGATCGGTCCGCATGCAACCCTGATTTCAAAAATTGAATCGCGCAGCGGTATTGTCCACTTGGAGGAGATCGCCCGGCTCTCCAACGCGATCCTGATCGATCGTGGCGATCTGTCACGGCAAGTGCCGCTGCAACAGATCCCCGCATGCCAGAAGGACATCATCAGGCGTGTAAAAGCCATCGGCCGTCCCGTCTACGTTGCTACCAACTTGCTGGAATCGATGGTGCGCTCCCCAGTGCCGACGCTGGCGGAGATCAACGACATTTACAACACGCTGGACGACGGCGCCGATAGCCTCGTTCTGGCATCAGAGACCGCCGTGGGCAAGTTTCCCGTCCAATGCGTCGAGATGGTGGTCAGCGTTATTACCGAGTTCGAGCGGGGCGGATAGAAGGCGGCTAGAAGATTCCGACGCGACGACCTGACACGCGCCGTTCTGGAGTACGTTTATTCTGCCCCTCTCTTGGCGACAGAAGCGGAAAAACGACCCGCCGAGCTTAAGACGAAGACCGGGGCGAAAACCTAAACGCGTTGGACTTGCCAGGGCGGGTGGCCGTCCAAGCCCCGCTCGGGCCGGGCCCTTGAATTTTTTCGCCGAATACCATCCATGATCGAATTTCATTGACTTAAAATCCAATGCGCGCGACAATGATTATTCGATTGGGGCAGTTTCGAGGTTCGTCCACTAAGACGGCCCTCGAAGCTGCCCCAAAACCATTTTTGGAGGCTTCAAACGGGATAAGTCCTTATTCCGGAATATTTTGCATATAAGTCCTTAAAACTCAAAGATTTGGCGGGAATTTTCTCCTAAACCTATGATTCTAAAGGAACGAGAAATAAAAAAAATCAGGGAAACAGGTATAGTAACTAAAGAGTAAACATGCAGTCGCATTTTGAGATTACTGACCGCCCGCCTGCTCAACCGTCGTCACGTCGAACGTTTCGCTCAGGTCCGCGTGTCCGGCGAGCGTGTCGCGCGCTTTACCCTCGACCAGGATGTTGACTCGCTGAATTCCCGGAACGTTGACGGCCAGCGTTTCCACCAGCGAATTCACGGTGAGCTGCTCGCTGAGAATGCCGGAGCGGTGCTGGTCGGCGAAGGCAGCGTTCAGATCGATGACGGCCGCGCCCGGAGCGACCAGGTAGATGCTGCGGATGTCCGCCGCCGGAGCCAGAGGATGGGCCGCGCCCGGTTGCTGGTAGATGCGGAGCAGCGCGCGCAACAATTCCTCGGCTCGCTGCTGGCGTCCTCCGGGAAGAGGGATCTGCGCCGATCGCGGGCGGAGCATGCCGGCGGCGTCATCCGCCACATACAGAGTCACCGTTTCCGTCGGACCGGAGGCCGGGGGAGCGACGGGCAACGCGTCGGCCGCCGGAGACTCCAGTTCCCCAGCCTGTCGCCGCATGTGGCGCAGATAGATTCCCATCGCCACCACCAGCACTAGCAGCGCGGCCACACCGATCAGAAGATGCCTAGGGATCATCGTTGCACCCTCATGGTTGAACCCCCAGGCGGTCGCGGACGGAAACGACCGCATCGGCAATCGCCGACGCGGCCCGCTGTTGATAATTGGCAGAGGTCAAATCGGCGACACCGTCCGCTCCGGGCGCCAGTTCCACCGCGACCGCGGGCATGAACACATTGTTCAGCGGCCGCAGCGAAGCGGAAGATGCTCGAACCGGGAATGCTCTTTTCTGCATCTCGGCGACGATTGCCGCCGACACGATGCGGCTGATGGGCAAAGCCGGCGCCTGTGCGGCATTCCACGCATGAAAGATTCCTTTGCTCGTTCCCTCGACCGGAAGCAGCGCGGTGTACACGCGCGCGCCGCTGCCTTGCGAAGCCGCGTGCAGGCTGATGTAGATTCCGGCGCGCGCGCCGTTGGCCGCGGCGGCGCGCTGATCCAGAGTCAAACTGCTATCTCCGTCACGCAGCAACGCAACCGCGAACCCCCGAATCTCCAGTTCATGTCGCAGCAGCCGCGCAAATCCCAGCGTGACATTTTTCTCGGCCAGCGTATCCGTCAAGGCCGCGCCGCGTTCGTCGCCACCGTGCGCGGGATCGACCACGGCCAGAATGCGATGGACGTTGACATTGACATTGCTCGGGGCCATGTTCGCCGCCGGTGGGGCCTGCGCCGGATTCTGCGGTCCAGTTCCAACGCCACTCGGCGTCGCCGAAACCATGATCGTCGAAATCATGATCGTCTTTCGGTCGTTGCTGAAACTTGCCATCAGCGACTGATTCGCAGCCACGTCTAATTCGGCGTCACCGTTGTTCTCGGAGTAACTGGCATGCGTGATGACCTTGTTGTCAAAAGAAATAGACTGGCTTCCCGGGGACACGACCGGGTCGCGCTTAAAGACCATGCGCAGCCTGCCCGGTTCCGTGGAGATCGCCGGGTTCACCGGAGCGCTAAAATTCAGCGCCAACCGGGGCGGGTTGCTCGCGTCCAATTGGAAACTGATTTGGATGCCGACATCGCCGACGAATAACCGGCGCGCGCTTTCGCGAAAATTAACCGGCGTTCCGAGAAAGCGCGGCAGCAACGCGCTCAGCGAGCTTAGCGGAACCAATCCGCGCGAGTCTTCAATCAGGAAGGGAGCCGTGAAATCAAAATCGCGCCCATGAATCCTGGCCCGCGTTTTTCCCCCAACAAACTCAGCATCCACCGCGTTATAGCGAAGCCTCCAGCGCCGCCCTTGTGATTCGCTGCTTACGCGGCCAAGCGGTTCCAGAAGTTCGAGGAGGCCGACATACTCTTGGCCGTCACGGTCCAGAACCGGGAGGGTATAGATCGCAACCGGAGAGTAGACGGAGATGTGTTTTTCATCCGCAGAGGGCGCCGCGGATAGAAGCGTCAAGGTGGCCAACAGAATGGCGAGAGCCTTCTTTGTCAAAGTCGTCGGCGTCGTGATGGAGGGCACTTCTGCTAAACCCTACCCCGTCCAGTGCTGCTTGCGCCAGGGCCCTAAGGACGGGCATCTCGCGAGCCTGCCCTGAGCGAAGTCGAAGGGTCCAGCCGGGCGGGGACGCCCGGCTCTCCATTCCACCTTATGCTACTCCAGCGCATAAATCGTGAGCCCACTCAGCAACTTGGGGTAGAAATCGGTGGACTTCTGGGGCAACACTTCGCCGGCAAAGGCGATATCACGAACCTGCTCCATGCGCACCGGATTCATGAGGAACGCCACTTGCGCCTTTCCACTTTGCACCTGCATCAGCGCTTCGGCGGCCTCACGACAATACGAAACGTTTTCCTGATTGCGGATGGCTTCCTCCGAGATCTTCAGAACGCCTTCCAGCAGGCACTTGTGCAATTGCACGACGTCCAGCGCTTGCTGGCGCAGAGAAAGGTTTCCGAACAAGCGAGTGCCAATGGCCTTCGGGGAGTGCAGCAGAAAGGCGCGCCCGGCCGTGACCGCCAGCAGCGCCGTTCCTGCGTGCCCTGCCTGCCGCAGAATGGCGGTGGCGCGCGCCGCATCGATTCCGGCATCGACCTCTTCCACATTGAAGAATTTCTGGGCCTCCGCTTGAAACTGTGCGGCCGAAAAAGATGGCAGGCCGAACACGAGCCGGTGCGTCGGCAGAATCACCAGGCCCGGGCGATCTTTATCGGAATCAGAATGATCCATGTCGACGAAGGTCATCATGACCGAGTCGTAAGGAGCGGGAAGGTCCGGCCCCGTCTCGGCGTCGGCTCGCCGCTGGTTGCGATAAGTCAAGGCAGTCTCATAGCGGTGATGGCCGTCGGCGATGATCAGCTTCCGATCCAGGAACTGTTCCTGCACGGAGGCAATGACCGAGGGGTCGGAGATCTTCCAGACGCGGTGCACCACGTCATACCCGTCGGTGACCTCGATGTCGGCGTCTTTGTTTTTGGCTGCCGCCGCGTTTTTGGCTGCCGTCGCATCGAGCAGGGCATCCACTTTGCCCGCCCCGCTATACAGCATGAAGATTTGACCGAAGTGGGCGCGAGTTGCGCGCAGCAGGTCCAGTCGGTCAGCCTTCGGCTTGGCCAGCGTCTGCTCATGCCGGAACACGACGCCCGCGGAATATTCCTCGATCCGGCCGAGTCCGATGAAGCCCCGCCGCTCGGCGCGCGCCTGACTTCCCGGAACGCTAAATGTCTGGGAATAGCGGTAGATCGAAGGCTCTGGATCCCGCCGCAAAACGCCTGTCTGGCGCCAGTTCTGGAAGGACGCCGCCGCCCGGGTATAGACGTTCTCGGCGTCGTCGTCCCCCGGCAGGCGTTTCCCGAGAATAATCCGCACCAGGTTATAAGGACTGGCCTGATAGTAGCCTTCCTGCATAGCGGGGGTAATTTTGTCGTAGGGCTGGGTCATTACCTGCTGGATCGGCACGCGCTCAGGGTCGTAGCGCCAAGCTCGAAATGGGGAAATAATTGCCATAGGGGGAACGCAGAATTGTAGCAGGGACGATCTGGACCCGGCCCAAAGTCCGGCCCCAAGAGCAAAAAGAGAAAAAAGATGCGCAGAGTCGGAAGCCAGCTTGGGAATTCTGCACTCAAGAGTCGCCGTCGTTGACGAAAAGATGACAACACTTTTTCGAGACTGTGCTAGTATCCGGCTTAGAGAGCTTGTTGTGGCCGGCGCCCTGGGATGCGCGGGTCGCCTCCCGTCCAAGGCGCGGATTTAGTGGGGCCTATGTTGTACGGCAAACACTTCTCGGCTCGATTCTCCTTCGCTGTTCTTCTGGTGTTTGCTGTGTGCGGCGCCCTTCCGCTTCTTGCCCAGACTTCAACTGAGGACGTCCACATCCAGCCCCGCGTCGTGCCACCGGCTCCGAAAGCGCCCGACATTGATCCAGCGTTCAAAACCCACACCAAGCCCATGAAGGTACAGGTCGACATGGTCCTGGTGCCGGTCACGATCACCGATCCCTTAAACCGGCTCGTCACCGGCCTCGACCGCGAGAACTTCAACCTTTTCGAAGACAAGGACCAGCAGGAGATTAAGACTTTCTCCAGCGAAGACGCTCCGGTTTCGATCGGCGTGATCTTTGACATGAGCGGCAGCATGAGCAGCAAAATCGAGCGCGCCCGCGAGGCGGTTGTCGAGTTTTTCAAGACCGCCAACCCGCAAGACGAATTCTTCATGATCGCCTTCGCCGATAAGCCGGAGGAGATTGCCGATTTCACCAGTTCGGTGGATGAGATACAGGGGCGGCTCCTCTACACCGTTCCCAGGGGCCGCACGGCGCTGCTTGACGCCATTTACCTCGGCGTCACCAAAATGCGCCAGGCCAAGTATCCGAAGAAGGCTTTGCTGATCATCTCCGACGGCGGTGACAACCATAGCCGCTATACGGAAGGCGAGATCCGTTCCATGGTCAAAGAGGCCGACATTCTCATCTATGCCATCGGTATCTACGATCATTACTTCCCGACCGAAGAAGAGCGGCTCGGACCTGCCCTGCTCAGCGATGTCACCGAACTGACGGGTGGCCGGGCTTTTACCATTGATAACCCGAACGACCTGGCGGATGTTTCCACAAAAATCGGCATCGAGTTGCGCAACCAATATGTCATCGGATACCGTCCAAAGAACCCAGTGCGCGATGGCAAATGGCGTAAAATAAAAGTGAAGCTTTTGCCGCCAAAAGGATTGCCGCCGCTCCGGGTCTACGCCAAGACGGGTTACTATGCGCCGACGGAATAACGTTCGTCCACTGCTTCTCTTCCTCCTGACAACCTTATTCATGGCTAACTCTCTAGCGCAAGGGGGAGCCCCGAGCCAGTCGCCTGCGGCCCCGGATTCAAGTTCCCAATCACCTGCACCTGCGTCAGCTTCCGCGGGGCAGCCCGTCTCTCCGAATTCTGCCCAGAATCCGGATTCCTCCGACAGCGGCGTCTTCGTTTTCCGCAAGCAGGTTGAAGAAGTCGTGTTGCATGCCACCGTCATCGACGACAAGCAACGCATCGTCACCAGCCTTGATAAGGGCGATTTCAACGTTTACGAGAATGGGAGCCTCCAAACCATTACCTCATTCCGCCACGAAGACATCCCCGTCGCCATGGGCATCGTCGTCGATAACTCTGGTTCCATGCGCGAGAAGCGGCAAAAGGTGAATGCCGCGGCCCTGAATCTGGTGCGGTCTTCAAACCCAAACGACGAGGTGTTCATCGTCAATTTCAACGACGAGTACTACCTTGATCAGGATTTCACTTCCAACATCAATAAGCTGAAAGAGGGGCTGGAAAAAATCGAGACTCGCGGCGGCACTGCGCTCTACGATGCGGTCGTAGCCTCCGCTGACCACTTGAAGAAAGAGGCGAGGCTCGAAAAGAAAGTCATTTTTGTGGTAACGGACGGAGACGACAACGAGAGCGCCGAAACTCTCGAGCAGGCTGTACGGCGTCTGCAGGGTGAGAATGGACCAACCGTTTACGCCATTGGCATCCTGGAGAAGGAAGAGCATCCGAAGCACGCCAAACGCGCGCTGCAAATCATGTCCGAGAGAACTGGCGGCATCGCTTTCTTCCCCAGAACGCTGGACGAAGTCGACGCCATCAGCCGCAGCGTGGCCCACGATATCCGCAGCCAGTACACCATTGGATACAAACCGACGACGCCGAAAAACCAGGGCGGCTATCGTCAAGTGAAAGTGGACGCCCGTTCGCGCAGCTATGGCAAACTTACCGTCCGCACGAAAAGCGGATACTACGCCGGAACCGAGCCCGCTTCCGGGGCGCAGTAGAGTGATACTGTCAACTGTCATCCTGAGCGAAGCGAAGGACCTATGAATTTGAATGCGCCCCAATGCATAGGTCCTTCGCTGCGCTCAGGATGACAAAATGTGAACCGCAAATTCCTCGACCAATTCCTCGCATTGACGCTTCCCCTTCTGTTCCTTACTCTGGAATGTGCCGTCAATCACTACAAACTCGCGCCTGCGCGTTAGCGACGATATCTCCAAGCTCGTCGGCGAAACGCCGATGCTGCAAATGAAGAAGCTGGCGCCTCCGGGATCGGCCGATATTTTCGCCAAGCTCGAATACCTGAACCCAGGCGGCAGCGTGAAGGACCGCGCCGCCATTGGCTTGATCGAGCGCGCCGAGCGCGAAGGCAAGCTGAAGCCGGGTGGTACCGTCATCGAAGCCACTGCCGGAAACACCGGCATCGGCCTCGCTCTGGTCGGCGTGAGTCGCGGCTATAAGGTCCGGCTGTTCATCCCCGAAAGATTTTCGGAGGAAAAGGTCATCATCATGCGGGCCCTCGGCGCCGAGGTGACCCGCACCCCGGAAGCCGAGGGCATGCAAGGCGCAATTGATCGCGCCAAAGACCTGCTGGCAACCGACCCCTCAGCCTTCATGGCCGCGCAGTTCGAGAACCCCGCCAATCCCGACTACCACTACGAAACTACCGCCCGCGAGATCTTTGAGCAGATGGATGGGCGCGTCGACGCCGTCACGGTCGGCTGCGGCACCGCCGGAACTTTCACGGGGCTTGCCCGATTTCTGAAAGAGCGCCTCCCAAACGTACACACCGTTGCCGTAGAAACTGAAGGGTCTGTGCTCGGCGGAGGCAAACCCGGTCCGCACAAAGTGGAAGGGATCGGGTCGAGCTTCATCCCCAAGAATTTTGACAGCTCGGTTTGCAGCGAGATCATGATGGTCACCGACGTTCAAGCCTTCGGGATGGTCAAAGAGCTTGCCGCGCGAGAAGGCGTACTCGGAGGCTCGAGCGCTGGCGCCAACGTCTATGCGGCGGTGCAGGTTGCAAAACGGCTTGGGGCAGGGAAGCGCGTCGTAACGCTGATCCCCGACTCTGCCGAACGCTATCTGTCGAAGAAAATTTTCGAAGGCGGAATATAGAAGAACGCCGTTTACCGTTCGCGCGAAAAGCGAATAGCGAACAGCGACAAGCGGACCCAGGAGAAATTTTTGATTCCCAAACCATCCGGCTTCGCAACCAAAGCCATCCACGTCGGCCAAGAGCCCGACCCCGCCACCGGGGCCGTCACGGTCCCGATCTATGCGACTTCCACCTACGTGCAGGAAGAAATCGGAAAGCATAAAGGTTACGAATATGCGCGCGTATCGAATCCAACCCGCGACCGGTTGGAGACCAACCTGGCTGCGCTCGAAGGCGGAACGGCATCGCGCGTTTTCGCCAGTGGGATGGCGGCGATCAACGCCATCGCTACGATGCTCAAAGCAGGCGACCACGTCGTCGCCGGCCACAATCTCTATGGCGGGACGCCGCGCCTGTTCAATCAGGTTCTCGCCAACTTTGGGTTGACATTCACGTACATCGATACATCCGACATCAATAACGTTGAGCGCGCGTTCCAGAAGAACACCCGGCTGGTATTCCTGGAGACGCCGACCAACCCTCTGATGCAGCTTTGCGATCTCCGCGCCATCAGCGAACTCAGCCACCGGCACGGCGTCGAGGTCGTCGTCGACAACACTTTCATGTCGCCGTATTTCCAGCGTCCGATCGAACTCGGCGCCGACATGGTCGTCCACTCCACCACGAAATTCCTCAACGGACACAGCGACGGGCTGGGAGGTGTTGTGGTCTGCACCAAAGCCGAGCAGGCGGCAAAACTTGCGTTTCTTCAGAAATGCGCCGGAGCCATTCTGTCGCCATTCGAGTGTTGGCTGATCCTGCGCGGCGTCAAGACGCTGGCCGTGCGCATGGAACAGCATGACCGCAGCGGCCGCAAGGTCGCCGACTATCTTTCGAAACACAAGAAGGTGCAGAAGGTTTTCTATCCCGGATTGCCCGATCATCCGCAGCACGAACTGGCCAAACGGCAGATGTCCGGCTTCGGAGCCATGATCGCCTTCGAAACCGGATCGCTCGCGAACGCCAACAAGATGCTGCGTAAGGTGCGCGTCTGTTCCTTGGCTGAGTCCCTGGGCGGAGTCGAAACCCTGATTTCGCATCCCGCGACCATGACGCACGCCGCTATCGGCGAAGAGGGCCGTCGCAAGATCGGCATCACCGACGGCCTGGTCCGCGTCTCCGTCGGTATCGAGGACGTGGAGGACATCCTCGCCGATCTCGACCAGGCGCTGGCCGGGATCTAGCGCGCTCGTGGAGGAACGGGCGCCTCACCCGTCCAGCCGGGCGGGGACGCCCGGCTCTCCACCCTCAACGCACCGACTTTCCAATCCATTGCAGGTACGCCGCGCTCCCATCTTCAATGGCTATCTCAACGCACTCCGGAAGCTCGTAGGAATGCAGCTCACTCAAAGCCTCGCGCAGGCGATTGAAAGCGTCTGCCGTCGTCTTGATTATGAGCAGCCACTCCGTTGCCGTCTCGACCTCGCCCTGCCAGCGATATACGGATTCAATCTGGGGTGCGATGTTGACGCAAGCGGCCAGTTGCCGCTCCACCAGCGCGTGGGCGATGCTCAGGGCTTCTTCGAGCGAACCGCAGGTAGTAAGAACGAGCCTTTTGTCGGTCATATAAAATCGGCCATCCGATGGCAACGCAAATCAAGTTTGGCACATCTGGATGGCGGGCCGTGATGGCCGAAGAGTTCACGTTTGCCAATGTCCACCGGGCCGTGCACGGCATCGCGCGCTACGTGTCGTCGCAGAAGTCGAACGGGGCAAAAGTCAAAGTTATTGTCGGGCGCGATCCACGTTTTCTGGGCGAAAGTTTTTGCGCCATGGCCGCTGACATCCTGTCCTCCTACGGCATTACGCCGCTGGTCATCGCGGAGCCCGCGCCCACGCCCACCATTTCCTATGCCGTGATTCAGTCGAAAGCCGACGGCGCCATCAACTTCACCGCCTCGCACAATCCGCCCGAATACAACGGCATCAAGTTCTCGACGCCCGATGGCGCACCCGCGCTCCCTGAAGTCACGCAAGCTATCGAGTCGGAGATCGCAGCCATCTTCACTGATGCGAATCCGCAAACGCCGCACACTACAAAAGCCGAGGCGCAACCTATCGACCCGCGCCGTATGTATCTCTCGCGTTTGCGCGAAATCGTGGATCTCGACGTCATCAAGAAATCCGGCATCAAGATTGCCTTCGATCCCATGTGGGGCGCAGCCCGGGGCTATTCTGACGCGTTCCTGCGCGAGGCCGGCATAACCGTGGCCGCGGTCCACGACAGCCGCGACGTGCTCTTCGGAGGTCACGCCCCCGAACCCGACGATCACCTGCTCGAAGACCTGCGTTACAAGATGCGCGAAATGGGCGCGGCGATTGGCATCGCGACCGATGGAGATGCCGATCGCTTTGGGATTGTCGACGCCGATGGCACGTTCATACAGGCCAATTACATCATCGCTCTGCTCTTTGACTACCTGGTTGAAACCCGCGGCTGGAAAAACGGAGTCGGCAAATCCGTTGCCACCACCAACCTCATCAACGCGCTTGCCGAAAAACACAAAATCGAGCTCTACGAAACCCCGGTTGGCTTCAAATACATTGGCGAACTCATCAAGCAGGACAATATCCTCATTGGCGGCGAAGAAAGCGCCGGCCTCTCCATCCGCAAACACATCCCTGAGAAAGACGGCGTGCTCGCCGGCCTGCTCTGCTGCGAGATGGTCGCGCGTCGTGGCGCCTCGCTCGGCAAACAACTGGGCGACCTATTTGCCAAAGTTGGTTCCTTCTACCCGCTGCGTGAGAACTTCCGCTTGACGCCGGAAGCAAAACAGAAGTTTACTGAGAAGTTACGCCGCGATCCGAGCGAGTTTCATGGCATCGAAGTTGCCAGTGCGGTGAGGACCGACGGACTCAAACTCGTTCTCGCCGACGGATCGTGGGTTTGCTACCGGCTCTCGGGCACGGAGCCAGTGGTGCGCGTGTATAGCGAAGCGCGCAGCAGGGAAGACCTGGCAAAGTTGAGTGCGGCGGCCAAAGCATGGATCTTCGACTAGGACCACCGTCGCGAGTGCGCATCCTTCCACGACCGGAGGAAGGCCTCCGCGCGGTCATCGATCGGGCTAAGGATCAGGCCAAGGATCAGGCTCCAAAGGCAGAGGCCGTGGCGGCGCGCTGCGTCGAACGCACGCGCCCGGTCTGGTCGTGGCTCGCCCTGGAGTGGCGTCGTTTGGGAACCGCAGCGGCCGTTCTTCTTATCGTTGGATTACTGCTACACGCCATGTTCGGAGCCAACGGCATGGTTATCTATCGCCAGAAGCGCGCCGAGATGCAATCGCTCCAGAGTGAGGTGGAGCGCGTGCAGAAGGAGAACAATCACTACGTCGACCAGATCCGATCGCTCAAATCCGATCCTGCCGCCATCGAAAAGGAAGCCCGCGAGCAGCTTCACTACACTCGGCGCGGAGAAGTCGTTTACGTCGCTCCCGATCCTCCGCAGAAGCCGCCCACCGGCCGCGCCAAGAATTAGTGCTAAGAGACAGGCAGATGCTGGTTGAAAGAATTCTTCACAGCCCAGCCTCTGCTCCTCCTGTGATAGAGTTCAGAGATCGCATCACGTGTGGGAACCAATCTAAGGAGGGTGACATGCGGAAATTTCTCTCGTTGTTACTTGCCGGCGCGCTGATTGTGCTGGTCGCGTCGGTGTCATTTGCCAGCGATGCCCAGACCGTGAAAGGCTGGGTCAGCGACTCCAAGTGTGGGGTTAAGGGAGCCAACGCGGGCGCGGAAGCATGTACGAAAAAGTGCATCGCAGCCGGCGCCAGCCCGGTGGTCGTTACTGATAAAGACCAGACGGTCCTGACGGTGGACAATCCCGAAGCCCTCAAGGAGCACTACGGGCATCATGTTGCCGTGACCGGGCACATCGACGGCGACAAGATCCACGTTGACAGCGTCAAGATGCTCTAGAGCCAACGAATCCAACAGAGGCAATAAGGGCGGCCCTTGGGGCCGCCCTATGTTTTGTCGTGTGGCGACAGGCATCTCGCACGCCGGGCGAGGACGCCCGGCCCTCCACCAGCGTGTCTTTATCGCGCCACGCCTTCCAGCGGCGAACTGGCCGTCGCATAAAGCTTCCGCGGCATACGCCCTGCCAGGTACGCCTGTCGTCCGGCCAGCACTGCGTGCTTCATCCCTTCCGCCATCAGCACCGGTTCCTGGGCGCCGGCGATGCCGGTGTTCATCAGCACGGCGTCGTAGCCGAGTTCCATGGCAATGGCTGCGTCCGAAGCGGTGCCCACGCCCGCATCCACAATCAAAGGGACGCCCGTGATCATCTCGCGCAGAATTCGCAGGTTGGCGGTGTTCTGAATACCCAACCCGCTGCCGATGGGCGCGCCTAAAGGCATCACCGCCGAGGCTCCGGCGTCCACCAGCCGTTTCGCGAATACGATGTCGTCCGACGTATAGGCCAGCACCGTGAATCCCTCTTTCGCCAGCACGCGCGTGGCTTCGAGCGTCGCTTGCACATCCGGATAGAGCGTTGCCTGGTCGCCGATCACTTCCAGCTTGATCCAGTCCGAGAGTCCAACCTCGCGCGCCAGCCGAGCGGTGCGGATGGTGTCGTCGGCCGTATAGCAGCCGGCGGTGTTGGGCAGAAGGAAGTATTTCTTCGGATCGATGTAATCGAGCAGCGACTCCTTGCTGCGGTCAAGATTCACCCGGCGCACGGCCACCGTCACCATGTCGGCGCCGCTGGCTTCGAGCGCCCGCGCGGTTTCCTGAAAAGACTTGTATTTGCCGGTCCCAACGATCAAGCGGGAACGGAATTGCCTGCCAGCGATAAGGAATGAGTCTGTCATGACCTTATTGTACGGCCACAGCCAACTGTGAACCAGATCGTGGAGCGACGGGCGTCTCGCGAGCCAACCCTGAGAGCAGTCGAAGGGTCCGCCGGGCGGGGACGCCCGGCACTCCACCACCTTAGCCCCCGGCCGTCTCCGCCTTCTCGTACATCTCATCGATCAAGGTCCGGTACCGCTCTTCAATTCCGCGCCGCCGCACCTTGAAAGTATGCGTCATCGTTCCATCCGCCGCCGACAATTCTTCTGGTACCACCAGCACCCGTTTCAGTTTTTCGAAGCGCGCCAGGTTCTGGTTCAGTTCTTCGATGATGCCTTCATACAGAGCCTGCACCTTGGCGTTCGCGACGAGTGTTTGGCGCGAAGCAAAGTCAACCTGATTCGCCCGTGCCCAATCTTCCAGAGCAGGGAAGTGCGGCGCGATCAGCACTGCGGGAAACTTCCGCCGGTCACCGAACACCACCGCCGTTCCAATGAGCGGGTTCAGCTTCAGCGAATTCTCGATCGGTTGCGGCGCGATGAACTTCCCGCCGGAAGTCTTGATCAGATCCTTCTTGCGATCGGTAATCGAAAGGTATCCCTGGCGGTCGAGATATCCGATGTCGCCCGTCTTGAACCAGCCGTCCACAAACGCGTCTCGCGTTTCCTCCGGGCGATTCCAATAGCCCTTGAATATCGAGGGCCCGCGTGCCAGCACCTCGCCGTCGTCGGCAATCTTCACTTCGACGTTTGCCAGCGGCTTGCCGACCGTCCCCAATTTGTGGGCCATCGGCGTGTTCACCGCGATTACCGGAGAGGTCTCCGTCAGCCCGTACCCCTCGTGGATGGGAATGCCGATGTCGGCATACCACTCCGCCAATTCCCGGCCCAGTGGCGCGCCTCCGGAAATGAACTCCTCCGCCTTTCCGCCCATCCCCGCGCGCACTCTGGAAAAAACCAGCCGGTCCGCGATTTTCCAGGAGAGCGTCGAAGGCCGGGTTCCAGCCAGAGTTTCGGCGCGGTGAGCGCGCCCCACCGAAAGCGCCCAGCGATAGACGGCGCTTTTCGGAAAGCCCGCAGCTTTGGCGATAACCTGCTGGCGAATCTTCTCGTACACCCGCGGCACACCAACAAAAATGTCGGGTCGCACTTCCGCCAAAGCCTGCGCCAGATGCGCAATGTCAGGGCAATATGCCAGAACCACACCGCGGTACAGCAGCGCGAAGTCCACGTGCCGCGCCGTCACATGGGAAAGTGGTAGAAACGATACGCTCACCTCTTCTTTTGTCCCGAAGCCGAATGCCTCCATCGAACACGCGACATTCGACGCCATGTTTCCGTGGGACAGCATCGCTCCCTTCGGAGTTCCGGTCGTGCCTGAGGTGTAAATAATTGTCGCCAGGTCGTCGGGCCCAATCGATCGCGAGCGGGCATCGAATTCCGGATCGAAGTCGATCGGCCCTTGCAGCATTAGTCCCTGCATGTGGACCGCGTGCGCAGTTTCGACCGCGTCCATCACCAGGATCCGCTCCACCGGCGTGTGCCGCTGAATGGTCAGCACCTTTTCCAACTGGTGCTTCGTGGATACCGCGATGATTCGCGCCCCGGAATCGTTGAGGATGAATGAAGTCTGCTCCGGTGTCTGCGTGGAATAAATCGGAACCGTGACCGCGCCCAGGGCAAGCGCCGCGAAATCAGCGATTGTCCACTCCGGGCGATTTTCGCTGAGAACGGCGACGCGATCGCCTTTGCGAACTCCCCAGGATTCAAGCGCGCGCGCGACACCCACGACGCCGCGGTAAATCTCCGTGGAAGAGATCGGTACCCAGCCCAGGGCCCCCTTTTGCAGCATCACGCGGTCGCGGCGGCTCTTGCATACCGCCAATAAAATGTCGTTTAGAGTTTGAATGCTCATCCAATCCGATCAGGGCCAGCAATCATTATTAATCATTGTACAAAGTCATTGTACGCAGTCACTGCACAAAGTGCCGCTGAAAGGCCATGGCATTGCTGCTCGTGAAAGCCTTTTGACGCTTTGACCGCGTTCCCAGCCGCGGGGTACGCTATAGAAAACTTTCCGAAGGAGCTTCCATGAAACGAAGAGGTCTTTCGACAATGTTGGGGGTCTGGCTGCTCACAGCTGCGATTATCTGCCCGCAGATCCGTGCTCAGGGCAACAAGGCGCAGGGCAACAAGCCCGAGCCGGCACCGATGAAACTAAAAGTTGGCGACGTTGCTCCCGACTTCAAACTGCAATACTTCGATGGCAGCGACGAAAAAGACGTTTCCCTGAGCCAGTATCGCGGCAAAAGCAACGTCGTTTTGGCGTTCTACATCTTTGCCTTCACTGGGGGTTGAACCGCGCAAATGAAGGCCTTCCAGCAGAATCTTAAGAAGCTGGAAGCCGCCGACACCCAGGTCCTGGGTGTGAGCATGGACAGCCCCTTCGCCAATAAAGCTTTCGCCGACCAGATCGGCGTCACCTTCCCGCTTCTGAGTGACTGGGGTGGAGACGTCACCCGCCAGTACGGTGTCTATGTCGACAAATACAAAGCCGCGCGCCGCGTCAACTTCCTGATCGGCAAAGACGGAAAAATTCTGGAAGAGCAGATCGACCGGGATGCCATCGATCCCAAGAAGATCGTAGATGCCTGCGAGCGCAAGAAGCTGAGCCGCTGAATCAAGCGTGCAAGCGAGGCGGAGAAGCGCCTGGAGCGGGTCCGCTTGGAATTCAAAATGAGACCTCAAGAAATTCAAGCAGACCGGCAAGGAAGACTAGTCACCGTGCGCCGCCGCACCCAGCCCATGGTTTTGTGAACGTAGAAAGCGTGGATCACATCGTCTGCTCCATCTTCCAGAGATTCAACCTGGAATGGAAAAGCCGCACCCTCTCGATATTTACACCATAAGCAGCTTGACCGGAACGCCAACTCGTTTGACCCTGCTTCACTACACTGTTATGATTTTTCTGCGGGGTGGAGCAGTCTGGTAGCTCGTTGGGCTCATAACCCAAAGGTCGGTGGTTCAAATCCACCCCCCGCAACCAACTCCACTGTTTGGTTTCAATGGGTTGAGTCAATCCACTCGCTGCCCCAGTAACTCTAATCCCCGAAATCCAGTCGATTTTTCCCCGATTCTTTGCTCAAGTCTTGCTCAAGTTTTCTGGGGAACGCTGATCTCACGTGTTCCCGTGCCCTCGTTCTCTTCGTCTCTGATGTCCGTGTCCGCCTGTGTATTGACGCCCTGTTCAGCCGTCCACGACTGCCGATCCCCGCTCGAAACCAGCGTCAATCTTCTGCCGCCCAGCATGAATTCCTGCTTCAATCGCGGACTCCTGCGTGGTGAATGTTTCGGGCAGGTAGAATTCAGTTTCAATGAACCCATCCGCTTCATGCTCCTCGATGGGGAACTCCGCTGAGAATCCCCCATCCTGTAGCTCGTATGATCTTGCCGCGATCACGTAGCCCTTGTACCCCTGCTTGCTCTTCATGACTGCGACACTCTTCGGCTTCAACTATTGCACTGCGGAGTTGGGACAGGCCGTCACGGGTTCTTCGAGATGGTCTTCGACTTCCCGACCGAGCCCGTTGTGAGCGGGTTCTTTCCTTCTTTCAGTTCCTTAATGTACCGATTCACGAGTGCGGGCACCACCACCCTTTCAAGAAAACGCTCAACTTCAGGGCACACTTTTCTTGCGTTGGTGTCCGTTTTGGAGTTGCTTTCGGCGGGATTCTCCATGTCTGTCCTCTCGAACAACGGCGATGGTCTTCCCACAATAGCATTCCGAATGGGGGGCGGTTGGGCTGCCCGAATGGGTTCAGGTAGGCTCGGGCGTTTCAGAAGTGCAGGCAGGCTTTGTGACCATCCCAGCGAGCCTATCCCGATCTCGTTCGAAGGATCGAGCCCCCAACTGGCATGTACATGGTAGCGAACAAAAGGCGAATTTGCTATCCTTCGCCAATGGACGAAGGCCGAAAACGGGTGATCGGAATCATGGCAGCGATTCTTGCGAGCCTGCACATGCAGACGGCTGACGATTTGTTCGGCGGTCCGCAAGGAAGCCCACGGACCGACAAACTCATTGATGCGAGCATTCAGTGGGCTGAGAAGATCATGCGGAGGATTGACGACCGATTTTCAACAATAAGCAAGCCTCAATGACTCCTCCGCTTCGCACATCGCACAGCGGACTACAATGGTCGGTTTTCGATTCCTTAATTCATCGGTCCCTTGCCTGACCACGGTTTGCCGATTGCAGCAATATCGAGCCATACCTGATCTGGCATTGGTTTGCCGACGTATAGCTTCAGTGTTGACCCCTGAAGATACTTGTTCACAACCTCGTAATCCTCGAAGTTGGTAATCCACAAACCCTGTCGGCTGACATCTTTCACGTCGGTCTTGGAGCATTGCTCACGGATCAGTCGTAGCAAATTTTCCATGAACCTGTTCTCTTCGCTCGGGTCCACGCGAGGGGCATTCTGCGGAAGGTCTATCACGCCTCTTTGCCAACCTGTGGGCGGTGGTTCGTTGGTCCGTCGAAGATAACGGGTGAAAATCGTTCCGTAGTGAGCCTCGATGGGCTGATCGTAGGATAGGGGTGTAGCTGTACTCATAGGAATTCTCCTTTGGGTGCTGTTTCCGGATATGCTCTTCTGTTCTCAGGCTCGGGGAGTTTAATGCTGTGGCGAGGTAAGCCCGTCTACTCAAACGAGATCAGCACGAGAGGGAGAAGCCCTCGAAAGCAGTTTAACACCGCCAACTCGACTTCACCAGCTATTGATTCTTAACCACGGACTCCGTCTGGTCACCCGTAGAATGGATTCCAGAATGGTAGGATCAGTCTGAAAGGACTAACGATGCCCTACATCCGACGCGACAAATTCAACTCAAACCCCAATGCTCGGGTCGTGTATGCCGATCTGGAAACCGAGAAAATACTGCTTGAAAATGGATTCGTAAGAGCTTCTGGTGCTCCGTACTACAACCGTGGCTTCGTGAACGTTATTGTGTTCGACGATGGCACATGGGAGCCGAATCGGGGTGAGGGGTTCTTGCCTGAGGAATGGCAGAAGATGCGTGAATTCTCGGGGGTTCAACTCAGGGATTTCGCCGTCTGGCTGAAAGAGCACATTCAATTCATCGAGGATTATTGTTCGGCTTTGAAGCCCGAGAACTACCGCAAGGAAGAATCTTTCAGCTTCGTGAAGGTCCACAAATCACGGGACGAGTACGCATGGTTCATCCAGCATTTCAGTCTGCTGGGGACGGATGGCGTGATCCCCTGCGACAAAAAAGCGGTCCCAAGCACTTACTGGGACATCAACGGGAAATACTACGAGTCGCAGACCGTGTCTGTATCCACTGGCGACCCGACTCAGTTTTGCATTGCTCAGGCTCCCTATCTGGAACGAGAAGTGACTGATCCCTACCTCATCGCAAGAATCGAGGCGGCTTTTCGCGAAGAGAAAAACCGTGCCTGAAACAACGCGAACGCACGGTGAGATAGCCTTTGAGAAGTATCTCAACTTCCAGCAGATTCCCTTCGAGTTTGAGAAGGGCCATCTGGGGAAGAGCAAGAAACCTGACTACACCATCGAATGGGAAGATCGCCCAATCGTATTCGATGTGAAAGACTTCGATCCGCCTGATGAGCCATTGAAAGGCTTCGGTGCGTTCGATCCCTACCCGCCGATTAGGGAAAAGATCAACCAAGGACGGGAGAAATTCAAACAGTTCAAGGAGTACTGCTGCGGTCTGGTGCTGTTCAATGTGGGCCATCCGCTCGTTTTCCTCGACAGCCCCATGACGATGCTCGGTTCGATGTATGGCGATTCAGGATTCACATTCCCCTTCAACACTGAGACGGGTATTGGCGATGCGAGTCAAACGAAGCAAGCATTCTTGGGCAGAGGCAAGATGATACGTCCGAATTGGACGAAGGCACAGAACACAACCTTGTCTGCAATCATCACCGTCGACATCATCAAACCATTCCTGATACAGATGGCCGATCTGATTGCTGAGGACCGTAGCAGAGATTGGGAAACCGAGCTACGAGAGAAGATACCCGGCTTCGATCCGAATCTTGAGGTTCCTCGCGTCATCGTCTGGCACAACGCCGTCGCACGAATTTCGTTTCCTGCGAATCTGTTCTGCGGTGATTATGACACCCATTACGGGATTATGGCGGTTGAGCAGGGTGTGACGTATGAGGGAAGTGCACTACCTGATCGCCTGAAGCTGTCGGAAAGCCACAATCGTTCGGGCAGACGATTGAAAGCCTCACAGGATAGAAGGTCGGCTATATCTGAGTAATAGGACATCACGGGCTGCTCCATTTCTCCCATCGCTCAATCAGTTGCTTCGGTTGGAACTTATTCGTCACCGTAACCCATAGATATTCGTCAATCAGCTTGGGAAGTGTTGACTTCGGCCTTTCAATCTTAGTCGCCAGATCGGCCAACGCGAATCCCCGTTTCGTGCATTCGACGCTCAAATCCTGAAGTCGTTCCCTCGCCCATAGCAAATGCTGACGGTAAGAGGCAGCGGAGCCATTCAGACGAAAGTGACGGAGCATTTTGTTGTCCCACGGGATCAGGGCATTCGGCCTGAGCACAAATAAAACCTTAGCAGTTGGCACCGCAGCGAATGTCTTCCTCGTAGTGGAAGGTCTGTCAGCCAACCCCTTAAACGCTTCTTCCACCGTGTCAAGGTCGGAGTCGGTCAGTGAGAGGAGGCCCGTACTTGTTGGGAAGAGTTTGCTACTAATGCCATCGTACCATTCCTTAATTTGTGTGGCAGCGGCATCGTGATCGGCTTTTTTAATCCGACAGCCCCAACTGTTAAGAAACTTCAGGAGACTCTTGCGATGTGGTTCTTGTGTTAAGTCGGGTGCGGGGGTTGTCTCAGCTAGAAATTCACGATAGCCGCTATCATAAGAGGTCATGGTAGCGTAGATGTAGCAGCCGAGAGAGAGTTCAGCCAGCGTCATAGCAATTACCACACAAAACATGCAAAAATCGAAGCACCAAAAAGTGTAGCCGCCTGCACAACGGTTAGGTCCTCTGCGGTTACCAATCTCAGATCACTTTGAACCAGCGAAGTCCGTACAAGATGGCTCCGATGACTCCCAGCCCCACGAATACCTTAACGGCGATCCATGTGTTGCGTTTTGCCTTTTGATAGATAGGCTCACCGTCACGAACTCGATTCCAGTTCTCCTTCAGGATCACCTGAGAGTTGTCCACCAGCGTATTGACCAGACCGTCGAGTTCATGGAACTGAGGTTTGGGACTGGCAAATACGGATTTAAGCTTTTCCAAGGTGTCGAGCACAGCCTTAGTTGCTGGTCCTTCCTTCTCCCCCTTTTCGTTCGGGTTGAGCCGTAGCCTGATCCGCACTATCACTCTGTTAAAGCCAGTCAACTCTCCCTTTAGTCTATGCCAGAGCTTGTCTTGGTCATCATCATCCTGCTCGGTGATTGATTCCCCGTGGATTGCGACGACACGACCAACGATAATGGCGATGTCTTTCCGAAGTGCGTCTATCCACTGCTGACGGTGCTCGGAGACCGATTGTTCCTTGCTGGTAATGAGGCTAAGAAAAGATACGACTCCAGTGATTATCGCCGCTATTATGGCCACGGCTCCAGCAATGATCGCCGCTACGATTAGACCGCCCGCTTCAGTCATAAGCCCTTCCTTTACCTTAACGTGTTCCTTCCGAGACTAACGCAAGTGAAGCCCGACTCACCAGCAGAATTGAACAGGCTGCTCCCGGTAGACAGAACCTTTTGGAATCGAGCGAGATTATAATTCCGACGTGATGCAGCTTTTGGACAACATCATCAATATGGGCATCGCCAACGATCCGCCCCCACTCACTGCGGTCCTGCGTCAGTGCATTGTGCTTGCGAACGACCTGAAAGCCCCTTTGCTCAGAACATGGGCAGAACAAGAACTCAATGGCTATCCCAACCCGAAGGATGTGCCCGAATACCGCGTCATACATGCTGAAGCATTGGGGAATTTCGCGGGGGTCGGCGTGAGGTATCAGGGACGCCCCATCCCTACAGGTTTGCTGAAACCAGAGCACAGATGGGCGGGTCAAACCGTCCGTCTCACTGAACCCGTGAGTGCTTACGAGGCACTAGATGATGCGAAGGGTGCTCTCATTTACTACTGGCCCAGCAACATGATTGGACTCTACCAATCTAGTTTCCTCGGGGAAGGATGCGTCCTGATGACGGCTTGGCAGCAGGTCCCCAAGACCGCAATTGCTGGCGTGCTGGACACGATCCGAACTCGTGTGCTGACGATGGCAATCGACATCAAGAATGAGTCCGAAGAGTCAGGGGTGGATTTGAACCATGTCGAACGGGGATCGCAGGAAGCACAACAAATTCAGCGGAGCGTCGTCACCAACGTGTACGGGAACCTTTACATGATCGCAGGGGATCACGTGGTAAACACCCAAAACATCGCCGTTGGAAATTGGGAAGACCTGAAAAAAGTGCTGAACGAATCTGGAATCGGTGATGAGGATGTGGCGGAACTCTCTCAAGCCATCGAGAAAGACGGAAAAACAATGGGGGCTGATGTGCGGGGTTGGATCAGCCGAAACGCGGGGAAAGTGTTAGATCATGGTCTGAAGCTCGGGACTTCAGTGGGTACGACACTCCTGACTGAATATCTTAAGCGGCATTTTGGTCTTCCATAGCTGCCTGTCGGCGGCGTACCCTTACCACATGCCGTATCGTGTCCGCAAACCGTACCTAATCGTCAATGGGCAAAGGGTTGTTAGTCCAAATGCGGTTCCTCAGAAATTACCGTTCTGTGACCAATGTGACACGCTCGCCGCTAACACCGCCTCACTTTATACTGAACTCGCCCCGAAGTGGTGGAATTGGTTCTCTTTTCCCAAGTTCGCTTCTCAGGAAGAAGCGTTCATGGGCTTTGTGAATCATCCCGTAGAGCCGGGATTCGATTTCTAGACGGACGAGCCGAGAGATTCATCAAGCTACCGCCGACTAGATGGCAACGGCTGACCGAGTGGGATGCCTTACTGGTAGAGTTTGTTCTCGCCGTACTAGCTGCGATACTTGTTGGATTGCTGTTTAAGTTGTGAGCCGCAATTCCGTGGTGAAGGATCAATAATGGCTGGCGAAGTCGAATTGGCGGATCAGGTGTTTGCAGAGGTCGATGCGTATTTGAGTGCCCCTTGGGATGGACGCGAGAGTTACGTCTTGGATGTCGCACACAATTTGCTGAACTCTGTATTGAAGCAATACCAAAACCTCAAATTCGGATACGAAAAAGACACAGCATTAGAGGCGTGGGCGTGTCGTAACCTTCTAGAATTGGACGTTTGCGTCAGGTACGTTCTCAAGTCCGAATCCAATGCAAGACGCTTCGTTGGAGACGTGACCATTGATGGGATCGACATATTTGAATCTCTGAAGAAGTGGATGGAATATGTCAGTCCTGCGAGCAAGAATCTCGAATTGAATGAAACGCTCAGGCTTGCTTATGAACGCAGGGATGCCGAGGGTCTTACGGGCGAGAAACACTTGAATGTTCGGGCATTGGCTAAAGAAGTAGGAATGGAGGACGATTACGAGCACACGTTCAAGCTCTGTTCCAAGCTCGTTCATCCTACAGCATTCTCAGTGCTCTCTATGAACGACGACGGTGAGTATGCACAGTTTCGAGAAATTCTGTTTCACGCTGGCATGAGGTATGGGGTCGATGCTTTCACTTCGATCCGAGACCATCGAGTGCGAGCAGCTTAAAAGGCACATTGTCACTCGCCATAAGACATACGTATACTTCCACGCATGGACACAAGACAGATTCTCACTGAAGTCAAAGCTGAAATTTCCCGTCTACAAAAGGTTGTCGATCTTCTTGAGGGATCAACCCCATCACCTAGAACAGCAGCCGCTACCGCCAAGCGTAAAGGACACAAGTGGACGGCTGCACAAAAGAAGGCTATGAGCGAACACCAGAAGGCTATTTGGGCCAAGCGTAAGAAACGGCACTAAGGATACGTCGCATCGGAGAGTGTATTGCCTTATGTGGATGATGTTCTCCAATGGCTTGAGCATCGTAAGGTGGTTCTTGAAGTGATTATTGCAGGGCAAAATTGCGTGCTTTTGTGGGACATATTCTTCAAGCAAGAAACCCTCCAATGGGGCAAGCTCTTGTTCTTGGGTGCGTCCCTGATGCTCCTGTTTGCAATTGTGTTCCTGAATTACTTGGCTACACGCAAGCCGACGAAACCCGCCTCTGATCCTCAGGCAACTCAAGCTCGGCAGTTGGCTATAGATCGAATCGGCAAACTGCTGACACTCGGGGACTGGCTGGTTGGACAGGCTCCCAATACGGGAGCAACAGCAAGTGATTTCTGTCGCTTTTGGAACGAGGAAATGCGGCGATGGAGTCAAGAAGTAGGCACAATTCTGAGCGACAACTGGGGAGAGGAAGCGTTCCGTGCTTTCTTCTCTACCAGAGGGCTTCAAGTGGATCAGCCAGCGGGACGTATTCATTCGGAAGCGGCGTCCAGCTATCACCAGTACAATCATTGGCTGCAAAACCTTGATCGCCTGAAACAGACACTACCAAGATCGTGACACATACACACGGGCTAACACGATTTCCGTACTAGGATGACCATGCAGACTGTATGGTGGTACGTTCGCCATTTGGTGAGTCCCGATTGGGCGACGAGGTTTCACAACCAACACCCTTTCTGGACAGATTTTCTTTTCAAGACCCTTTCAGGATTGACTGTCACAATACTTGTCTTCAGCGTCTACTTGGTAACGAGATGGTTTTTTCGCCTGACGGATGTCACTGTCGGGTACAACTGGAGATGGGTGGGTCTGGAGTTTTCCCCGAATTTTGTTATTCGGAACCGTGCTGGCTCCAAGACGTATACCTTGGGCAACATCAAATACAGCAAGGCAGGTGCCGTGTTCTGGATCGACAACGATTCCTTAATGGGCAAGGAACTCAAGCCAGAGACCATGACCGTGATTGACGGCGAGTACGTGACTCCAGTCAAAAACATGAAGTTTGAACGATTGATGGTTGACGGAAAACTTGATCCAGCCGCGACTAAAAACCTTTGCGACATAGAGGTTACGGTGCGTGACCAGATGGGAAGAGAGTTCCCTGCGATTGGGCCGGGTCAGTTAGCACACCTTGGACGTTGGCGGACATTCCTGCACAGGATTCATCCGATTGTAAAAGCAGTTTCGTCGGATTCGGTTTAGGAGAACGCAGCATGACACATCTGAGCGATGCGGAAGGCTGGGTCCATTCCGTGGAGGACGAGAATGCGAAGCGGGCAATCGAAGCCCTGATCGCCGAGTGCAAGCGATTGGCTACCCATATCGACGCTGCGTATGAACAAATTGAGGAATTGAGACAGCAACTAGGAATTCGTTAGGGCAGGTAATTATCAGGTTGATATTTTATATCTCCAGCTTGAATGTCCGAATTGGTGGATTTGCTGCTGCTTCTTGCTGCCTGTGTTGATGAGTGATTTCTTCAAGAAGGTTATATACGTAGTATGCCGACCCATTTGCCATAGTAAGAAAGATTTGCTCTTTACCAGCGTCCTTACAAATGCCCACTGAGTCGGTGTATGAGTTAATCTTTACTACTTTAGTAAATGGAATCCTGAAGTTACAGCGTTTACCCCCGAAGTAGACGGCGTGTGTAGTTATAGCAAAATCTCCCATTTCATCCATTGGCTGAATGGATGAATGCACTTCTCTGTGGCCTCTCGCTCCTCCAACTCTCCACCACAAACCAGAAGCAATTCTGACAGATGGGCCTCCATACACTCCCACATATTCGCTAGTTGTAACTTCTTGCATCAATTCACACCTCGAAATCCAAATTGCATGTTCATCCTTATCCCTTAGAACGAAGGGACAAGGGGCGATGATCTGTGGGTCATTGGAATACTTGTTGTTTCGCACCATCCAAACCAGATTGCTAAAATCAACTGCCGTTGCACCTTCACTTATTGCAATTCCTGCTGCTACTCCCATCGAATTAGCAGGAAGTGACCTACAGTAAGGGCCATTTATATTTACTCCACTCGTTGTCAGAGAAATCCCGCAAAAGGAATGTGGAAGATCAAGTGCGGCAATAATTCTCCAGATGCCCTCACGTTCATCGGGACTTAAAGGTGGTTCCGTTTTAGCCCGCTGTAGTGCTGCTTCGCTCCAACCCGCAAGTATTGCATCAAAAATAGCTTTCTTATCGTTGCCTGCTGCCTTAATCAAGCGGTTTAGCTTGCTCTGGAGTTCACTCATCAACGCGGTCAGCGTTGGGGATGTCATGTCTGCTTCAGTCTTGGCCGCACGATATAATGTCGCCACTTCGCAGGATATCCTTTTGTCCAACACTGCCTGTTTCATTACTTCTGTAAGGGAAGCAAGGGCAGTGGCCCGTTCATTTTGTGCTTTCCTTGCACAGTCGGGATGTTCATCTCTAAACATTCCTGCACTGGTTCCGCAATATTTGCAGATTCCCATTTGGCCTCTCCTTCCACGGTAGATGCTCTAAAGCCAACAAGCGGCGAGTTTAACAATCCTCGCTTTGTGCGTCGGGATTCGAGCAGAGCCCTTAACGGGCTACTTTGAATCAGCCTTAGCCCTTTCCATTTCGATGAGTACGGCAGGGCGACGTTGCCGACACTCATTACAAAATATGTCCACGGTTTCAGGCCAGTTCTTGCAAACGGGATCATCGGGCGAGAATCTTGGATGAGGGCAAAGCGGCAAATCGCAGGCACAATGTCTGCTGACGGTCATATTTCCTCCCCTACGCTCCAGAGCCAATCCGTGACACCCAGCAGACTAGCTGGGGTCGTGCGAAGTGTACGACGAATCTTGATATTCGCAAACCGAGAGAGAAGCCATTGTACTAGGCCCACGACACTACAACGTCCGAAGTGTTTCGAGCAGCCTCACCAAGGCCAGCGTGTCTTTGCCGCAGTAATCCAGCAATGCCTTCCGAGTCTTGTCGCGTTCGACCTGATCCAGCCCGCCACGCACCAGCGATTCCCACGCCAGCCCTGCGTCCTGCCCGTTGGCGACTGCCATGCCGTCATAACTCAACTCGGGAACGAGGGCGGGCAGAACCGTTTTGAGGGAATACGACCCCGCGAACGCTGGGTGATAGACGTGGTCTCTGACGACGGGTAGCAAATCCCAGAGACGACGTTGGATTGCTTTGATCTGTTCTGCGAACTCTGGCAGCCACGCCGCGAGTTCCCAGAGCCGCTGCGATTCGAATTGTTGGTTGTACACAACGATGTTGCCGCGATCTCCCAGAGCGACACACAGCGAACTGATAAACTCGCGTCGAGGATCATTTCTGTCGAGGGCTAAGAATTCTAAGTGCTCGGGATCAGCGTTGGGTTCTCGTTGCACGTGCAGCGACCACTGAAAAGGGATTTGGTCGTAGGGGGACATTCCCCGAAATCTGGGAATGGCGGGATTGACGGTCTCGAAGTCGATGAAATAGATCGGGTACTTCAGGCTCCCCAATTCCTTACGGAGGTCCTCGCTGAACCAAGGCTGTCCTTTCTGGACGCTCGTGCACGCTCGCCGCTGACGTTCACTGAGCGGAAAGTCGTCGGGTATGTCGGAGATGGACTCGACGCCCATTTCCTCCAGTTCCTCGGCGGCACTGGCGTGGAGTCTCGGCAGATAGCCGATGTGGTCATCTGGGAGCGGGGGATTGCAGCGGTCAAAGAATTCACACGTGATGGGGTTCGTGCAATGGAGACCGGGAGGAATGTCTGGAGCCTTCGGCATAACGAGGACACGAAGCTCTGACCGAAGCAGGAAAGTGAGCTTCGGCTGGAGCCTCTCGACTCGCCGCGTCAGGTTTCTAATCTTGAAGAGCCGACGCACATCGATGGAGCCGCCGTCAAAAACATAGTTCCGATTCATGTGCATAAGGCAGGCGGAAGCCAAATCTAGCCCCGACCGAGAGACCACACGGTATTGAATCGCCACGTCGTCAAGATGCTGTTCTTTGAGATCGGCGGTTGATTTCACTTCGATGAGACGCCATCTGCCGTCTCGACGGCGGTGCAAGATATCCACCCGTACAAACACACCAGCGTCCTCGAAAGCCGCCTCGAAAATGGCAGGAACCTCTGGATTTGCGATCAACTCACGAGTGATACGAATCGCCTGCTCAGGGTCGCCAAAGGGGACTTCCACGCCGCCCGCAAAAAGCCGACGAGCAAGTTTGCCGACGTCGCGGCCTTGCTCCATGATGGCGACCGCTGCGGCGTCAGGTACACCGCCCAGTTCTGGCTCATGCACCTGCCAATACAGGCGTTTGAGGCACTGCACACCTGCCATGTACTTCGATTTCGAGATTGTGATCGGCACTGTGCCTACTCCTCGTCTTGACTGCCGTGCAAACAATGGAAGCAGCGATAATGGCTATCGGTTCCCAGCGTGGTCTGTTTCGGTAGGCGCAATTCCTCTTTGATCTTCGCAATCAGTTCTTTGTGCTTGAGGATGCAGCGATCAGCAAGAAGTGTGAAAGTGCTGGTGCTCGGACTGTACATCGCCCTACCGCGTGCGTATTCTTCGTACTCCGTTTCGGCTGGAACCTTGCCGAACTCCTGCCAACGTTCCCAGAGGCGAAAGTGGCTGCCCGGATGGTTCAAGTGATCGCCGTTCTGCTCGCATTCGCTCAGCGGGGCACTCTCAATAAGCAGTTTGCCATCGACCAACCAAAAGACACCCAATCGCGCTTCTGTTTTCGCATCGTGCTTTTTACCCGCAGAGGGTTTTGGCATCTGGCTGATCCTCCGTTCTGGTTCTGACGGCTCAAGCTCGCGTGCTGAGGCAAAGAAGTAAATCACGGGAACTTCAGGTCGTACCCACATTCCACAAATTGCCGCCACGTTACGTGTCGCGTGTGGACTACATCTTCGCGCTCTGGGAGCATAAGCAGAAAAAGTTCCTCATCGGAAACCTCAAGGACACGCCACAACCCTCCCTCTTCGTCAGCAATGATCGCTCCATGCTCAATCTCGATCCTCATCACCCGATCCTCGCTGCGGACAGTTCACTTCCAGCGGGCATTTTCCTCCCCACAGCACTCTCGCAGAGTTCCTGCAATCTGCCTCTGTACTTGGCGACCAGTCCCGACGCCGACCCAATGGCTTTTGCCGCCTTCTTCAACTCACACTCGACCCGATCAAGATCGACGAACGTGCGCCGAACCTCTTCGCCAAGGGCAGCATTCTTTTCCAAGAAATCAGAGCCCTGCGTCCGCATCCGTTCGAACAGGGGTTTGAGTACGTCAAGATCGCGGGGTAGCCATTGGCGGGTCGTTCGGAGTATCCACACCCCGTTCTTCTGTCCCCAGCGGGTCTCCTTGTCAACCTGTCGAAGCTGGCTATCCTCCTTAGCGACGATGACCCCAACAGGCACGTTGCGCTCCTTGGCGTCACGAACGAGTTTGTCGAGGTCGCTCTCCGTTACAACGGTTTTGTCTTTGTTATCGACCAGCATCTTTGGTTGCGCTGGAGCACCGCTCGGATCGCGATACGCCAAGATGAAGTCGCCGTTCTTCGAAAGCTTTTCGCTGACGGAGATGCCCGCCCACGTCCGCGCCTCGTCGGCGAAACTGACTTCTTCCAGCTTGCCGACACGGGCAACCTTTGCCATTTCGGTTTCCAACTCCTGATTACGTTCCCGAAGTTGGGTGATCTCCCTGAAATGGTCCTCGACCCGACGATTGAGGTCGTCCTTTTGCGATTGCTCAGAGCGGAGCTTAGTTTCCAGTTCCGCTCGCACGCGTTGAACATCGAGACCCTTTCGTTCGTCGGCGACTCGTGCAGCGGACTCAAGTTCTTTGAGCCGACCACCAAGTGTCTGGAGTTCATTTCGATGGCGCTGCTCGATCTCGGCTGTGCGTTTGGTCAGTTCGGTCTCGAAACGAGCCCATGCGTCGTGGTGGTCGTGGGTGTGCTTCTGCTGGATGAGCCGAAAGGCTTCTTCGGCGCTTAACTGGGCAACTCTCGCGAAATCCTTCACCCCGAGGCGATCCAGAACTTCAGTCCGTTTCAGCTTGCCCTCACCCAAACACAGAGGGCATTCCATGTTTTCACTCAACGCCAATGATTGCGTCGTCATATAACCTCCGTGGAACGATAAAAAGGGGGGATATTGGGCGATGCACTCTGCGGCGAATGGCAACCCTTCACAGCAGAGGTTTGATAGGTTGACGAACCAGCGGCAGCGGAATGAGCTTTCGGGGCTTCGATGGGTTGCCGCTGGCGAAGTCCGACAGTTCGGCTTCCTCGTCCACCGCTAATTCAAACCTGAACGAACAAAGAGTCTGGTCTGTGAACTCCAAGGTCAGGCGTCTCCACTTTTCGTCGTTGTTCCAGTGGACTCGCTTGATCGTTTTTCCAGCGAGATGCTCGGTATAGTCGGCACGGCGCAGCTTACTCATTGTCACCGCCAATCAGGAGTCTTGGTAATCAGCCCCGCAGACTCCAAAACGTCCAGTAGTCCTCCTGTTGTGACCCTCTGCCAGCCCTGCCCTGTCGTCATCGGAATGGTGGTGTACTTAAGCACGAACCTTGGTAGGTCCTCGTCCCACAAATTTTCGTTGTCGTCGATGGTGAACCACCCGATGCCTTCGATCTCGACGGCTACCTGTCGTTTGCCCGTGGGCTTACCGTCGCTCATCTCGGGCTGTACGCGGATGCTCCGAATGACCTCACCATTCAAACAAAAGCGAAACTCAGGCTCCATTTAATCCTCCGAGAGAGTCTACGCACCCACCGCTTGAAGGTCCTTGCTGGCGGACTGGACAGCGGAACCTCAATTTGTCGTGAAGTGTCGAAAGCCATTACTGCGGGGGAGGCGACGGTGAGGCTACTTCTTTCGCCCGATCAGGAGACCCGGATCGGCGCTGTTGATAGAAATCAAGCTGTCGTGCTCATCGCGAGTAGTGTTGAATCGCTCGCTGGTGCGCCCAGTGATGTTGTTCTGTTCGTCCCTGACGATTGTCTCGAACGAACCGACGTAGCCGCTGGTGACCGAACCGATGATCCTGCGCTTTCCGTCCCGAATGAATTCCTTCTCTAGTGACATGTGTCCTCCTACCGTATATATACCAACGGCGTTCGCAAAATCGCTAGG
The DNA here is from genome assembly GCA_049511255.1 of Terriglobales bacterium. Classification (GTDB taxonomy): domain Bacteria; phylum Acidobacteriota; class Terriglobia; order Terriglobales; family Acidobacteriaceae; genus Acidiflorens. The sequence goes on along the minus strand of JBEKYF010000036.1, from coordinate 14,115 downwards.
AATCCCCAGAAAATTTTCGGAAGTAGCACGCCCGATTGCAGAAAGTAGCACACCAGTAATCCTTTCTGGTGATTACTCAAAATATTGTCCTGAATTCCTATCGATTTTCGAGATCAACTGGGTATAACAGCAATGCAGGTGAATGCGTGCACCCCTACTACAGCGGAGATAAAGAAATCGGCTTGGAGGACCTCATCCAAGAACAGCGAAGCCTCGCTCGTTCCAAGAATCCCTTCGGGCGGGTGCTGGGCTCGCTCTGCATCGGTGCGATTTTGAAGGAACGACTTGTGGGGCTGCCCAACAGCGCCATTAGCCAACTGTTGACCGATCACATCTGGAGCGATCTGAATCTTCTGGGGCCTGAGAGTGTGATCGTTGAAATTGCCAGCGAGCGGCTCCTGAATTCCTCCCCCGTGCCTGTCAAGAACACAAAGGAGAATCTAAACCGATGATGAAGAAAGCCGCGATTTATGTACGAGTGAGCACCACCGATCAGCACGTTGAATCGCAGTTGTACGACCTTCGCCAGCTTGCAGAGCAGCGTGGCTTGGAAGTCGTGCAAGAGTATCGAGACAGCGGAGTCTCAGGGAAGAGAGCGAGACGACCGGGGCTGGACGCACTCATCGCGGATGCGCGGCGGAAGAAATTCTCCGTCGTGCTCGTCGCCGCGTTCGACCGAGTCGCACGAAGTGTGAAGCACTTTCTTCACGTGATGGACGAGTTCGACAGCCTCGACATCGTTTTCATTTCGCGTCGAGAGAACGTGGATACCAGCGGTCCGATGGGGCGGCTGTTCTTGACGTTGATTGGCTCAATCGCCGAACTCGAATCGGACTTGATACGCGAGAGAGTTTTGGCGGGCATGCGTCGGGCTAAGCTCGATGGGGTGCGAATTGGACGCGCTCCGATGAACCTTGATCGGGCAGCCATCGTGCGCGACCGACTCAGCGGAATGACGTTGACCGCCGTCTCCAAGAAGTGGGGTATTTCCCGCAGTCTCGTTTGCAAACTAGTAAATAGATCACGGGGCGGTGACGAAGGCTCCATGCTGCCGCTAGCCAAGTTTGTTGACGGTGTTGAGGTTGTGCCGTCGAGTTCAGTCGAGGCGCGTTGGTGACGAACTTATACGTTCGTGACTCATTGGCGGATACGAAGGGAGCAAGCACATGCAAATCGGTAAGCCGTTGCGAACCATCGTCGTGGAGCCGCTGGAACTTCCAGTGGAACAGCCGACCCGCGAACCTGAGCCCGAGCCGATTCAGTCGCCAGAGCCCGAACCTGAGCCACAGCAGGTGCCAGCCAAGCAATGAGCATCCCCGACTACATCTCGCCCATCATCGGCTACCGTGTTTGGAAATGGGAAACCACGGGGCTCAAGTCGCTCTGCGGGGAGCGGTGGAAGCCCAGCCAGTTGCTGGCGGCGAGATGCAGGGCTTCTGATGTCGTCGGACCCATCGCTGGGCGTGCGGAGGCTGTGCATGATGCCCACGAGCCTCCGCAAGCCAACTGCACCTGCGGCGTGTACGCGTCGAAAAGCCTTGAGCAACTGCTCACGACGGTATACGCGAAGTGCGGAATCCACGGCGAGGTCTACCTGTGGGGAACGGTCGTGGAGCACGAACTCGGATGGCGTGCTCAGTTCGCCTATCCCAAGACGCTGTTCCTGCCGTCCGACTCGATCCCATCCGACACCAAGGAAATGGAGTGTCGCTTAGGAGCCCTAGCCGCCTACGGAACAGACATCTTTATCGTCGGCCACGGGCAGAGCATCCCCCTGTGCTGGAAGGGCTCGGGGTTCGATGCGGCGGGGCTGGACTATCTGATCGGGAAACGCACGCAGTACTACGCCCGACGCCAGCGGGACAGAACTTTGATGAGAGGTGACCGTGTGGCGGTCCTCGGGAGCGGGATCACGGTGGTCGAGCACGTTGACGACACGGAGGTTCACGCGCTGCTGCGGAACAGGATCATGCTGAGGATGGGGCGTGACGACATTGTGTGGAACCAGCAGAACGTAAGGTGGGAGACGAACCCTTCGAGCGTGTCGCAGACCAAACCGAAGGCGATGAGTTCAGCCTGCACACAAGTCGGAAAGAGCAGCCTTCCCCCAGAAGTGCTTTAAGCTGTTCAGCTTTTTGTGAATATGAACACCGCCAATCTGGGGCTCTCAAGCACATCGACGAAGCAGATGAATCGGATGATCTCCGATATGGCGTGGCATCACGTATCCGTCGTTCCGTCGTTCACACCAGCAATCGCGTAGCTGCCGATGTCAAAGGTTCACCACCCAAAGATTTTTCCTTCTGGTCCGAATCTGCTGAGAACGGTGCATTAGATAACTGCACAGGAAAGACGCGAGGAGTTCAATGCACTATTCCGCAGCTTGGACCGATTCTGGGTTTCTCCTCGGTTGCTCGCACGAACACGAAACGATTGCGAAAGCTGATTCCTGTATTCCATGCGCTGGCGGCTATGTTGTCGGTGTCGAGAATGGGGTCATGCGCTCTTTGACAGCAGAGGAGGAGGAAGAGTTTCAACGTGTTCACTATGCACCTCGCACTGACAAGCCGCCACTGGACGCCACACCAGCAGCCCCAGCAGAGGCAGCGGTCAGGGATTCCCGCTACGCCATTATGACCAGAATTAGGGTTGGTGATCGTTGGACTTGGACAACATGGACGTGTTTTGAGACGTATGCGAAAGCGGCGGCACACGCTCGGGAAGGCAACAAGGTGGTACTTTTTGCATCCGAAGAGTGGGCGGCACTAAAGCAGCAGGAATGGGCGGCACAGCCTCAGCAGATCGAAGCCGCTCCACGGACACGAGAGACCCAGATTTCAAGGATCGAATACGAAACGTTCGTCGAATTTGTGCTCCGAATCCTCGATGCATACGGTCTCGATCAGCACGCAGAACCTATTTCTGAAGTGAAGCATGACGCAGCCGATCCCGACCTCCTTGGCATGACTCTGAGCCGCCTGAGTGGATGGGAAACAACCGAGCTTGAAAGGATGTACGCCGTAGATAGACATGCGCTGCTGCGGGCGCTCCAGACCCTATTTTTTGTCATCCATAAATCTCAAAGGAGGCTCCACTGAATGGCGATACACGCGGGTAATCCTCCGGCCGTTGAGCGCCGGGTCGCTCTGGGGAAACGGTGGCGTGTAGCCGAAATGTCACCGGAAGAGATGCGGAGAGAACTGCTCACCTCTGAAGTAACAGGACTACCGAACCGTCGCGCTTTTGGTGAAGCAGACGCAGCACTTGCGGTCGCCATGTCCGACGTAGACGGGCTCAAAGCCTTGAATAAATATGGGTATGAGGCGGGAAACGCCGTTCTCAAGGCGAAGGCTGACGCTCTGCGCGAGGCAGGTCTTGAAGCCTATCACGACAAAGGGGATGAGTTCTTGTGTCGTGGCAACCATATCAACGAGCTACTGGCTAAGCTCGAACGTGCCAGAGCCATCCTTCGGGATCATGAGATAGTTGTGGAACTGGTTGATGGAAGTACTCTAAGCGTCATCGGAGCGGATTTCAGCTATGGCGTTGGAAAGGACATCGACGAAGCAGAATCCGGTCTCCGAAGCCACAAAACCGAGCGCGAACGCAGAGGAGAGATAGCACGTGGGGAGTTGCGCAGTATCACCATAAAAAACCGACAAAACACCTCACTCGCCTCCAGAATTAAGCACTCTCCATCGATTACCGCGGCTACCTGTCGTCAAGCTACCTCAACAACAAACTGAGAAGACGGCTCCCAATCATTACTTCGGTTATCCCTTCGGCCCACAAAAGTCAGCAAATGAAGCCGCGCTGGGAGCAATAGTTTATTAGAGCTTTCTTAGAGCGGAGAAGAACAATGGCGCATTTACTCCCCTACGCTGAATCTACTGCACCCCCTTTACCACCGCCAAGAAGCATAAACGCCTCCCCCAAATCAGCGTTGCTCGTCGAAAGTGACGAATCCTTGTTGAGTTTCTTGAGAAGGTCTTTGGAGGACGAGGCTTACGCGGTACGTATCGCTGCGAATAGCGAGGAAGGACTCCGTTTGTACCGTGATTGCGGCCCGTTCAATGTGGTGCTCATCGACTATTGCGTGCGACCAAGCGACGGAGTGGGGATCGACTATCTTGCACCACTACAGAAACACGGAATCGGCCTTGCGACGGCGATCCGCCAGATTCATCCCTCGCAGGGAATAATCATTGCAGCATTGGCCTACCGGAATGCGGCGGAAGTGCCACGGCCGCGGGAATTGATGCACATTCCCCTTCTGATCGACATCAGCAATTTTCAGTTGCGCGGTTTGCTGGAGAAAATCGAGGTCGATCGCGCTATCGAAGCCTTAACCTCTGCAGAGTTGCTGCGGCTCCGGCAATTCGCAGCCTTCCACGTTCGGGGTCTCGGGCGGGCTGCTCGTGGCAGGACCGGAGAAGACCTGCTTCAGGAAGCCCTGATGCGGACATTGATAGGGGCGGAGGATGTCCAGAAGGGCAGACACTGGAACAAGGATGTCGCCTTCACGTGGCACCTCATTGGGGCCATGCAGAGCATTTCTAACCACTGGAAGCGGCAGTTCAAGGACATGGAACCCTATCTGATATCGGAATTCCCTGTACGCGATGCTGAGGGACAAGAACATTCGCCGCTCGACAATGTGGCTTCAGGGCACGCGGCAGCAGACCAGCGTTTGATCGAAAAGGACGAAGAAGACCGAGTCCTCACGATATTCAAAGACGACCCCGAAGCTACTCAAATGCTTCAGGATTTTCTGGACGGTCTGAAGAAAAATGAAATTAAGTCGAGATATGGTCTCGACGAAAGGAAATACGCGGCCACGGTGAAGCGTATCCGAATGAAACTGCGGGGCCGAAGGAACGGTGGGGGCCAAGGCGAAAAACATGATAGATAAGAAAACTCACGATGAGCGTCTGGAGAGACTCATGAACCCGCTGGCCGAGTCCGTGCTTGGGATATCGGATGAAGCCGTCCTTACCGAGACCAGTGAGGCCGGGGCCGATCCGGAGCAAGAAGCTGAACACACGCGTTTAGTCCTTCGTCAGGCATCGAAGGCATTGGATAATGTGACCGAACGCTTGTCCAATCTCCGCCACACGATCAATTCAAACCGTTGGCATCGTGGGCACTGGGGCTATCACAACACCTGCGTAACTTGCGGTTCATTCGTGAGTTTCACAACGGCAACTGGCGAGATGCGAGGGGACGCTTTAGACGGACTATGCCCAGAGAGCGACCAGTTCACCATCCGCAGACGGGAAGCGTCTCGCTGACAACGCGCAGCGCTCGTTGAAGTGCACTCACAGCGGCAGGGGGCTTTCGCGCCAGACAGGAGAAAACTATGACCGACCCCGGCGTTCAACTAGTGAGAGAATGGCTTCAGCGCCAACCATTCAGTCTCAGAATACTCACACTCATCCTCTTCATGGTCGAAGCGGTCAAGGATGAGTTTGGCGAGGAGACTATGAAGACTTTTGAGGATGATCTTAGAGAGGCGTATCGAAAACTGCCATTGCGGGAGGGGAAGGCAAACTGAGCGAATCAACTCGCTGAACCTTGGCGTAACTGCGGGTGCCGAGGCGACCATCAAAGAATCTCTGAACAACAAAAACAAACATGCCCTCGGAGTGACACGAAGAAACTGGTGGTTGGTCAGGGTGTTTATATGTTCAGCGGGATTTACCCTATCGCAGCAGACTCATTTGGCGTCACCTACAGGTACAGAATAGTCCTAAAGGAAAAGTAATTTCCTTGGTTTGAGCCGACACGAACGAGCTTAGCAGCAAAAATAAAGCAACAAGACGGAGGCGACATGGACACGACGAAACTGGTGGTTGGGCAGGACGTTTACATGCTTAAACCTCCTTACCCTTTCTGGTTTTGCTTCGACGAGGGCAAGGTGGTCAAGGTCACGCCCGAGGGCGTGGATGTGCAAGTTGTTGACCGACAAACTGCTAATGCAGCTTACTGCCAACGCAAGGAGAGAGGGGACAAGGCAATCAAGATTACGCCGTCACGTGGAAAAGAGACCGACGTTGGCCGTCGTGTTGAAGTGCAAGTTGCTGACCTGCAAACTGCTGACATGATCCGATTCGATACCAGTGGCCAAGAGACCGACGTTAGCCGTCGCGACAGATTGGGTTTTGGGCCAAGTCCCGAAGACAAGTTTTATACGTCCCTTTGGTATTCAGCCCCGGAGTTCGGACCTTGGCATTTGGATGACATGCCATTTGAGAAACGCAAACATTTGCTTGAGAATCAATTTGATGGCTCTTCACTGCTTGAGGAGATATATAAGCTCGCGTACCGTTCATCTATCCCAAACGTAATCTCCCCCAGCTACCAAAAAGTTGAAACGGACAACGGTCTCGTGTATGCCTTTAGCCTTCGGGCATCATACGCGCCAGAGGACGATGATCTAATCGAAGTTACAGACGAGGAGTTGCTGAAGAAACTGAGAAGTATCAAGGGTCAGTATTTCTCTGGGGAGTCCCCGGTCTTCTACTACGACTTGTTAAGTGGTCGGCCCTGCGATTCATCCGTACATAGGACGGGTATCCTTAATTTGCCGAGTGGCAGGTACGGCATTGAGGGCAACCTGACCTCGGAAGAAATCCGGGTTATTACAGCGCGGTGCGCGAATTGCAGGTATATGCGAATAGCCCACAATCCCGACGACCAAAAGTATGCTTGGTATCGCAGAAAAGGCATGTGTGACCACTTCAAGGAACCGCCCGCACCGGGGAATCACTTCCCGACTACGGCTCGGAAGGTGGCTCATGGTATCTGGAACAAGTTCTTGAAGGCCATCCCGCGTGTGAAATTCATTTGAAGCGGAAGGAGAGTATGGACACGAAGAAACTGGTGGTTGGTCAGAACGTTTACATGGTCAGTGGGCCTATGGGTTGCGAAGGCAAAGTGGTCAAAGTTTCTCCCGAAGGCGTGGAGGTGCAAACGGTTGACAGACCGTATTTGTTGCTATTCGACAGCAACGGTAACGGGTCACACCCCGATCAGGGCACGTTTGAGTGCGGCCCTTGGTACATCGACGAAATGCCCTACGAAGAGCGCAAGGCTTTGAATGAAGAGCAACAACAGGAACACCAAAATCATCCGTTTCTCACATGGTGGAAACGTGCCACCTACGAAGAACGTTTGGCAGTGGTAAAGAAGTACTACGCCCATCTCAACCCAAATCTCGGCGGACATATGGTACCCGCTAAGAAGGTAGCTCGTACTAACGATATCAGTTCATTCTTCTCGTGGACTATGCTAGCAATAGAACCGTTTATTGCGTGGTGGAGCAAAGCCACCTATACCTTGTGAGTTGCTGACGCATTGACGTTTTGACTAGGCCCCCGACTCGGACCTGCTCCAAATCACAGTTTCATTCTCGATCAAGTTCCCGCAGGTTTATCGTGCCGTTCGGGTTAGAATAATCTGTGAAAATCTGTACCGTTCGCGTCCATAATTTTCGCAGCATACGCGACCTCGCACTGGAATGTCGTGGCATGGTTGTCCTACTCGGTCCTAACAACCACGGCAAATCGAACCTCCTGAACGCAATCGACTTTAGCTTGTCCACTTCTGCGAAGCTGACGCGGGAAGACTTTTGCGTATTCCGGGCGAAGGGCGACGATGAGCTTTGGATCGAATTGGAATTCGTCAAGCTTTCCGAGCAGGAAAAGATCACCTTCAAGAAGTATCTGGACAATGAAGGAAAGCTGACGATCCGCAAGACGGCTAAACTGGACGGCGAGGACATCGACACTGGGTATTCTGGATACGTGAATGAACCTGAGCAGTGGTGGCTTAAAGCTTCCGAGGTTTCCCGCTTGCTGAAGAAAGAGGATGTTCAGGAACACGTCAAGACAGTTCCCGAACTGGAAGAGCTTCTTAAAGGCGGAGGCCGAATCACCAAGCAGCAAGTGGAGGAGTTCCAGACCCAATACATAGCCGCACATCGCGACCAACTGAGGTTCAGTCGTGTGTTAGAAAATGGCCCGCTGCTCGGCGTGAAGAATGTTGCTGGCGGGGTGCTTCCTGACATATATCTCGTACCCGCAGTTCGCGACCTGTCGGATGAGATGAAGATCAAGGCCACCACAAGCTTCGGACGAATAATCCAGCGGGCCGTGCAGGAGATGGCTGTGCAAAACCCCGTGTACGCCGAGCTTCGAGGTCGTTTGGACGAACTCATAAACACCCTCAACGCACGTGAGGGAAACAGAGGTCGGCCCTCCGAGCTAAAGCAGATTGAGCAGTTGATCGCGACTGAACTCGAAGACTGGAAGGTGCAAGTACAGATCGAGGTCAACACTCCCGAGGTAGAGAAGATTCTCGAACTTGGCACAGAACTGCAACTCGACGATGGCGTTTGCGGTTCGGTAGAGCGGAAGGGGCACGGGCTTCAGAGAGCCGTACTATTTGCATTGCTGAGGACATGGACAAAGGTCATAAGGAATACCAAGTCGGACGGTACTGTGCCAAGAAAAGCGTCCCAGTCGCTTGTTTTCGCAATCGAGGAGCCAGAGTTATTCCTGCATCCACAGGCTCAGCGACGATTGGCGGAAGCTTTGAAGGAACTTTCCGAACAGGAAGGTCACCAGATTTTCATCTGCACACATTCCACCCACTTTGCCGATCTTAACGAATATGAAAGCATCGTGATCGTGTCGAAGCCGACCCCCAAGTCTGGAACAACCGTCCGCTACAGCAAGGAGAGTGTATTCGAAGGGGAGGACGCAAAGGCCCGAAAGGATCGCTTTCATCTCGCCTACTGGATTAATCCCGACCGAGGAGAGTTGTTTTTCGCGAGGAAGGTTGTGTTGGTTGAAGGCGAGACAGAACGCGTGGTCATTCCCTACCTAGCCAAGAAACTCGGTAAGTACGAAGCGGAAGTTTCGGTCATCGACTGTGGCAGCAAGTTCAATTTACCCGTCTATATTTCCCTACTGAATGCATTCGCCATTCCTTATTGTGTCGTCCACGACGAAGACCCTATGCCGAATCCCATTCCAGCAGACTGGGGTGACGACAAAAGACGAGAAAAACAGAGGGCTTTTGACGTAAACACACAGGTTGCAGCGTTGGTCAAACCAGAGCTTGGATCAGTCCATGTTCTGTCGCCGCAATTCGAGGGTGCGTGTGGAGTTTCTAGGTCGCAAGGTGAGAAGAAGGGCAAAGGAATCGCGGCTTTAGATCATTTCGAGCAGGTCAAGAACGAAGATGTTCCTCAACCCCTGATCCAGATTATTGACTCAGCATACGGCACAAAAGGGGCTCTCCAGTCAGAACCAGTTGTGGTCTCGGCGAAACCACCCCTCTCAGCAGATTCGTAGTGTCAATAAGTCCGGGGATGATGCTTAACTGACACCTGAGGGATTCTTCTTCTGCCACTCGGCAATCTCTGCCGCGACTGCGTTAGCCTCTTTCACGATCCGGGGCAATTCCTTCTTGAAGTCCTCGACTTCTTTTCGGTGTGAGATGGCCGTCTGCTCACCCTTGGGTGAAAGTTTCAACTGCTTGAAGTAAACGCCATCGGCACCTTTGAGCCGTTCTCCACGGACGAAACCGCGTTCGATCAGCCGCTCCGTTGCTTCGCGGGTTGCCTCGTGACCCCGGTAATCTTTGCCCCAGTCACCAAATCCGGCACAATTCGACTTATGGCTACCGTCGCAATCTTCCGCCGTGCCTCCACGCAGAGGCCCATCGCCCCTGAGCATCGCGTTACCCGTCGCAACGCAAGAGCCTTCCGTGTTCACACGAAACAAGCCTCACCGTCAACGATGACGATGAAAGAAAAAGCACTTGCAGAGATCAAAGCCGCATGGCAGAGAACCGAAAAGTACAATTTAGAATTCGGCATGGTCTGCTACGAGTGGCGGGGCAAGTTCAAGGCACAAGGATTCCGAAAAGAGGGCGACGGCGTTTGTGCAATCTTGGACAAACTACGCATACCGCGATCCACGGCCTATTTTTGGATGAACAAGTATGAGGTTTCCATCGGGGCAAGAACGGCACGACCTCAAAAGCAGACACCAGAGGCCCCTTTGCCATGGACGCCCGACAATGAGAAGCGAGCGAATCGGTCTGACCCGATTGGCAGTCTGGACGGATACAAAGACCTCGCCAAGAAAATGCTCGAAGCTGGGTACTGCGAACTTCTTAGAAAGAAGGCCGCAGACCAGAGCCATCTCTGGGCAGCAAAGGATTGGGTAAAGCTCAGACTCGACCTCGGAGACGCTCTGTGAAGATGAAGCAGGGGTTCTTCGCGAGGATCGACGAACGACTGGCGAGGCTCGCGATCATCGAGAAGCACTATCTCCATCGACCGTGCCCTATTTCGTGGGCTTGGGGAATCATCGTTGAAGAGAAGCTCAAGGGAGTGCTGACTATTGGCAGGCCGTGTTCAAGAACGGTTTGCGAGGGTGTGTGCGGCAAAGAGAGGTCGGCTGACGTTTACGAACTCAATCGGCTGTGGCTGGATGAAGGTCTCCCGTGCAACTCCGAGTCCAGATTCATCGGATGGTGTCTGAGAGAATTGCGAAAGATAAATCGGAGGGCAATTCTGGTTTCTTACGCTGATACAAAACCGTCTGAGGGTGCACCAAAGGGCCATCTGGGGATCATTTATCAAAGCACGAATTGGGTCTATACGGGAACCTCGACGCCGTTCGCAGACAGGGCACACGGTCAGATGATCGAGCGTAGCACCAAGCACAGGTATGTTTTTTTTCTGAACGCTACTGACAAGAAGCTCCTGCAATGGCAGGTACGTCCGTATCCTAAGCGATCAAAAAAGGGCACCTGCGGCGAGAAAGCCCATCTCAAAAGCACTTGCCGCTTCGAGTTCTTGCCCTATACCGAACCTCACACAGAGTCCGAAGTGACTGCTGCCACGTTTGCACCCGTTGTGAGCTTCGACGACGCCTCGGTGAGGCTCGGGACTGTCTAGTTTGCACCCTCAACAAGATGTCCATCGGACTGCACGATGAGAAGAACTTGCTGTGTATCATGGCCGCCGCTTTTGAAGTCAAAAAGGAGATTCGCACTAAATGAGTGACATCAAAGAACAGCAAGAGAACCCGAAACCAGCGAAAACTGAGCGAATTTCTTGCAACCGCTGTGGTGGTCCGCGAATACATGAGTTGAAGTTTACTCATCGTGGCTCAGATGCAGACCCGAACTCAGGTGATTATTACGAGGCGTGGACCGACGAGCTCTGGGTCTGCTGCGGGTGCGAAATGGCCACCTTAGTACATCATTGGGAATTGGTGGGTGCTCCAACCGAAGCCGAGGTACAGCCAGAGGTTCATCTGTATCCGCCAAGAACAATAGGGAAACGACAATCTAAGTATTTCATCAAACTTCCACCAGCGTTGGCGAAACTCTACCGTGAAACAGTTGAGGCATTCAATGCGGGTTCGATGTTGCTTTGCACTATCGGGCTTCGAGCTCTGATTGAAGGGGTGTGTAAAAATAAAGGGATCGAAGCAAGCAATTTGGAAAAGAAGATCGACGGTCTTTCGACCTTCTTCCGTAACGAGACCCTTGTCGATTCACTCCATGGATTCCGATTTGCAGGAAACGATGCCGCACACGATCTTGAGGCAATGTACCCGTCCGAGGCCTCGGACGCCATGGAGGTCATGGAGGACTTGATGAATTTTCTCTACGACTTCGACTACAAGGCTTCAAAGATTAAGAATGCTTCCAAGAACGCAAGAATTAGACAGGAACGGTCGAACTCGAAAGGGTAAACAGGTCATTTCAGTACGGATCGGGGCCAAGACGGGCAAGATGCGGTTTGGGCAATCCGCCACTCAGGAGCTACCCGGCTGGTTCGACCCCAAGAAATATCCGATCAGAAACGCCAACTCTAACGCTGGGCTACGATTCTTGGGGTACTGATGTTTCACGTTTGACTTTTATGGCAACCTCTCGGTTCCTACGAGGCGAAGCTCCCGCCACGAAATTCACTATCGATTTGCGAATTTTGCAAACAATCCTCGATTTTCCGCCACCGCAAGTTTCGATAGCTTCTTCTCCATAGCCGCCGACCAAATTCAAAAATCCACCTTTCACTTCCTTGATACAGAGGGTCGGCAGACTCGAACGCAGGGAGGTAACTATGTCAACAGTCCATCCAATCGAAGTGCTCGACGACAGGCTTCGCGATCTTTTGGAACGGTATCAGTCCGAGCTTTCGGATGCACTCGATCACGTGACCGAGAAGTTCTCGGAGAAGATCGAACGATTGATCGAGCAATTCGGTGCAGAAGAACTCGAAATCAATTTGCGGTATTACCCACTCACCGTTTTACCAAGAAATTTGCACGAAGCCTTCGGCCCTGTCTCAGCCCTCAGGTTGCAGGACGAGGATTAGGAAGTCGATGCCCCCACTCCTCCTAAAAAATCCGAAAACATCTCCCAACAATTGTTTTGGCGATAAAACTGGGAAAATCGCACCAAAACTCGCCAGCGAATGAGTTTTGCTTCTTCCAATCGCTAATGTGTGGTCAGCCAATCGATTGGTGCGATCCACAAGGTGAACAGAATGAAGTCCAGCAAAACGATCATTACTGCGGAGCACAAAAGTGAGGCAACGACTCAGGCATTCGCCAACGAAGTATTAACGCCGCACAGCGAAGCACCACGCAAGCGTAACCGCCAGAGAATCCGTTTGCCCCTCATTCAGAAGGAACAGCAATATCACGTGGATAGCGGGGGCCATGCGGTGGTTTTGTCCGAGGAGATCAGCGACAACTGTTTGCGGATGTTGGCGCACGCAATTCACGATCTTATCGAGGACGAAGGCGATCAAGAGGCAGAAGATAGGGCAGTCGCCGTCCTCCGCAAACTGATCGAAGTGGCTCTCAATGGATAGGGCTGAACTCAAAAAGGCGATGGACGCCAAACGGTTTGAGTATTACGAGCGGATCGCAAAGCTGATCGCGGAGAACAAAGAGGTCTCGCTCGCCGACCTTCGTCGCCAACATGGGCTCACTTACTGGGCGATTGACCGTGCGCGGAAGATGTTCAAGATCAGGCGCAAGCAGGGGGCTGGATCGGCGGCCTATAAAAAATCCACTACCGCCCCCTTTAGATAGTGAGGGTCTTGGGGGCACCTAAGATTCGGGGGCGGTGGGTTCCTACAGTCCACCCACCGCCAAAGCGTCCTAATGGGACGCACCTACGGACTGTAGACGCTTAAAACAAAAACCGAAAGAGACTGAACATGGATTTCCAACAGATTTTGAGACATGCACGGCGCGGTGTGCACCAGACGCCAACGTTACCGGGTCTTCGGCACCCGTCCATCAAAGGATCGCTGGAATTCGCGACCACAGACATCGATACCCTGAAGAAGTGGAACTCCAACGGCTACGCGGAGCACAGTTGGGTGTCCGTTGCAAAAAATAGAGCCAACTGCATCCTCGACATAGATGGCCCCGAACAAGCGCAGCGCCTCGACATTCCGAACTACGACGATACGTTTGTTGTGAACTCGCCGACTCCGGGAAACAAGCAGGTTTACTACTTGCACACGGCTGCGTCCGAGGAACTGGGCAATTGTAATGTCCTTGGTGCCGACGGCAAGCCCATCGTTGAGTTCAAGGCCCACAACCTAACCTGTGCCTCGCCCGGTGTGAAGCGTACTGACAAGGAACCTTACGGGGAGTACGTTCCAGCGAATGATCTGCCCATCAAACCCATTCCGCAGGAAATGGTCGATTGGCTGAGGAAGAACAGTTCCAAGAAGAAGACTTCATCTCGGCGCATCAAGGAATCTGTTTTCCACCCTGACTTTGATCGCTATGACTGGCTCGACCACAACGAGCTTTCCGCCACAGGTGAGGAGAAAACCGTGGCTGGCGTCCTGTACGTCGAATTGCTGGAGTGCCCATTCGTGGGTCGCGCTCATGAAGGTCAGCACAAGGGCAGCTTCAAGTGCTGCGTCACTTTCGGGAATCGCATCGGGTTCAAGTGCATGGCTGGGGGGTGCCAAGACAAGGACATTAACGACCTCAAGGAGGTCCTGTCAGAAGAGCATGACATCGAGGACTACCCATATCTGATCTACGTGGAGGACGA
>JBEKYF010000035.1:0-46221 GCA_049511255.1 Terriglobales bacterium | reverse complement strand
TAGGTCAGCGGATTGGCGTACATGAGCCAGCGAATCCATCCCGATGCGCCGGAAAGAGGGAAGAGCGCTCCCGAAAGCAGCCACAGCGGAATCAGAAATAAATTGATGATGGCGTGAAAGGCCTGCGTCGAATCCATGGGCCAGGCGATGGCGAAGCCGAGCGCGGTCAGGGCGAACGAGATCAGAAACACGGTGAGGACGATGAGCCCGAACGAAGCGAGTGTAAAGTGCACGCCGACGAGCGGCGCGAAGACCAGAAAAATCAATCCCTGAGCAGCGGCGAGCGTGGTGCCGCCCAAAACTTTTCCCAGAACAATGGCCGCGCGCGGCACGGGCGCCACCAGCACCGAAAGCAGGAAACCTTCATTTCGGTCTTCGATCACCGACATCATGGTGAAAATCGCGGTGAAAAGTACGATCATCACCAGCGTGCCGGGATAGAAATAATTGAGATAGTGCTGCTGCCCGGCGGCCTGTCCGGAACGAAACGAGGTTCCGAAACCGGATCCGATGACGATCCAGAACAAAAGCGGAGAAGCGATGACGCCGACCACACGCGCGCGCTGACGGTAGAAGCGTACGATTTCGCGCCACCAGAGCGTGAAGGCAGGCAGCAGGACTCCGGCAGATGCGGGAGCGGTTGTGGGGAAGGTTGCGGTTTGCGTTGACATTCTTTTTAGTTTAGCAGCGTTGGGGGTTCGGGTCGCAGGGATCGGCTCTGAGCTGTCAGTTCTCAGCCGTCAGTAGTTCTCGCGAAATGTGGCGACAGCTTGAGTCGCCTCTTAATTTAGTCTACGTCAGACTACGGCGTGGTCGAGTAGAAGCCGGTGATGCTTGAGCTTGCCAAAATGTGGCCGGCCGCTCCCGCTTTAATCAAGGCCTGATATAGAGTCTCGGCGCTTGCCGGAAAATTCGCTGACGAGGGCAGGCGAAGGACTACATCGAGCGCATACACCGTGAAAAAGTAGTGGTGGACAAAGGGCTTAACGTTCGGCGGAGGGCATGGACCGTCATATTCCGCGCCGACGAAAAAGTCATTGAAGATCTGCTTGCCATACGTGCTTGCGGCAACCCCGGCGTTTTCGGGAAGCCCGGTCGCAGTGGGAGAGATGTTGTACATTCCCCAGTGCGTAAAGGCGGCGGTGGTGTCGTAGGCGGTCACGACGAAACTAGATGTACGCCACGGGGCGTTGGTCCACGAGAGCTCGGGAGATTGATTTCCACCGGGGCTTCCATTGAGCGAACAGGCGTTGGAGCCGTTCACGATGTTGTTATTGATCATGCTGAGGGGCAGGGTTGTGTCGTTCGCAAAGGTCGTGCTGCTCAGCTGGAACGGTTGCCGCCAGTCCGCGGTGGTGGCATGTTTGCCACTGCCTTGCGCAACGGCGGATAGTGAAAATGACAGCAGCAAGAGCGTCAAACAGCCAATTTGAATTTTCATTGACGTCTCCTCCTTGGTTTGGAAAGCCGTGGGCATTGTACTCCGGTTCCGGCCTCCGGCGCGCGGTTTGAAGCCAGGCGCCTTATCCGTGGTGGCCTCAAGCCTCATCGCCGGAGCTGCGCCGAGCTGCGCTCGGCTTGGACGGGCGGGACGCCCGTCCCCACACTAGTTTTCCGGGGAGGGTTTCTTCTTGGCTTTCTTCTTGCCGGTTTGTGGGGCTGGTTCGGTGTCTTCGCTCCAGAAGCGGTGGCCGGTGCGATGGATGAAGACGTCTTCGAGAGTCGGCTTGCTCACGCTTAGCGACTGGATCTCTCCGGGGAAAGCTTCGACTACGTCGGGAACGAAGCGGTGTCCATTTTCAATTTCCAGGCGGACCTGGTTGTCCATGACGGTGGCATCGACTTGAAACTTGTGGCGAATGCCTCCGGCCAGGGCCTGCGGGTCGCGGGCTTCGAGCAGAATTACGTCGCCACCGATCTCACGGGTTAGGGCCTCGGGCGTGCCGAGCGCTACCAGGTTGCCTTCATTCAGGATGGCGAGGCGATCGCAGCGTTCGGCTTCTTCCATCAGGTGGGTGGTGACGATGACGGAGACGCGCTCCTGATCGCGGAGGATCTGGAGATATTGCCAAAGGTCGCGCCGGGCGCCGGGATCGAGGCCGGTGGTGGGCTCGTCGAGAAGCAGAACCTCGGGATGGTGGAGCAGGCCTTTGGCTAGCTCGATGCGGCGCCGCATTCCTCCGGAAAAAGTTTCCACGCGATCGGCGGAGCGGTCGAGCAATCCGACGCGGGTGAGCATCTCGGTGATTCGGGCTTTGAGTTCGGGGCCGCGCAGACCGTAGAGGTGCCCCTGATGCCAGAGGTTTTCGTAGGCAGTAAGCTTGGGGTCAACGCTCTGGGCCTGGAAGACGACGCCGATGTGGCGGCGCAGGGCTCCGGGCTGGCGAACGGCGTCGAAGCCGGCGATGGTGGCGCTGCCGGAAGTCGGGACCATGAGGGTGGAAAGAATGCGGAACAGAGTGGTCTTGCCGCTGCCGTTCGGTCCTAGGAGGCCGAAGAGTTCGGCAGGGCGAACGTCGAACGAAACGCCGTTGAGCGCGGTGCGATCCTGGTAGCGATGGACGAGGTCGCGAACGGTAATGATGGGCCGGCCGGCAGATTCGGCAGGCTGGGCGGGGGAAGCGAAGTCGATGGCAGTTGAGTTCGAGGTCACAACCTATTCTACGACGGGAACGGGGGATTATCATCCGGGGACGAAACGGCAAGCCTCGCTGCAGACGCGCTCAGCGGCTCAGGCCATGCCGCGATACAAATCCTGCCGAGCTTCGCTCGGCCTGGACAGCTGGGGGCGGCTGTCCCTACGCGATTATGCGGCGACGGGCTTCTGATCCTGGCCGGGGACGCGCTCTTCGAAAGCTACGGGGACATGGCGCCAGACCTGGATAGCTAGAACGACGGTCGTGGCGAGAAGCACGGCTCCGACGGCGACGTGGACTACGGTCGAGATCACCATGGGCAGTTCAGGCTGCGCGGCATCTCTTCCCCACATGACGCGGGTGATGAAGGCGAGAAAGCCGAGGCAGAGTTGCGCGACCATCAGGCCGAGCATGGCGATTGCCGGACGGCGGACGGCGTCCACCTGCGGGTAAACGGAGATGGCGCGAACCGCAGTCCAGGAGAGGACGATGGCCACGACGGCTGCGTTAATGACGTGGGGCCACCAGCTCAAGCCATGGTGGCGGAACATGGCGCCGAGGATCAGTTGCACATAGAGCACAAAAATCGAGAGCACGGTCAGAGTGAAAAGAGCGGGGCGGCGCTGGTCGAGTTCGGTGCGCGGTTGCTCTTCGACCCAGCGGCGGCCGGTGAAGACGGCGATCGAGACGGCGATGCAGAAAAAGGTCTGGGCCACGGCGGCGTGCGCGCTGGAGATGGGTGCGGGCAGAAAGAACAAGACAGTCAATCCGCCGAGCACGCCTTGGGTGATCACGGTCGCGAGCGCTGCCAGGCCCAGAAGGCGCAACCAGCGGCGCTTTTCGACTCGCCAGGTCCAGACCGCCAGGATGATGGTGAGCAGCCCTATGAATTCCGCCACCATGCGATGGCCATGTTCGTACTTAATGCCGCCAACCATGTAGGGCATTTTGTAGAAGGAGCCGAAGGTGGTCGGCCAGTCGGGGACGGATAAGCCGGCGTCATTGCTGGTGACTAGCGCTCCGGCGACGATGAGGACGAGGGTGGCGCAGGCGGTGAAGAGGGCGAAGCGGTGCAGTCCGCGATGGTACGGAATTTCGATGCTCTTCAGATCAGTCCCCAAGGATAACCCCCGGTGAATCGGCGCGAGCAACGGCGCCCGCGCGATTCCCGAAACCCAATAGTCTACCACCGCGGCGAGCCGTGTCTCTACTTTTGCGCCGGCGTCTGCGGTTGTAGATCCCCCGCGATGGCACTCTGCGTTTCCATCGCCTGGATAATCGCGTCGGCGAATTCCGAGGTGCCGGCGTTGCCGCCCACGTCCCGGGTAAGTTTGCTGCGGTCGCGGTAGACCTCGTCGATGGCGTTGCGGATCTTCCAAGCGGCGTCGTGCTCGCCGAGATGGCGCAGCATGAGCAGGGCCGATCGCAACACGGCCGTGGGATTGGCGATATTTTTTCCGGCAATGTCGGGTGCGGAACCATGTACGGCTTCAAAGATGGCGCACTCGTGGCCGAAATTCGCGCCGGGAACCAGGCCGAGGCCGCCGACCAGTCCCGCGCACAGATCGGAAATAATGTCGCCGTAGAGATTCTCCAGCAGGAGCATGTCGTACTGGTAGGGGTTCATCACCAGTTGCATGCAGGTATTGTCGACAATGTGCTCGCCGTAAAAAATCTCGGGATACTCTTTCGCGACGGTGCGCGAGCAGCGCAGAAATAATCCATCGGACAACTTCATGATGTTGGCTTTGTGGATGGAATGAATTTTCTTGCGCTTGTTTTTGCGGGCATACTCGAAGGCGAAACGCGAGATGCGGGTGGAAGCCTTCTCGGTGATGATCTTCAGGCTCTCGACCACTCCGGGGACAACTTCATGTTCGATGCCGGAGTAAAGTCCTTCGGTGTTTTCGCGGACAACGATCAGGTCGACGCCCGGGTAGCGGGTGGGAATGTGCGGGAGGTTGCGGATAGGGCGAAAGTTGGCGAAAAGTTCGAAGCGCCTGCGCAGTTCGACGTTGATGCTGGAGAAGCCGCCGCCGATGGGCGTGGTTACAGGGCCTTTCAGGCCCACCCGGGTACGCTCGATGGATTCGCTGAGTTCCCTGGGAATGTATTCGTGGTACTTCTCAAAAGCTTCGGCGCCAGCCGCGAAGCTTTCCCATTCGAATTTGACGCCGGTGGCTTCGACCATGCGAACCGTGGCCTGGATGACTTCGGGGCCGATGCCGTCGCCGGGGATGAGGGTTACTTTGTGCACCATAAATAATCAAACTTAGATCGGGTCATCGGATGATCGGGCTATCAGTTCATCAAAAACCCGTTGGAAACTTGGGTCTTGATCACCCGATCACCCGATTTGAGTTTCATCTCGATGTGGTCTTGCCTTTTGGCTCAGGCGCGTCTTTATCTTTGGCTTTCAGCAGATCCTTCAGTTCGGTTAAGAATTCCTGGACGTCTTTGAAGTCGAGATAGACGGAGGCGAACCTCACCGCAGGCGGTTCATGATGAGCTCGCCGATTTCGCTGGTTTTGCGCTCGCGCTCGGCCGACTCGATGACGAAGGTCTCGGCTTCATTGACGATTTGCTCCAGCCTGCTGATCGGCACCGGGCGCTTCTCGCAGGCGCGCATCAGCCCGTTGAGCACTTTCTGGCGGTCAAAGCGCTCGCGGCGGCCGTCTTTTTTCACGACCATGTAAGGGATTTCGTCGATGCGCTCGTAGGTGGTGAAGCGCTTTTCGCACTTTAGGCATTCGCGGCGGCGCCGGATGGAATCCGCTTCCTTGCTTTCGCGCGAATCCACGACTTTGTCGTTTTCAAACCCGCAAAAGGGGCATTTCATGCGCTTGGCTGCACCCGGGAATAAACACGATTGTAGCAGGCGATGCGGGAAGAAACGGTAGGGCCGAGGCATTTGATGGAGGGGTCAGTTTCCAAAATAGTTCGATCCAGACGAAATCGCCAAGCCGACAAGGCGGAACACATTCCTCGCCCAACTGCCTGCGCGCCACTGGCACCGCGCAGACTCTAATGCCTCATTACGGCTGCGAGCACTCCGTTCAATGAATCCTGCCACGCATGGGCGATCATTCCTGGGCGAACGCTTCCGCGCCAATAGGCCAGAATCCCGAACATTGCTCCGTACAGGCCGATCAGAATCACCATCCGGAAGCCCTGGTACGCGTGAGCCGCGCCGAACGCGGCGGCAGAAAGGAGAATGCCGGCGGGAGCGCTCTTAGTCAGGGCCATGAACTGCCGCTGTAGGTAACCTCGAAAGATCGTCTCCTCGCAAATACCGGCGGTAAGCGAGAGCGCTATCCATAGTGTTATTTCGGCGCCCCCATGCGGGAGCATGAACTGCATATTGCGACCCAGCGCGGCGATGCGCAGGAGCCAGCCCAATACCCAAAGGAGCACCCACGCAACGATCCAGAACCCAGCGGCAATTCCAATATCCCGCAGCACCTGGCGGACAGAATGCCAATGATCTCCGAGAACGAGGAGGACAGACGCGCCACTACGCCGCACACCGGCTAATACAAAAGCGAACAGGAGCCATTCGAAGAGAAGGGTGACTGCATAGAAGCGCACGCGGTTCGGATTAGCCGCCGCGCTCAGTTGATCTACAGAAATCTTGTGCCAGAACGTCCAACCGCCCAATGCGGCGAGCACCAAAATCGTGTGGAGTGGGCTAGCGACTTGGGAATAGCGGTCTGATGCGGACGGAGCCGGAGCAGAAGTCTCCATAATTACCTCATCTGGTCAGGATGCCAATTTCGAGCATTGTATCGGGCCTTTGGAAGCCGAGCCGTGTGTTTCGGCAGGGAGAGGGGGTGCAAGAACTTCCGTTGCACCTATGAGTTCCCAGGGCTCCGGCTGTATCGTTGGCGGCGCGGGAACTGACCCAACACCGGCGATTCACGTTGCTTCCTCAACCGCCGCGACTTCGTCCGCCTGCGTCTCTTCGGAAAGCTTGCGCAGCGACAAGCGTTCGTGGTGGGAGAGCAGCAATCCGACGGGAACGACCGCGACAAACGTCACCAGCCACAGCATGATGCCGCAACTGACGGCGAGTTCCTTGGGGACAATATTGAAGACGTGGTCGAGCGCGCTGATGGTCGCCAGTTGGGAGCCGCCGCCCACACCCGGCAGCTGCACCATGGAGCCGACCATGCTGGCTCCCATAAGCAGGAGAACCTTGCTGGCGCTCATGGTCGCCATGGGTGCGCCATAGGCATGCGTCACTTCTTTGTAAGCGAGCGCGATAACCCACCACATCAACACCGACACGGAGGACAATTGGAGGAATGCGACGGGGCCGTGAATGGTATTGAGTCCGACGGTAAACTCGCGAATTTTTTGAGCGATGCGAAGGCCCAGATTCTCGGCAAGATGGGAAAAACGGTCTTCGACCCACTGGGCAATTCGATTTCCGCGATAGGAGGCTAGCACAGCTCCCGAAAGCAAGCCCAGTACGAGCGCGATCAGGGCATATCCTGTGAGGTGAATCCAGTGCCTGACTTCGGGCGGGGCTGCAAGCGTGAACGCGCGCAATTTTGAGGGCAGAAAAATGGCCGCCACCAGCAAGACCGTGAAACCGCCGATGTCAAAAATTCGCTCGACGGCCCAGACTGCCACTTGCGAGGCGAAAGGCAGGTTCTGACGGCGGGCGATCAGATATGGGCGAATCAGTTCGCCGGCGCGACCGAGTAGAGCGAGTGCGGTGAATCCGATCAGGGTAGGCGGGATTAGTCCGAGGATGGACGCTTCCTTACGCACCGGCCGAAGAAAGATTTTCCATCGAACCGCCCGCAAGAAATAGGCGAGGTAGATATACGCCACTCCATGGAGGATGTGGTGCCAATTCAGTCCGAATTGAAAGAGCCGGGCCCAGTCGAAGTGCTGCCAGGTGCGGAACTGGAGGTAGACCAACACGGCCAGCACGGCGAAGACAACCGCGTACGCTACGTATTTTTTGTTGTTCATGCGGTGCGAAGTCGCAAAGAGGCACACCTATCGTGAGCGCGGCCCCACTTGAAGGTAAATGAGGAATAAGGCAGGGTCAACGCGGGAACCATCAACGCGGAGACTCGGCGGCGAGGGTGGCAGCTGCGGGTTTCAGAGCGCGGTGGGCGTGGCTCGTGGCTTTGCTGGACAGCTGTTTTTGCTTCGCTTCCTTTTCCTGGGCGATCTTCTTAGTGTTGTATTCGTGCACGATGCGGGCCACGTAGGTGCGGGTTTCGCGAAATGGAGGTACTCCCTGATATTGCTCGACACGCTCGGGACCCGCGTTGTAAGCGGCCAGCGCCTTGACGAGATCGAAATTGTAGTGCTCGAGAAGTTCGCGAAGATAGCGGCTTCCGCCCACCACATTGGCTTCGGGATCGAAGGCATCATTCACGCCAAGTTGGCTGGCGGTGCCGGGCATCAACTGCATCAATCCGCGCGCACCTTTGGGGGAAACGGCGCGCGAGTTGAATCCGCTTTCGGCGTGAATGACGCTGTTCACGAGGTCGGGATCGAGATGATAGGCGGCGCTGGCGCTGTTCACGACCTGATCGAGAGCGGGCGCAGGAACAAATTTCGCAGACCCAGATTTCGCTGTCGGGGAGGTGGTCGAGGCGTGCGAATCCGCGGGCGCCGGCAACGGTAACGATAGATCCTTTTCGTAGCCGGTGATCTCGCTGCTGGGCACGTCGGTGAAGCTGGAATCGTCGGCGGCGAAAAAGAGGCGGGTGGTGGTTCCCATCACCAGGCGATGCTCGTGGCGGATCGTGAAACCGTTGCGGAGGAGAGCCAACTCGGCGGCAGTTGCGGGGCGAGCGAGTAAAGTTACGGCTACGGCACAGAAAAGCGCGGCAGCTTTCGCCGCGATCCTCCGAGTACCCTCGGCCGCTAATGGTCTTTTTCGAATCATCTTCTTCGAATCATTACAAGCTGCTCACGATCGTTGATCCGACGATCGTTGGTCCGACAATCGCTTGTTCGCCGGTCCCTGGTTCGCCAGTCGCCGGTGCGCCACTCTGGTCAACGACTACCGGTTCGAGTGCTGTTCCATTGAGCATGTGCTCGATGGCGGCGGCTACGCCGCTTTCGGCGTTCGAGCGGGTAACCTTCCAACCGCGGCTACGCAAGTCTTTCGCCGCATTCCCCATGATAAAAGGGTGGCCGGCGAATGCAAGCATTTCAATATCGTTATAGTTATCACCAATGGCCATGACCTGTTCGCGGGTAAGGCGCCGGTACTTGACCCAGCGCTCGAGGGCGTGTCCCTTGGAACAGCCGGCATTGAGCACATCGACAATCGAAAGATCGCGGCCCGGGTACTCGGTGCGCAAAACCGTGATGGGCAGGCCGCAGCTTCCGAGGACTTGCAATACCCGCTGCATGTCAGCAACCGGGCCGCAGAACATGGCCTGCACGGGATCGGTGGTGAGCGCCTTCTCAATCGGCGCCACGAACTGGATGTACTGCATGTTTTTCTCCAGCCAGCGCTGGATGCTGCCTTCGAGCTTGTCCAGACGCTCGAGGACGATGGTGCCCGCAGCATCGCCGTGAAGATCATTACTGTCAAAAGTCAGGACCGTCTGACCGCGAAATTCTTGCATCACGCCGACGAGTTCGCGGCAGGTCGGTTCGGGGAGCAGGTCGCGGTGGAACGTTTCTCCGCCAAGGGAGCGGGTGATGGCGCCATTGGAACTGATCAGCCAGAGATCGAACCCCAGTTGCTGCGCGATGGGCAGGGCAAAGGTGTGGCGGCGTCCGGTGACCAGGATGATCTCGATGCCCTGGGCGTGCACGCGTCTGAGCGTTGCGAGATCGGTTTCGGAAATATGAAATTCCGGGTTGAGCAGGGTGCCGTCAATATCGACGGCGATGAGGCGGAGGGAATCGGCGGGCACAAACAATTCTAGCATTCGGGGGTGTGTGTGGAGAGCCGGGCGCCTCGCCCGGCCGCCGTGCTGCTGGGACGGGCGAGGGCGCCCGTCGCTCCACTTTCCTTCTTGCCTATATGCGACAATTATTCCCCACGGAGACCATCAATGAAATTGAGATTCCTTCTGTTGTTTTTAACTCTGCTCCCAGTGTCTCTCCCTGCCCAACCCGCACCCGAAATGGGTAAGCCTTTCGTCGTCGAATACTATTACAAGGCCAAGTGGGGATATGCAGACGAGTTTCTGCGACTGTTCAAGAAGAACCACTACCCGCTGCTCAAGAAGCAGGTGGAGATGGGCCGCCTGCTCAAGGTCTGGATGGATCAGCCGCGCTACCACACCACCGAAGACGGGCGCTGGGACTATCGCGTGACCATCGTATTCAAGAACTCGGCGGCCGCGAATGAGCCGTTCGACGAAGACACGCTGAAGAAGCAACTGTGGCCCGACCAGGCCACATATGCGAGGGAAGAACAACGGCGGTTTGAAATCCTCGATGGGCATTGGGACTTGCCGATCAAGAACGTGGATCTGGACGGCAAGTAAGTTCTCGACCAACCCGGTGACTCCGGCGCAAGGGGCCAGCTCGATGTTTATAGGTGTCACCCGACCGGCAGTTTGCAAGAAGATCTCCGCAGTACAATTGGTTTTCTTTTGGCTATTGTAGGTAGGGAGGGCTGACTGAAATTCGCGCTGGTGATCATCGATGTTCAGATTGGTCTGGTGAGGCTTATGCCGCCCGAACTGCAGGATCGTGTTTTGTCGAATATCACGGTTCTGCTGTGCAAGGCGCGCTCCTCTGGAACACCCGTCTTCTTCATCCAGCACGACGGTCCCAAGGGACATCCCCTCGAAGCAGAGACCGCGGTGTGGGCGATCCATCCTGCGATTCTTCCGCTGAGTGGAGAGCCCGTCGTCAGAAAGAAGGCATCCGACTCTTTCTTCGAGACAAGACTCGCAGAAGAACTTCGGACCCGCGAAATAGGGCATCTCATCATTGCGGGTGCCCAGACCGAATACTGTGTTGATACGACTTGCCGTCGTGCGGTCACGCTTGGCTACGATGTGACACTCGTAGCCGACGCGCAGCTCACAGCCGATTCTTCGGTACTGACGGCCGCGCAGATCATTGCGCACCACAACCTTCTCCTCGACGGCTTTGCCGCGGGAATTCATTCCATCAAGGTCACATCGACGGCCGAGATTTCTTTCTGAAACTCACCGGGCGCCCGTCTCGGACACCACCCAATGCGTTGTAAATGCCGTTGAAGTGCCTTTCCTGCGGATTCAGGCATGCGCATTTGCAAAAAGCTCATCCGATACGAGAACATAATTGGTTTGCATACATCCCACAGTTCCCACAAGGAAGCGGCCAAAATATGGCGAAGCTGAAAAGGTCCCCCACGACAGCAGTGAAGACGGCAGCGAAGAAGATGGCGAGTGTCGAGGTGAAGTCGGTTGAGGTTAGGCCCTCAAGGAAAGGACGCAGCAGCGCCGGGCACGAGCACGCGATTGAGCCTGCCAAGGGCAAGCTGGGCGTGATGATCCCGGGCATGGGTGCAGTCGCAACGACCTTTGTTGCGGGCGTGGAAGCGGTACGCAAGGGAATCGCGCACCCCATCGGCTCGCTTACACAGATGGGAACGATCCGTCTGGGGAAGCGCACCGATGGCCGCTCGCCGAAGATCAAGGAATTTGTTCCTCTCGCCGGGCTCAATGATCTGGTGTTCACGGGCTGGGACATTTTCGAAGACAACATGTACGCGGCCGCCCGCAATGCTGGTGTGCTGGAGCGCGGCCTGCTCGACAAAGTGAAGGCGCGGCTCAGCGCCATCAAGCCGATGAAGGCGGTGTTTGATCACAACTACGTCAAGAAAATCGACGGGCCGAACGTGAAGAAGGGAAAAAACAAGCTGGACCTGGCCGAGCAGCTACGGCAAGATATCCGCGACTTCAGGAAGTCGAGCGGCGCCAGCCGCCTGATCACCATCTGGTGCGCTTCGACCGAGACCTTCATTGAGCAGAGCGCCGCTCACCAGAGCGTAAAGGCGCTCGAAAAAGGGATGAAAGAGAACGACGAAAATATCGCGCCCTCGATGGTCTATGCCTACGCGTCGCTCATGGAGGGCGTGCCCTTCGCCAACGGCGCGCCGAACCTGACGGTGGACATACCTGCGATGTTCGAACTCTCGCGGGAGCGCGAAGTTCCCATCTGCGGCAAGGATTTCAAGACTGGGCAGACTTTGCTGAAGACCGTGCTGGCCCCAGCTTTCAAGGCGCGGCTGCTGGGGCTGAGCGGATGGTATTCGACCAACATCCTCGGCAACCGTGATGGCGAAGTGCTGGACGATCCCGGGTCGTTCAAGACCAAGGAAGAATCGAAGCTCGGAGCGCTGGAGCACATTCTGCAGCCGGCTTTGTATCCGGAGCTCTACGGAAATATTTTCCACAAAGTGCGCATCAACTATTACCCGCCTCGTGGCGACAACAAAGAGGGTTGGGACAACATTGATATCTTCGGATGGCTCGGCTATCCGATGCAGATCAAGGTGGACTTCCTGTGCCGCGACTCGATTCTTGCGGCGCCGATCGTGCTCGACCTGGTGCTCTTCCTCGACCTGGCGCAGCGCACTCCGGAGCTGCGCCGCCTCGGGATTCAGGAATGGCTGAGCTTCTATTTCAAGTCGCCGATGACGGCGCCGGGACTGTATCCGGAGCACGATCTGTTCATCCAGCTCATAAAGCTGAAGAACACTTTGCGGCACCTGAAGGGCGAAGAGTTGATTACGCATTTGGGACTGGAGTACTACGATTAGTTTGTGTGGTGCGGGCACTCCTGCACGGCGGGCCAGGCCAGGGCCAGAGCCATCCTCTTGGCTTTAGAATGGACGATATGAAGAAGCGTTGTTCGATCGTGAGTGCGCTGGTGATCGTGCTTGAGGTTAGCATGATTGGGTTGGCCGGGGCTCAGGATAATGAGGGGATGTCGGATTTGCGATTTGTGGTGGTGCGCGACTACAACGGCAAGCCGGTGAGGAATGCGGCAGTGGTACTGCATCCGGTGAGTCGGAAGGGGAAGCAATCGCGCGGCGGGTTGGAGTTGAAGACGGATGGGGATGGGCGAACGAACATTGACGGGATTCCGTATGGTCCGCTGCGGGTGCAGGTGCTGGCGCCGGGGTTCCAGACTTTTGGGGAAGACTACCAGATCGACAAGGCGGAGATGGAGATTACGGTGAAGCTGAAGCGTCCAGCGGGACAGTACTCGGGGTATGGGAATCAGGGAGACGCAAAGAAGGCTGACGACAAGAAGCCGCAGTAGAGACGCGGCAAGCCCCGTCTCTACAGGCGGAAGATATTGGCGAGCCGTCTTAACCGAAGTTTCCCTTGGGGTGAGATTGCATATGAAAAGAAATGTTTTGATGGTGATGGCGTTGGTGATCGCGCTTGCAGTCGGCATGGCTGGGTTGGCATGGGCTCAGGACAACAAAGGGCCGACGTCGCGCTTGCGGTTTGTGGTGGTGCGTGACTCCGATGGTAAGCCGGTGAGGAATGCTGAAGTGGTGTTGCATCCCGTGAAGCGCAAGGGAAAGCAGGCGCAGGGAGAGATGGAGCTGAAGACGGACGCAGAGGGGCGAACGAACGTTGACGCGATCCCATATGGTCCGCTGCGGGTGCAAGTGCTGGCGCCGCATTTCCAGACTTTTGGGGAAGACTACGAGATCAACAAGGCGGAGATGGAGATTACGGTGAAGCTGAAGCGTCCGGGCGAGCAGTACTCGGTCTATGAGAATCACGGGGACGAGAAGAAGCCGCAGTAAGGAAAAACCTCTTAAGTCATCATGAAGATGGCTGGGCTGGCATCGAGTTATTCAGCCACCTGATGCGAACCGTGATGCCCGAATCACGGCTTGAGCAGAAGGCGTGAGGCCTCACGTGATCACGGGAATGTTGCTCATTCCTGCGGTACCGAATATGCGCCGGTAGCGCTCGATTTCCGACGGCGTGCCGAGCGCCTTGGCGTAGTTGTCGGAAAGCTTAACCGCAGGCCTGCCCTCGACGGTGGACACCTTACAAATCAGGCTGACCGGGTCAAAGTCGCTGCCGCCCGCGGGATCACAGCCGCGGAAATCGTTGGTGAGCAGAGTTCCCCAACCTGCGCTGAAACGA
Source organism: Terriglobales bacterium (assembly GCA_049511255.1). Lineage (GTDB taxonomy): Bacteria > Acidobacteriota > Terriglobia > Terriglobales > Acidobacteriaceae > Acidiflorens. The sequence goes on along the minus strand of JBEKYF010000035.1, from coordinate 32,483 downwards.
ACGCGGCGGCCAGGGGTCCACTTTTTCGGGTCGAGGAAATCGGCGGCGCTGCGGAAGTCGTTGATCGCAGTGCCGATCGTGGCGCCGCTAGCGAGCGCTCCACCGAAATAGGCGTGCAGGCCGAGGATGTCATCGACATCAAGTGCGTCGGACGCGATGATGAGCTTGTTATGCGGGTCCCGACCGCGCCGCTTGAGCCACTCGATATATTCGTCGCCGGCGACGTAGGGGTTTTTGCTGTCGATGCGCTGGCCCGTCCAATCGGCCGTCCAGTCAGGGGCATTGTCGAGAAATTGCGTGGTTCCAAAAGTATCCGGCAGCATGATGCGGAGAGCGCCTTCGTAGGTGCTCTGCCACAACTCGAGGACGCGGTACTGAGAAGCCTTCAAAGCATCGTCATCCGGCGCGAGTGCAGCCATAACCATGGGGATCTCATGCGCGTTGGTTCCGATGGCTTCAAGATCGTGCTTATGAGCGAGGAAGGCATTCGAGGTTCCAGTAAAGGCGCTGCCGAGATTCGCTGCCATGGCGTTGACCACGTATTCCTGCCAGAGGAAGCTGTGGCGGCGCCGGGTTCCAAAGTCGGCCACGGCAAGACCGGGGACGCCGCGCAGCCGCTCGATCTTGCCCCAGAGTTTCGTTTTGGCCCGCGCATACAGGATGTCGAGGCCGAACTCGCGCAGTTTTTTCAAACCGGCCCGGGTCTTGAGTTCGTCGAGGATGGAAAGCGCATAGAGTTCCCACATCGTTGTCTCGGTCCAAAGGCCGTCGAAAACGAGATCGAACTGTCCGTCCTTGACCGATAGTTCATAGTCCGACAATTGGAAATCGCGTTCCAGCCATTCCAGAAAGGCGGGTTCGAAGATTCCGCGGCGACCATAGAAAGTGTTGCCGGCGAGCCAGACCAGTTCCGACCTTCGAAACCTTAGGCGGCGTGCGTGCTCCATCTGGTGGATGAGCTCCTCGCGCGGGAACATGTCTGCGAGGCGCACGGAAGTGGAGCGATTCAAAAGAGAGAACGACACTTGGGTTTTCGGGTAATGCTTCCAGATGAACTGGAGCATCAGCAGTTTGTAGAAATCCGTATCGAGTAGGGACCTGGTAACCGGGTCCAGTTCCCAGTTGTGGTTGTGCGCCCGCTCGGCGAAGTTGACGATCATCGCGTGCTTTCTCGCGTACTATCCTCTGCGACAGCCCTGAGAAAATCAACCGTGGTTACCTGTGAGGTGCCCTTTTTGTGGCCGGGCTGCTTTTGTGAAGATAAACACGGTACTATCAAATTTCTGTATGAGACTGCCTCGGCCCTTCACGGCTGCATCCCGGAGTTGCGCATTGTTATTGGGTGCGATGGGGCAAGCCCACGGCTGGGCAGAGTTTTCTGGCCGTGCGCTGCACGCGCTGGCGGTCGGGGTTCTGCCCGCGATGTTGCTTCTGCGATCGACCCGCGATGAGATTTACAACATTCTCTGGGCGCTGGTGTTTGGCTTTGCCACGCTGAATATTTTGAGCCTTGGGGCGCGCCGTTTCGAGCAGGAAAAAAGCGGCCTGAACTTTGGTGAGATTCTGGCCATCCTGGTTGTGCTGGTGTCGATCGTCCTGCTGGGTTGGGAAATGCTGTATCTGTTCCACATTCTGCCGATTCACCTTCCGCCGCACTGACCCGGATTGCGGTATGATCGCGTGTGGTGAAACGAGAGTCGAATTTTCGGGAATCTAATTTTGAAGTGACGTGCCCCTGCTGCGGCGCGGTCATGAAAATCGATGCTGCGACGCGCAGCGTGATCGCGCACACTGCCCCGGTCAAGCCGAAAACCTTCAACGACATGGAAGAAGCGGCTCGCGCCATGAAAGAACAGGACAGCCGGCGCGACTCGATCTTCCGCCAATCGATGGAAGCGCAAAAGCATGCCTCGGAGCTGCTGGAGAAAAAATTCCAGGAGGCGGTGAAGAAGGCCAAAGAAACGCCGGACACGGGAAAGCCGATCCGGGATTTCGATCTGGACTGATTTCTCACCGCCGAGACGCTGAGGACGCCGAGAACTGCAAACCTTGAATGACTAAACCTTTACTTCTTGGACATCGCGGGGCTCGGGCTTCCCGCCACATTCCTGAAAATACTTTGGCGTCGTTCGAGCTTTGTTTGCAGCAAGGTTGCGACGGGTTCGAATTCGACGTGCGCCGTTCCGCCGACGGCGAGGCTATTATCTGCCACGACGCGAGCATCGGCGGAATGAAGATTGAAAACACGGCGTCGAAAAGCCTCACCTTGCTGCCTACACTGGAAGATGTTCTACGGCAATTTGCGCGGCGGGCATTCCTTGATATCGAGTTAAAGGTTGTGGGGCTGGAAGCGTTGACGCTCGCCGAGTTGCGCAAGCATTCGCCACAAAAGGGATACGTGGTTTCGTCGTTTCTTCCCGAGGTGCTCACGGCAATCCATGATCTCGATCCGGCGATTCCGCTGGGATTTCTTTGCGAGACGCAAGATCAGCTTCGAGGTTGGCGCCAAATGCCCGCTGAGTGGGTGATCCCGCAGTTCAAGCTGGCAGATCGGGAATTAGTCGAACTGGTTCATGCGGCAGGGAAGAGAATCATGGTCTGGACGGTGAATCGCGCCGATCGCATGCGTGAGTTCGCGGCATGGGGCGTGGATGCAGTCATCTCGGATGAAACGGAATTGCTGGTGCGCTCGTTGCGCTAGGCGCGAGAGACGCTGACGAATTGGCGCTGACGAGCGTTGCTCGGCCTGGATGGGCGAGACACCCGTCCCCACGTGCCGCAGCCATTGCTCGCGGAATTCGCCTCATTTACATTGAACAGGATGTCCACAACAGGCGAACGATTCGAGCGAGCGGTTCAGATCATGGCGCGGTTGCGGGCTCCGGGTGGATGCCCGTGGGATCGCGAACAAACCTTCGACACCATCAAGCCCTACACGCTGGAAGAAACTTACGAAGTCCTGGAAGCCATCGACAATCGCGATTGGCCGGAACTGACCGGCGAATTGGGAGACCTGCTATTGCAGGTGCTGTTCTATTCGCAGATGGCAAGCGAGGAAGGCCACTTCTCGGTGGACGATGTGCTGGACCGGCTTTCTAACAAACTAGTCGACCGGCATCCGCACGTGTTTGGCGAAGTGAAAGCGGACACTCCTGCCGAAGTGCTGCGCAATTGGGAGGCGCTGAAGGCCGAGGAGAAAAAGAAGAGTCGGGCGGCGGATGGAGACAAAAAGGCAGAGCGTGCTGATGACGCGCACTCGGTGCTCGCGGGCGTGTCCTCGAAAATGCCCGCCCTTCTCGAAGCGCATAAACTCAGCTCGCGCGCCGCGCATGTCGGATTCGACTGGCCGGAAATTGAAGGTCTGTTCGAAAAGCTCGCAGAAGAAACCGCGGAGTTGCGCGAGGAACTGAAGGCCGCGCCTATCAAGGGGCCATCGAAGACCGGAATTGCCGGGTCGGGAAAGCCGCAGGTTCCGCCCGGACTGCGCGAGCGCCTGGAAGATGAAGTTGGAGATCTGTTTTTCGTTTTGGTGAACATTGCGCGCTATCTGTCGCTCGATCCGGAGTCGGCGTTGCGGAAGACGAATCGCAAATTCAAGCGCCGGTTTCAATGGATGGAGGAGCGCCTGCGCGCCAGCGGGCGAGCGCCCCAGCAGGCGTCGATGGATGAATTGGAAGCACTATGGCAAGAGTCGAAGCAGCAGGAAAAACCAGCGTGACCGGAGCGACAACCCGCGAAGTGACCATCCGCAAGTGTGAAGCGCTTACGGAGATGCAGGCTTGCTTTGCGCTGCAGAAAGAAGTGTGGAAGTTCTCGGATGCGGACTTGGTTCCGGTGCGGATGTTCGTTGTGGCGTCGAAGATCGGCGGCCAGGTGATTGGGGCCTTCGTCCAAAGGGCTGACGAAAGAGACGACGAAAGGGAACTGGTCGGCTTCGCGCTCGCGATTCCGGGAACGCGGAACGGGCACTGCTACCTGCACTCGCACATGCTGGCCGTCCGCCAGCAATATCGCAATGGGGGCCTCGGCCGGCGGATGAAGCTCTATCAGCGTGAAGATGCTCTGGCGCGGGGTTTCGAGCTGATGGAGTGGACGTTCGATCCGCTGGAGATCAAGAACGCGTATTTGAATATCGAAAAGTTGGGCGCGATCGCGCGGCGCTACAACGTGGATCAGTATGGGATCACATCGTCGCCGTTGCAGGGAGGTTTGCCCACCGACCGGCTGGTGGCGGAGTGGTGGATGAAGTCAAAGCGAGTCGAAGCGGTGCTGGCGGATGCTCCGCGCGCGAAGTTCGAATGCCGCGCGCGCATCGGTGTGCCGGCAGCGATCTACGAATGGAAAGCCGCTTCGACGACGCGTAAGCAGGCGCTTGCGGTGCAGGGAAGCAACCGTGAGCGGTTCAACCGGACGTTTGCTGAAGGACTGAGTGTACTCGGCTATGAACGCGACGAACGCGGAAATGGCCGGTTTCTGCTGGGGGAGTGGGACGAGGGCTGGCGGTATTAGGACCAATCATGAAGATCGAATCCGTAACTCTGCGTGAAATTCACATGCCGCTCGTGCATTTTTTTGAAACGAGCTTTGGCCGCGTTTCCAGTCGCCACATCCTGCTGGTCAGTGTCGAGGCCGATGGAGTGCGCGGCTGGGGCGAGTGCGTTGCTGGGGAAGATCCATATTACAGCTCGGAATGGACCGAAACCGCGTGGCCCACGATCAAGCATTATCTGGCGCCCCTGCTGCTGCAGAGGGAGTTATCTTCCGGCCGGGATTGCGCGGCGCGCTTTGCCAGAATCCGCGGCCACCGCATGGCGAAAGCCGCGCTTGAAAACGCGGTGTGGGATGCGGAGGCGCGGCAGAAACAACAGCCGCTCTGGAAGTTGCTGGGAGGAACGCGGCACGAGATCGCCTGCGGCGTTTCGATCGGCATTCAGGACACGCCGGAACAACTCTTGCAGAAGATCGAAACTGAGCTGGCAGCGGGATACCGGCGGATCAAGATCAAGGTGAAGCCGGGATGGGACCTGAATGTGCTGGAGAAAATACGCTCTCGCTGGGCGGATATTGTTCTCAGCGTGGATGCGAATTCGGCTTACACGCTTGACGAGGTTGAGCACCTGCGCAAATTCGATGCCTTCAACCTACTCATGATCGAGCAGCCGTTGTGGAACGACGAAATCTATCTCCATGCGCGGCTGCAGAAATCCATCCGGACGGCAATCTGCCTGGACGAATCGATTCTTAATGCGCGGGACGCCGACTTTGCGCTCGAGACCGGTGCCTGCCGGATCATCAATGTCAAGGTGGGCCGCGTGGGTGGCTTCGGCGAGGCGATGAAAATACACGATGTCGCCGTGCGGCACAACCTTCCGGTGTGGTGCGGCGGGATGCTGGAATCGGGAGTGGGACGCGGGCACAACATCGCTTTGTCGACGCTCGAAAATTTCCGCTTGCCCGGAGATGTGTCGGCCTCGAAGCGTTATTGGAAAGAAGACATCATCGAACCCGAAGTGGAAGTGCGCGCCGACGGAATGATCGTGGTCAGTGACGGGCCCGGAACGGGCTATCAGGTGCGCGAAGAGCTGGTGCGGAAGTTTACCGTGCGCGAAGAAACGTTTCGTTCCGGGAAAGTTTAGCGTCCTTCGTCCATCACTTGTGGGCGAGTTTGCCGGCAGCAGAATTATCGGCGGCTTCTGCGGTCATAGTGGATTCTTCCTTCTTGAGCAGTTCCACAGCCTGGGCGAACGTCAGGTCCGAGGGAACCTGCTTGAAGCCGCCGAAAATCTCTGTCGAGATGATGGAGAGATTCTTGAACAGCAGGATCTTTCCGGTGAAGCGCAAGGTCATGCTTGAAATTTCCCAGACATTGTCGCCAACCTCCTGCTGCTGAACCATGAAGCGGCCGCCCCGATCGAGGTGCCCGAGAATTCCCCAGCCGAAGCTGACTGCTTTGAAGAGCGTGCCATCAATGCTGGCAATGCGGTATCGGACAGCGTCCACCAGCACGTAGCCCTGCATGCCGGTTAAGACCTCCTCCACGCGCGACGGCGGTTGGAAGAGGGGATTGGGACGAAAATTCAATTTGACCAGCGGGGCGCCGGCACGGCCAATGCCTGCCGAGCCCGGTTCTTCTCCTGCATACTCAAACAGGAAGGCATCGGGCAGTGCGCGCACGATGCGCATAGTACGCTCCGCGCTAGCGCGCTCCTGTTCGCGCTTCCTCTGCAGTTCTTCGGGATGGTTGATGAAACGCTCTACGCGCGCCTCTTCCTGCTGACGTTGTTCGGGAGTCAGAGGTTTGCCGTTGTAGGCGATCACCAAGCCGGCAGTAGCCTCATTGGTTTCGACATAGACTCTGGTGGTGGATCCCTGAGGCGTGGTCTTGGTGCCACGAAACAGGAAGTGGGCGGTGTCGTCTTTGGCCGCCTTGATTTCGTTCTGCACGGCTTTTCGCACCAGTTCTGCTGGATCGTGATACGAAGAAATTGTCGCTTGCTGCGCGGCAAAACTGGCCGCGGTGAGCAGCAGAATCCAGGCGCAGGTGCGGGCGATGCTGTGGGCGATACTCTGAGCGATGGAGTTGCGCGAGATGGAGTTGACGACCGCCATGACTGAACTGGGCAGGTTGAGCCCGTTTAGACATGGTAGCAAACCGCAGGTTGCATCGGGATGAAACCGCGCTTCCAGCCGCTGCCGTAAGTTCCTGATGGAGAATGATTTCTGCTTACCAAGACGAGCCGCAAGTGGGCGGATGATTTACAATCGGTTCATTCGCGGCGAACAGAGCGCGAGGATGGAGGCCAAAGCATGGATGCTCCGCAGACCGGAGAGTTCGCCCACATCGGCAAGTCGGTCGTAATCAAGGGAGAGCTTTCGGGATCCGAAGACTTGTACGTGGATGGCAACGTCGAAGGCAAGATTGAGCTCCGCAACCACAGCCTTACGGTCGGGCCGAACGGAAACGTCAAGGGCGACGTCACCGCCAAGGCGGTGGTGGTTCAAGGTAAGTTGGATGGGACCGTGAACGCCTCTGATCGCGTGGAGTTGCGAAAATCGGCGGTGGTAACCGGCGACGTCACCACGCAGCGCATCGCCATTGAAGAAGGTGCGTTCCTGAAAGGGAAGGTGGATATTCAGAAAGAGGCCGGAAAAGCGGCGGGGCTCGCGTCTTCGTAAGCAATGGAGGGCGGATCGCGCGACCGGGTGCACGGATCATTGGACATGGCATCTGTTTCTGACAACGTAATGAAATTCTTTCGAAGCTCTTCGAACCAGACTGTGGGTAAAGCAATCCCGCAGAAGCTGACCCGCCGGTCGAGCGGCATCGGGGAAATTTCGCGCCTGCTGAATTCGCAGGAGGCGCTGTGCGTGCTCGACATGGGCGCGACCTCCGCCAACAACATCCGCTTTTTCACCGGCAAGGGACACAAGAATTACAGCGAAGATTTGTTGCGGTCGTCACTTGACCCCGCGCTGCGCATTCAGGACAGCAAGGGAAACACGGTGGTGGACAGCAAGAAGTTTCTGGATGAGAACCTGGTGTACGCGAACGCTCAGTTCGACGTGGTGCTGTGCTGGAATCTACCGGATTACCTGGAAGAGAGCCTGGTGAAGCCGACCATCGACCGTTTGTGGTCGGTGATGAAGCCGGGCGGATACCTGCTGACGTTCTTTCACACGCGCGACGCGGGCCCGGACTCGATCTGCTATCGCTATCACGTGACCGGCACTGACATGCTGGAGATGCAAGAGGTGAAGTTCGCGCCGCCCGGCCGACCCGCTTCCGATAAGCAATCCCCGCGCCTGCAGCGCGTGTTCAACAACCGGCATATTGAAAACCTCTTCCGGGATTTCGCTTCGATCAAGTTTTTCCTGGCGCGCGATGCCATCCGGGAAGTGCTGGTCGTGCGCTGAGGCCTTGCTTTACACGACTCCGTGTTGCACGGCGATTCGTATCAGGGCATGCCTTCCGCCACGCCGCAAGCGCTTAGAATGAAACCGCCTTTAGGCGCTGATCTCTTTACAGGTTGGACATGTCTTCGAGTGAGACAGGCGCGCTTTGTGAGCCCGCTCATAAGCTTCCATTTTTTCTTTCTGTTGCTTTCGGTTTGCTCTCTCCGACAGCTTATTCTCGTTGCGGTACAGAAAAGAAGTCCACGCAGCGTGAGCTCGGTTCTCACGATCTCTTAGCTCTTTGTAGGCGGCGCATTCTGACTCGGCCATAGCGTGACCTGATGATAGCCGGAGGGTAGCCTGCCGAACAGCCGACACCGTTCGACTCCGCTTTCCGCGGTCGGAAGTCGCACCTTCACCGCATCGACTCTTCGATTTCCGAGATCCAGTCAGGGCGTTTGAGCACTTCGCGAGGCTTAGGTCCGTCGGCGGCGCCGACGATGCCATCGCGTTCCATGAGGTCGATGAGGTGGGCGGCGCGGCCGTAGCCGATGCGCAGGCGGCGCTGCAGCAGGGAAGTGGAGGCTTTGCCGAACTCGATCACGAGGCGTACGGCATCGTTGAAAAGTGGATCGTTGTCGTCCGCGGAAATTTCTCCGGAATCGTCGTCGGCACTCTCTGGCAACTCGCGATCTTCCTTGGGAGCTTCGAGGAATTTCTCCTGGTATTGCGCTGTGCCCTGGGCTTTCCAGAATTCCACCACGGCTGCAATTTCTTTTTCGGTTACGTACGGAGCATGGAGGCGGTGAACGCGCGCGGAGCCGGAAGGCAGGTAGAGCATGTCGCCGCGTCCAAGGAGCGATTCAGCGCCGTTGGCGTCAAGAATCGTGCGCGAGTCGACTTTGGTTGCGACGCGGAACGAAACGCGGGCGGGGAAGTTTGCTTTGATGAGGCCGGTGATGACATCCACCGAAGGCCGTTGAGTAGCGAGCACGAGGTGAATGCCAACGGCGCGGGCCATCTGCGCCAGCCGGGTGATGGATTCTTCCACGTTGTGGCCGTCGAGCATCATCAAGTCAGCCAACTCGTCGATGATGATGACGATGTAGGGAAGGGGGCCATCATCGGAGCTGGATTGCTCACTGAACAGGCTGGGCGTGTCGTCGAACAGACGGTTGTAGCTGTCGATCTTGCGGACGCCTTTGGCCGCGAGCAGTTTGAGGCGGCGCTCCATTTCGCGGACGGCATTGCGCAGCGCGTTCGCGGCAAGTTTTGGCTCAGTGATGATGGGCGTGTAGAGGTGCGGGACGCCTTCGTAAACGCCCAGTTCCAGCCGCTTCGGGTCCACCAGCACGAGCCGCACCTCTGCGGGTGTCGATTTGTAGAGAATCGACATGATCATGGCGTTGATGGCCACGCTCTTGCCCGTGCCCGTAGAACCGGCGATCAGCAGGTGGGGCATGCCGGACAGATCGGCGGCGGCGATGCGTCCGTTGATGTCCTTGCCCATGGCGACCGTAAGCTTGGATTTGGACCCGAGGAATTCCTGCGACTCGATGTTCTCGCGCAGCCAGATGATTTCGCGCTCGCGGTTCGGCACCTGGACGCCGACCGTGCTCTTGCCGGGCATGCGTTCGACGAGGATGCTTTCGGCGCGCAGCGCGAGGCAGAGATCGTCGGTGAGGCTGATAATGCGGCTGTACTTGATGCCGGCTTCGGGCTTGAATTCGAAGGTGGTGACGACCGGGCCGGGGTTGATCTGGGTGACTTGGCCGAAGACTTCAAACTCCGCGTACTTGGCGGTCAGAACCTGGGAGACGATTTTCAGTTCGTCTTCGTGGACGGATTGCTGCTCGTCGGGACGGTGCAGCAGGCTCGACGGCGGCAGCTTGTAACTGCCCGCGATTTTGGGGAGGACCGTTTTCGCCCGGTGCTCGGTGTCGGCACGCTCGGTGACTTCGATTTCGATTTCGGAGGAGGCGGTGTGCGAATCCTGTGGCGGCGGATTGATGGCGGAGTCGCCGACTTCCTCGGCCATGCGTTCGATGCCGGTGCGGGCGACGCCCATGCTTGTGGCGGGGGCTGACTCGTAGTGGACGGTATCGGGGCGCGCTGCCTCGGATCGCGGTACTGGGGGACGCGCGGGCACGAGTTGTGCCGTGACGGTTGGTTTTTCGGCGCGGCGCTTTTCGAGTTCTTTTTGTTGACGCTCCCGCTCGCGCTCATCCTGCCAGTCTCTAAAGCGATCTCTGAGCGCCAGGACGAAGGCGAAGCGGGTAGGCGCCCAGAGTTCAATCGCCGCGAACGAGAAGGCGGTGGTGAGGTAGAGCGCGACGGCCAGAACCGTCGTGCAGACAATGTATGCGCCAGCAACATTAAGGTAACGGATTAAGATATCGCCGACGATCCGGCCGGCCAGGCCTTCGATCGGGATGGCACCCATCCAGCGAATGTGCCCGGGCAGAATGGCGAGCAGCGCGGGCACGAACATGAGCAGCCAGATCCCGCCGAGCGTCTTCGCGACCGGAGATTGCACGGCTCGCGAGCGAAACCAGCGCACCCCTAGCATGACCATGAAGAGGGGCAGCAGAAACGACCCGACTCCCCAGAATTGCAGGACGAGGTCGGAAAGATAGGCTCCGAAGATGCCGATCCAGTTGCGGGCGGCGTGCGATCTGGTGAGGATGGAGGCGCTGTTCAGCGAGGGATCAAGCGGCGAATAGGACGCCAGCGCGAGAAAAAGGAGGAGTGCGGAGACGCACAACACTAATCCGGCGAGCTCATTCAGACGCCGGTTCCTGGTTGGAGCAAAAATCTTCGAGAAAAATGTCATTGTGGCAGCGACGGCCTGGGCAAAAGCTCCCCCACAGCGCCGTAACAAGGCCAGAGCCTCATAATTATGACAAGAAGCGCCGGTTCCTACAATCCGGGAAACGGGGCGGGGTGGCGAGTTGGGTACGGGAGGAACACTCGCACGGTTTGTTGGTGTAACCGCGATATTACGACAATTATCGGAGGGGATTACGTCGCGCAGCATCAATCTGGAAATCTACTGTCCAGCAGCCGCGTTCCGCACTTTCGCATCATGGTCTGCGGAGTTCGCGTCGAACACGTAATTCTGTGTCCCCCGCACCACGAGATAAGGCAGAAAAATTCCGGACACCATAGCCAGGTGTGCGTAGACGAGCAATTCCTCGGAACTGATTCCATCCCGAACCCAGCTGAAGGTTTGGAAAGAGCTGAGATGATGAGCCAGCTGCGCTTGCGCGTACGCAGCATACACGAGCCCCGCGAATACGAATACGACCGCAATGGTCAGAAGGGCGATGCCCCCGGACGTGAATAGGTCCGGTTTCTGAGCCCGTCGCCTGGAGATAAGCACAAAAAGAATTTCATTTGCGGCCACCAGCAGTACCGCGAGCGCAGGAAAGAGATACCCCCACTTGAAAATACGCTCCAACAGCTCTGGGAAAGCGCGAGGACAAACAATGAGGGCGAGCGCGTAAAGCAGTGAGACTGCTCCGGCTAGCACCGCGGAATCGCTCAATCTGACCTTTACGGCGTTCAAGGGGTATAAGCTCATCATGCGATTCATCGCTGCCACACCTCCACGGAATGCTCCAGGAGAACTTCGGTCGTGAAGGCGATGCTGACGACGAGGAACAGGAGCTTGCGCGAGTCCACCCAGGTCCGCTGGTCTGGGTTGGCCAGTCCCTGCGAAACCCTGGAATAGTCCTCCAACCACGCTGAGGCTGCCATCAGGCCGCTGAGACCGAGGATCACCGCGTTAGCCAGGATGAGTTGCGTCGGCAATCCGGATCGGCGCAGATCGAGCACCGCCGAGATGGCCAGCAAAAGTCCGAACAGTCCGAGTTCCCCTCGCTGGAACAGCTTGCGAGGGCTGGTATCCAGCCCACTCCGGCCCTTTGGTGTCCATCGAAGCAACCAGGGCGCGAGTACGCCGATGGCTGCATACAACCCCAACCACCAAAGAGCTTCGATCGGGATCCAGGCTTGCATAGTTAGTCCCGTTTAGGGACCCGGAACCATTATGGGTGACTGCGGTTGCTTTGCTCAATAAAGATTGGTGTGTTTGCATGACTTAGGTAACCGCTGCTGCCGGCCTGCGTCACCGTAACTTTGCGGTCAAGGACACAGGCAGGGCAATACGTCCGCACCATTGCGGGCCGCGCGGAGATGTCTAGCATGCCACTCTCAGGCTGTGGCGAGTGTCGAGTAGGAGCGACTGTGGACGTTGAATTCTGAACATGCTTAACTGGCGAAAACAGCGATAGCGCTCACAACCGCGCCCGCGACAATGCCGAGAATCATGCCGATAGGAGCAAGCAAAAACAACAAGCCAAAATTCCGCTCATCTCACCTTCAAAAAACCGAGCCTCGACGATGCCGCAGACTCGGACACACTGCTAAAGCACAGCGAAATCCGCCATCATTTCGCCTGCGTGCGTTCTTAATCCAGGTTGGCGGGGCAGCTTGCGCCGATCCACTTGCCCGTGTATGACGCATGGCCGTGCATGGTTTGGCCGTTGCCGGTCAAAGTAACTTCGAGCGATCCTGTGCCGTTTTCCGGATCCAGGACGTGGATTTTTCCGTGACCCTCGGACGTCATGCCATAATTCTTGCCCAGATCGCACACCGTTCCCCGCACCTCCATATCGGTGCCGTTAGAGTTCAGAACGGTCCAAACACACTTTTCTCCAGATTGGTTTACCCACGGATTGGTAATCAAGTCCTTGCTCTTCACACACGATTTGTACTTTATGGTCATCCCATTCTTCATCACGGACGCCATTTGCGGTGGAAGCCCGGTCCATGTCATGGTCTCGGTCATTTGCCAAAGGCCCGTCTTCACGTTCAGGGGCTGCACGTTTCCCGGGGCCGTATAAGCTAGAGAGGCCGCCAAACAAACCACCGCCGCTAGGATTGCCTTTTTCATCTCATCCTCCTTGAAGGTTTTGATCAGAATTCGTTCCAACCCCGAAAAGGTGTCGCATAAAATAGCACAAAGACTACGTGCCGTCAAAGGAAGTGTGACTGATCTGCAAGTGACCGGCGAAGTTGCACTGGATCAATTACCTGCAGCCATAAACCCAGGAACCAGGCGACGGCTCCATAGGCGACGATCAGCAGGGCAGCGCTCATCACGTGCAGACTCTCGAGGTTTTGGCCGATCACTTTGATCAGCGGAGAGGGGAAAATACATCTCACCTCGCGCCGCAGGTCAATATCCTACCCGGTGCAACCCGGCCACCACCGCTGCGGCAAAGAGGCAATATATGCCGAAGAGATACCAGCGTCCGCCTTCAAGCCATCGGGTAAGCCATTTCAAAGCAAGCAGTCCGGCAACGAAGGCGAAGACCGCGCCAAGCAGGCTCGGGAGCATAGCCGCTGCGAGGTGCGGTGCATTGCTGATGCGCTCTGCCTGGATGAGCCGTAATGTTTCACGGGCGACGACGGCAGGAGTGAGAACCACCGCCAATGCAAAGCTGAAACTCTCCGCCCGGGATTTGGCCACTCCGGCCAGCATTCCAGTGGAAATCGTTGCGCCTGAGCGCGAAAACCCGCGGAATGGCAGGCACAGTCCCTGTACGGCGCCGATGAGACTAGCCTGCCGCGCGTTCAACTCGTTCGATTCGGCGAGACTTCCTGTCGGCCTCCGCTTCTCGATGATTCCGGCGATCAAGATCAGGACTCCAGCGGCGGCCAAGGCGGGGGCAATAAGTTCGAGACGGCCGAACAGATCCTCAATCTGAGCATGCGGTACGTTTCGGAAAAGAGTCTTCTCGATGACCTTGATGCAGCCTTCGCCGACGATTCCTGTGAGCACAGTCGCCAGGATGACCAGGCCGGCAGACTCTTTGAAAGCGGCCGAGCTTTGGAAGTATGTGTTTCGCCACTGCCGCCAGAAGTACACGATCACGGCAAACATCGTGCCGGTGTGCAGCATGACCAGAAGCAGCGTCATGGGCGGCGACGATGGGTCAAGGCCCATCAGCTTCTCAGCCACGATCACATGGGCTGAACTCGATACGGGTAACAGTTCCGTGAAACCTTGCACGATGGCAAGGATGATGACATGCAAGAGCGACATTCGTGAATTCTATTGCAAAATCAGAATTAACGATGGGATGGCGGCGACGGCGAAAGCGATCATGACCAGGTTTTCGCAGGGTGCGCGTAAAACGTCATACCGCACTGCGCCCACCGTTTAAACATATTCCTCCCACCGTGACCTGGCTCACAGACGGGCAAAAGTGGCGCCGGTACAGTTAGACGGATCATTTATTCTCTATGGAAGGGCTTCGGGCATGGCTACTATCGTTTCCCCAACCACTACGCGCGTTTTGAATCCCAGTCTGGCGCAGAGGATCATGAGCGCCGACGAAGCTGCGGCTCTTATTAAGTCCGGCGACCAGATCGGCATGAGTGGCTTCACCGGGTCTGGTTATCCCAAGGCAGTTCCGATTGAGCTGGCACGCCGCATTGCCGACGCGAACTTCCGCGGGCAGAAGTTTCAGGTCAGTGTCTTTACCGGGGCGTCCACCGGCCCGGAGCTGGATGGAGCGCTCGCCATGGCGGGAGGCATCCATCTGCGCCTTCCCTATCAGTCCGATCCGGAAACCCGCAAGCGAATCAACGCCGGCGAAATGGACTACATGGACATTCACCTCAGCCATGTCGCGCAGTTCGTTGAATATGGATTCTTGGGCAAGCTCGATGTCGCGCTCATCGAAGTCACCGCTGTACTGGAGGACGGACGGCTGGTGCCGAGTTCATCGGTCGGCAACAACAAGACCTGGATCGATCAAGCGGAGCGCGTGATCCTCGAGGTCAACTCGTGGCAGCCGATGGCGTTGGAGGGCATGCACGACATCTACTACGGTCTGCGGCCGCCACCGAATCGCGGACCGATTCCACTCGTGCGTCCCGGCCAGCGCATCGGCACGCCCTACCTCGAATGCCCCGCGGAGAAGGTCGTCGCCATCGTGCTCACGGATTCTCCCGACCGCAATAGCGCCTTCAAAGCGCCCGATGAAGCTTCCCGGCGCATCGCCGGCCACATCCTCGAATTCCTCAGTTGGGAAGTGCAGAAAGGCCGTATGCCTGCGAATCTGCTCCCGCTGCAATCCGGCGTCGGCAACATTGCCAACGCGGTTCTGTTCGGACTTGAGGAAGGCCCATTTGAAGGATTGACTTCCTACACGGAAGTCATTCAGGACGGCATGATTCGTCTGCTGAAGTCAGGTAAGTTAACGGTCGCCTCGGCCACGGCATTCTCGCTCAGCCCCGAGGTAATGACCGAAGTGAATGCCGAGATGCCCAACTACCGCGACCGCATCGTTCTGCGCTCGCAGGAAATCTCCAATCATCCCGAGCTCATTCGCCGCCTCGGCGTCATCGCCATGAACGCTATGATCGAAGCCGACATTTACGGCAACGTCAACTCGACCCATGTCATGGGATCGCGCATCCAGAACGGCATTGGTGGCTCCGGCGACTTCGCCCGCAATGGATATCTCTCGATCTTCATGGCCCCGTCGACCGCGCAGCACGGGACCATCTCGACCGTCGTTCCCATGGTGTCGCACGTTGACCACACCGAACATGACGTGCAGGTCATTGTCACCGAGCACGGACTGGCCGATTTACGCGGACTCTCGCCGCGTCAGCGTGCGCACCTCATCATCGAGAAGTGCTCCAGTCCGGGCTACAAACCTTTGCTCCTCGACTATCTCAGCCGGTCCGAGCGCCTGTCGTACGGCAAACATACGCCACACCTGCTAACCGAATCGCTGGGCTGGCACAACCGCTATCTGCGAACCGGAAACATGCGTCCTCATGAAGAGAGCTGAAGAGTAATCACGAGAAGCTATCTCATAAATCTTTTTTGGGAAGGGCACGGCCCAGAGCCAACAGAGACGTCTAAAGTGACCATGCCGATGCTCTACTGCATCGCGTTCCCATACGTCGGTACCCCTTGCTGCACGAGGAACAGCAGTGTTTGTCCGCGCGACGACCAGTCGCTTTGCGGATACTGGGAGATGAGCTGCTGGGCGAGCGAGATGGCCAGGTTCTTCGATTGGTCGGACTTCTTCGGTTGTTCTTCCGTCTTATAAATCTCGATCAGCGCGGCGCGGCGGGAAGCGGCGTTGTACAGTGCCTCGGGAGCGGCGGGAGATTGCGGATGTTCCTTTACGTATTTTTCGTAGAGATCGGCTTCCTTGTCGGGGCACTTGGAGGATCCCTGCCAGTCTCCGCAGAGTTTGTTGTCGAGCAGGTGGAAGGCCGCGAGCTGGGCCCACTTTGTGTCCGGAAACTTTTTCATCACCTGTTTCATGGATTGCTCGTCGATGCCTGCGCGAAGGTAGGATTCCTTCTCGCGCGCCGAGGGCCGGGACTGCATGTCGGATTTGTCGATCTGCCATTTAATATCGGCGGCACGGTAGAGGGCTTCGCCAGCCAGGGGAGAGGTCGGGAAGATATCGTAGACGCGGTGATAGAGACGCAGGGCATCCTGAGCGGCGCCGCGGCGTCCGTGGCGGCGGCTGGCCTCCTCTTCGGAATCGACGGCGGCGCCGAACAGAATGCGGTCGCCATTGGCAGTTGACGCCCAGACGATTCCGGTATCGAGCACCCAGCCACTAATGGTCTTGCCCTCGTCCTCCTCCTCCAGAACGAAGGCTGGGTCGGGAGCGTGCGCGGAACCAAGCAGAGCTTCGACGTGCAGCCAGTCGTGGCTCTTATCGAGGAGAATCAGTTCCCGTCCGCGTTCGACCTGGGCGAGCTTGCTGGAAGTTGTGTCGGGAGACAGGTAGATGACGGCGTCGCGGACGAGCGTGCCGCGATCGGCGGCCCGCAGCAGGGAGTTTCCCAGCACAATCAGGGCGGTCAAGAACAGAAGCTTGGTAATCGGTTTCACGGCAATATTCTCTCCGAGTTCGAGGGTAGCACGTAGATTTAGATGCGTGGAATGGGTTGATACGGGCTGAGATGGCAGGGGCGGCGAGGGCAGCAGAATGCGCTGTATATAATCCCGTCTGATTGATGTTGACAAGGAAGCAACCGCTGCTGTACATCGTTGTATTTCTTATGCGCCGGACGTCCGAGCGGAGGTCCCCATGCCCATCGCCATGCCCAACGCCCAGAACTCGAAGCGCCAGAAGGCCCGCCCATGATGTCCCGCGGTGACGCGCAAAAGATTGGGATTCGCGACCTCAAGAGCATCGACGACCTCAGCCAGTTGAAAGCAGTGGAGAAAGAAGTCTGGGGGATGGCGGACGAGGACGCCTTGCCCCTTACGGTGGCCATTGCCTTGAGGGCTGCGGGCAATATTTTCGTCGGGGCCTTCGATAAGGATAACGACAAGGAAAAGCTAGTCGGGTTTGCCTTTGGATTTTTCGGCCGCGAGCACGGGCAGACGACGATTCACTCGCACATGCTGGCGGTGCTCGATGCCTATCGGCATCTGGATCTGGGCTCGCGCCTGAAGCAGGCGCAGCGTGAGCGAGCCATGGCCCTGGGCGTTCATGAGATGACGTGGACCTATGATCCGCTGCAAAGTCGAAACGCCCACTTCAACTTTTCCAAGCTGGGCGTGGTTTCCGATACTTATAAGGTGGATTTCTACGGGCCCGAAACCTCCAGCATGTTGCATCGGAACGGAACCGACCGGCTGTGGGTGCGGTGGATACTGAATTCGCGGCGGGTGCGGGACCGGCTGGCGCGCAAGAGTACGAATGCGCCCGCGGAAACGCTCGATGCCGTGCGGCTGCTGGCTCCGCTGGTGCGCTTCGATCCCAGCGGAAAACCGGGACGTGCCGATCTGGCGGAGTCACTCGCCCGGCAGCGCGTTAGCATTGAAATCCCGGGCGACATTCTGGAGGTCGAGCGCACGGACATGGGACTGGCGCGAGAGTGGCGCGATGCGACGCGCTGGGCGTTCCGCGAGGCCGTGAAAGCCGGATTCTTTGTAGCCGAGTTCTGCCGTTCGATTCGCGGACAGCAGGGACCGGGAGCGTATTTGCTGCAGCGTGGGACGGTGAGCGAGTTTATTCCCGAAGTGTAAAAGAGGATCAGCCGTTAGCCATTAGCACTTAGCCTTTAGCTTAACCCCAAGGGACTTGGCAAACTGCTAAGAGCTATGAGCGTAAAAGCTGATTCGGTCGCGGCTCAGCTGCTTGACTGCGACTCGATGGACTGGCGCTGTTCGCGCATCTGCTCCAGGAAGCTTTCGACCGGCACCTGAAACTTGTGCCGGAACAGATCGATGAGTGGGTCTTCGGTTCCGGAGAATTCGGTTTCGGAAGACTGGAACATAGACACGCTATCGTCAGATGATGGCGTTTCCAACCCGTCGGGTTCAACATGAAGCTCGGGAGATTTATCTCCGTTGGCGCGCAGAGTCGTGATCATGCGGAGAACCTGATCCCGTTGCTCGGTCGTGGTCTGGAGAAACTCCACTCCCATCCCAAATTCCGGATGCGCGACCAGCACGACGCCTCCGGCGCGGATTTCGAGGTCCCCGGTCTGGATCTTAAGGATGACACGCGTGCCCCTCGGGAACGGTGAGTTTGTCGTGAGATAGCCGCCGCCGAGGCTGAGGTCGGTGAGGCGGCAGTTCACGGGTGGGTCGTCCGGCTCGGGCTCAGGGAGCTGGCTGTTTAGCCACTGGCGAAGAGTGTTGCGTTGCTCGTCGGTGGCGTCCTTGAAGCGGACACCGGCTTGATCGCCCTTGCCTTCCCATGCCAGCTCTCCATGGAGTTCGAGCTTCTTGTCCATGCCCGGCAAATCGAGCAAGAAGAGGAGCGAGTTTTCTTTCGCGACGCGGCCGGAAAACTGGATTGCCATGCCGCCTTCGCAGAGGTCGAGGGTGGTGGCTTGGTAACGGCCCGAGCCGTAACACTCGACCGGAATCTGCACAGCGACCCGCATCTGCAGCCGCCGTTCACGCTTCATCAGGGCCCGAACCGCCCGAAAGCTGGCTTTGGCGCGCTCGACCGCAAGCGGTTTGTGGAGGACGAAATGGGCCCCCATTTCGAACCCGCCCTTGAGTCCGACGGGAGATTCCACCAGCACGATCCCGAGGGCCCGCTTGTTGACGGGAGAGGCTTTGGCTCCCTGGAACACGCTTCTTGTTTCCTCCGCATTCGTCCCATCTACGATGAGGGCCTCGAAACGCTGACGGGTAATCTGGCGGATGGCATCGTCCGCGCAGGAGCAATGTTTAACGTCAATATCCAGGCCGTTGAGGACCCGGCGCAGGACGCGCACCGTCTTTTCGTCCGAACTCAGTAATAGAGCCTTCAAGTTCATGCTTCGATCACGATTCAAATCGATCTTTGTTTGCCATCCCCGGATTTGCCGAGGCCGAGGTGGTGAATGTTTTTGCGAACCGCCTTCGCGCGCTTGATCGCGGGAGATCCCCAGTCCCTAATTGGGGGATCGGAATACCCCCGTTCGCACTCTAAGTGTATGAGATTCTGTGGTCAACGCCATGGCCCGGCCTTCTGGTTACTCTGGTCACTTCTTGCTCCCGGGCACTCCTCTATGAAGCCCCTGCTAATCTTATCGGCCGGAAGATGGAAGTTCATTAGAGGCTTCATCCGTTTATCCATAGCCTAACCCAGCTCAGGACGTGCTTCCGGAGACAAGCTGCAAGTAGCTGTGCACAAAGAGGATACGCAATAGGCCGTAGCGGAAGTAACTTTTCTATTGACTTAACGGAGAAAAATCTATTATTATCAATAGCTTCCATAGAGGCCGAGGGGCTTGAAACTGTGGTTCTGGATCCCCTTTCGCAGGTGAATCCCCTGGGCAGTTCTTGGAATCAAAGAAGATAGAGACTTAATAAAGAAAAAGTCGTTATCCCGTTCACGAGAAGGTATATTTTTCATGGCTAAGCGACGCGGAAACCCCAACTGGGGTAAGCCCGAGCCTATCGGGCCGGTTATACCCACAGTTACGGAATTCGAGCAGGTTGTGCACGAATATAAGCTCTCCCCCGACCAGTATTTGAGGTCTACACGGCTGCGGGAATGGGCGCGCAGGAACAAGAATTCCAAGTACATCCCCGAGCCCTTGCTGGAAGCTTGGGGTTTTGAAATCGAATCCACCCTGTAATCGCAGGAAACTGGATTTACTGAACCACGTTTACCTGGGAGGGTCGCCGCAAGCGACCCTTTCCTGTTTTATGCTGCGTCGGCGAGGAGGCCGAATGCGGATATACTGGCAAGCATGAAGTCTGGGGGTTCCGGACTCGCTGGCTCCGAACTCGTAGGTCTGATCGTCGCCGTAAGCTTCGCGGCCGGGCTCAACGTCTATGCCACGGTGGCCACACTCGGACTGCTGACCCATGCCGGCTTGCTCGATCTGCCTTCCGGGCTGCACTTGCTTTCCAGTTGGTGGGTAATTGCCGCCTCCGGCGTGCTTTTCGCCATTGAGTTTTTCGCTGACAAGATCCCGGCGTTCGATTTGTTCTGGAATGCCCTTCACACCTTTGTTCGAGTCCCGGTGGCGGCCTTGATCGCCTACGGCGCGACGTCCCAGCTTTCGCCGGAAAAGCAGTTGCTGGCCGCTTTGGCGGGCGGGGCGATCGCCCTGGCAGCCCACGGAGGCAAGACGGCGGCGCGCGTGGCCGTGACCCCGTCTCCAGAGCCGGTTTCGAACTTCGCGCTCAGCGCGGGAGAAGACACGCTCGCTGTGTTTCTGACCTGGCTTGCTACCCAACACCCGATTGCGGCTGGACTGATCGTCACCGCCCTTTTGGCCGTGATCGTAGTCGCGATGCGATGGATAGTTCGGGCTATGACGCGGGCCATGAAGAACCTGTTTCCCAGCGCGGAAAACAGTGCGGGAAACAGTGCGGGAAACGGTGCGGGGAGCGAACTGTCGTCGTCGAAGCGGCGCGATTTAAACGCTGCGTAATGCCTATGACTCCTAATTCACCTTTTACCGATGTCGCCACTGCGATCGAAGAAATCCGCGCCGGGCGAATGATCGTCGTGGTTGACGACGAGGATCGCGAGAATGAAGGCGATCTCACCCTCGCCGCGGAAAAAGTCACTCCCGAAGCGATCAACTTCATGGCCAAGCACGGACGCGGCCTGGTCTGCCTGGCCATGACCGAAGAACGGCTCGAACATCTGCGCATCGGTCCCATGACCAGCGAGAACACATCGCAATACGGAACGGCTTTTTGCGAAGCGATCGACGCTCGCGACGGCGTGACCACGGGAATTTCGGCCTACGATCGCTCGCGCACCATCAAGACGGCAATCGATCCGGCGACGCGGCCATCGGATCTGGCGCGCCCGGGGCACGTTTTCCCGCTGCGAGCCCGCAAGGGCGGAGTCCTGGTGCGCGCCGGCCAGACCGAAGCTTCCGTGGATCTGGCTCGGCTTGCCGGCCTCGTCCCAGCGGGGATCATCTGCGAAATCATGAAGGACGACGGCACCATGGCGCGCGTGCCCGACCTGATCGAGTTCTGCCGCACCCATGAAATGAAAATGCTGACAGTGGCGGAGTTGATCCGCTACCGCATGCAGCATGAGCGCTACGTGCATCGCGTGGGCGAGGCCATGGTCGAGACCAAGCACGGAGAATTCCGCCTGATCGCTTACGAGAGCGAAGTGGACGGTGGCGGATCCCATATGGCCCTGATTCGCGGAGACATCAGCGATTCGTCGTCCCCGGTGCTGGTCCGCATGCACGCGCACTGCCTGCTGGGCGACGTGTTCGGCGCCACCGGGTGCGACTGCCATCAGACGCTGGAGGCTTCGCTGAAGATCATCGCCGAAGAAGATCGGGGCGCATTGATTTACCTGCACCAGACGTCCAAGGGTTTCTCGGCAGAAAAAATCGGCGACCAGTCGTTCCTAACATTTCATCGGGAACGCCGTTTGCCGTCGCTTCCCGAAAGCGAGCGCAAGATTCATCGCGAGATCGGACTCGGAGCCCAGATCCTTTTCGATCTGAATTTGAAGCGCATCCGACTCCTGACCAATCACCCCCGAAGGGTGGCCGCGCTGGAAGGATTTGATATCGAGATTGTCGAGCAAATCCCAGTGAAGTTTTCGCTCCCCAAAACGCATCCGTAGATACTCGTGGGAAAGATGCTTGCGGGGAAGATGCTTATGTGGGGACGGGCGCCCTCGCCCGTCCAGCCGAGCGCAGCTCGGCAGCTGTCTGCGGCTTGCTGGGTTCCCGGTCTGCGGGAAGCTTCTGATTGACGCAAGTTCTCTGGAAGGCCCGATCCAATAGCTGGGAAAAAACTCGGGGTTCGTATCAGGGCATCGCTTCAGCGATGCCAAAAATTCTTCGGGAATCAGATGCCCCTTTAGGGGCTGGACGGTCGACATGTCGTCGATCCGAGGCCCAGCAAGCCGCGTCTCTACGACTAAAACGGTTTCCGCGGCGTGATCTCTTCGTCCTTAATAAAAAACTGCGCCGAGCATTGCGCGGAGCCGCAGATTGTCGGCAGAATTCCGCCCATCTGCTTGCGGGTAATCAAGCCCAGCGTGCCGCATGAAGGGCAGGAGAGCACTGCCCAATAGGGATCCTCTCTCTCGCCCACTTCCCCCGCATTCTCCAGCACGAACACGGTGCCGGGTTCCATCTGCTCGGGAATCCACTCGTTGATAATGCTCAATTCACCGATCATCATGCCTCCCCCGCCTTCCGTTTACGTTCGTCTTACGCCCACTGAGTTACGCCCACTGGGTTACGCTCTTCGGCGCCGGCGTAAAGGCCCGCCCCGTTCCGAAACCGCAGCCTTCTTGCGCGACTGAATCTCCGCTCGAACCCGGCGGACTTCATCGCTCAGGCATATATCGAACATTGGCTGTCGCGCGTTCTTTAGCAGATCCACAACCTGTCGCGCCGAGGTGCGCAAATACAAATGCGTGCCATCGGTCAGAAGGTGATACTCCGCGGATGCGCCGACCGTAGCGGCAAGACTGGTGCCAAATTCCTGTTGCAGGAAACCAATCACCTTGCGCATGCGCTGGAGGGAGAAACCCTGCCGGCGAAGCTGGCAGATGACTGCCACGGTGATGAGTTCGTCCCAGTTATAGATGCGGCGGTGGCCCTGGCGGCCAGGCGCCACGATGCCCCGCTCATCCCACCATTGCAGTTGACGGGCGCTGATTCCAGTCAGGGCGATCACGTCGTTGGATGTAAACTGTCGTTGCATCTTGATCGCGTTCTGTTTCAAACAAAAAAATGAGAAATGTTTGAAACATTCTAGGCGGGGAAAGCAGAAATCAAGTAACGTTTCGTTCTTCGGTATGTTGACTAAGCGGGTACGTCAGGGGGCAAATGATTAAATGCCTCCCGTCCGTTTGTACGTTTCGCACTTCTGGCATTACCATTTAGTGAAACTAAATTCCTCTTCCGGGGCCATTGAATTCATGATCCAGTTCATGATCCAAAAAGTGCATGTGCGCTTTGCAGTGCTTGCGTTGTTCGTCTTGTTTTCAGCCACACTAACTTTCTCCCAGCAAAAAGAGCGGAATCGCAAGTTGGATGCCGCGCAAAAAGCCGCGCCCGCGCCGTCTGCGAAAGACGACAAGGACAAGGACAAAGACGACAAGAACGAAGGTGATCCCCTATTCAAGGGAATGAAGTATCGTTCGATCGGCCCTTTTCGTGGCGGCCGCTCGCTTACGGCCGCTGGAATTCCTGGCGACCCGACCACCTACTACTTCGGTGCGACCGGCGGCGGCGTCTGGAAATCCACCGACGGCGCCAACACCTGGTCCCCGATTTTTGACAAGGATGGTGCTCCTTCGATCGGCAGTATTGCCGTCGCTGTGTCCGAGCCGAACGTCGTTTATGTGGGGACCGGCGAAGCTTGCATTCGCGGCAATATCTCCCAAGGGGACGGCGTCTGGAAGTCGGTGGACGCGGGAAAATCCTGGAAAAGCGTTGGCCTGAAGGATTCGCGCGCGATTGGCAAAGTCATCGTGAATCCGCGCAATCCCGATATCGTCTTTGTCGCCGCGCTCGGTCATCCGTTTGGTCCAAACGCGGAACGGGGTGTTTTCCGCACCACCGACGGCGGTAAGACGTGGGAAAAGGTTCTCTACAAAGACGAGAACACGGGAGCGATCGATGTGGTCTTCGATCCGCAGAATCCCAACATCCTATTTGCCTCGCTGTGGGAGACTCGACGGACTCCATGGTCGCTCTCCAGCGGTGGGCCGGGCAGCGGCGTGTATCGCTCGGCCGATGGCGGCGCCACTTGGAAACGGCTGCAGGAGCAAGAGCACGGCCTTCCCAAGGGTCCCTACGGGCGCATCGGGCTGGCGGTCGGGGCGAACTCCGAGCGCGTGTACGCGCTGATCGAGGCGAAGGAAGGTGGACTCTATCGCTCCGACGACGGCGGCGACACTTGGGATCTAGTAAACGGCAGCCACTCGCTGTTTCAGCGGGCGTGGTACTACATGCACGTGATCGCCGATCCGCAGGATGCCAATACGGTTTACGTGTTGGATGTGGAGTTCCTCAAGTCCACCGACGGCGGGCGCAACTTCAATAAAGTGAAAGTTCCGCACGGCGACAATCATGGGCTGTGGATCGATCCGAAAAATACCAAGCGCATGATCGCCGCGGACGACGGTGGCGTTACCGTCAGCCTGGATGGCGGCAAATCCTGGACACGCGAGGACAACCAGCCAACCGCACAGTTCTACCACGTCATCACCGACACACGGACACCTTACTACGTGTACGGCGCGCAGCAGGATAGCTCCACCGTGGCGATTGCCAGCCGCAGCGATGACGGCGCGATTGGCCGCGACAATTGGTATCCGGTCGGGGGCGGGGAAGCGGGATATATCGCGCCCAATCCACTCGACCCGAACATCGTGTATGCCGGCGACTACCAGGGCAACATCACGCGCTTCGACCGGCGCACGAACCAGGTCCAGAGCATTGCCGTGTGGCCCGAACTTAGCGATGCGCGCGGCGCGGCCGGGCTCGATCACCGTTTTCAGTGGACGGCGCCCATCGTGATCTCGCCGCACGACCCGAGCACGATTTACTACGGAGGCGAGCGCGTTTTTAAAACCACCGACGGTGGCACCCACTGGGAAGCGATCAGTGGCGACCTGACGCGCAACGACAAATCGAAACAGCAGCCTTCGGGCGGCCCGATCACGGTGGACGATACCGGCACCGAGTATTACGACACCGTTTTTTCGATTGCGCCCTCGCCCCTGGCGAAAGGCCTGATCTGGGTGGGCACGGACGATGGCTTGATCCAGATCACCCGCGATGAAGGGAAGAATTGGACCAACGTAACGCCCAAAGATCTTGCGGAATGGAGCCGCATCAGTTTGATTGAAGCCTCTCCGCACGATGCCGGCACGGCGTACGTCGCGATTGACCGCCATCAGAATGACGATCTCGCCCCCTACATCTATAAGACGACCGATTACGGAGCGACCTGGAGCCGGATCACAAACGGAATTCCGGATGGAGTCTTTGTGCGCGCTGTCCGAGAAGACCCGAAGCGGAAAGGTTTGCTCTATGCTGGGACCGAGCGCGGCGTCTATGTCTCTTTCGACGACGGTGCGCACTGGCGCTCGCTGCAAATCAATCTGCCGATCACGCCGGTCCACGACCTGGTCATTAAGAACGACGATCTGGTGCTGGCGACGCACGGGCGTTCGTTCTGGATCCTTGATGACGTCTCGCCGCTGCGCCAGTTCACCGATTCAGTTGCTGGAGAAGACATGCATCTCTACCAGCCCGCGACAGCGTATCGTGTGCACTTCGGAGACGCTCCGGCGCGGTTGTCCTTTGCGGGAAAGAATCCGCCCAACGGCGCGGTTATTTATTTCTACCTGAAGCACGCGCCGAAGCAGGAAGTGAAAAAAGATGAAGTGAAAATTGAAATCCTGGACGCGGCGGGCAATGTAATCCGCAAGTACTCCAGCCGCAAAGCCGAGCCGCTCGATGAACCGCTCGACCCCGACGACAAGAAGCCGGAGAAGCAGATCAAGCTGGAAGACGGTTTGAATCGCTTCGTGTGGGATCTGCATTATGAGGAGGCGAATCGCGTCCCCGGCTATTTTCTCTGGGAATACAATGACGGCGCGAAAGGGCCCCTGGCGCTGCCGGGCAACTATCAGGTGCGCTTGACCCTGACCGCGAACGGCAGTCACCACTTCCGAGAGCGATCTGGAGAAGCAGTTCAAGCTGCAGATGGACGTGCGCGAGCAGTTGAATCGCGTCTACGGCGCGGTGAACCAAATACAGGATGTCCGTGAGCAGTTGGACGGACTCAAGAAGCGCCTGGTGCCGGGCGATCCCACGAAAGCCTTGTTCGATGGCGCGAGTGCGCTTAATGCCAAGCTGATTGCAGTTCGCGATCCGCTGATTAATTTCAAAATCAGCGCCAGCGAGGATTCTCTTGCCTACGTGCCGGGAATCGACGCGAAGCTGGCGTTTCTGTCCATGGCAGTGGCTGGTTTCGCCGACTCGGCTCCGACCGAAGCGCAGTACCAGGAATTCGACAAGCTGAAAAAGCAGACCGATGAATTACTGGCGCGCTGGGAGCAGGTTCGGAATGCGGATATCGCGGCGTTCCAGAAGCTGGCCGCTGAACAAAACATCCACTCGATCTACGTGCCCGATGTGCGAAGCCAGCGGGTGCAAGGCGGCGGCGAAGAATAACAAGTTGTGTGGTGACGGGGCGGAGCCCCGTCCAAGCGGCGCGGAGCCCCGCTTCCACACAAAAAATTCTAGATGAACATCTCGTCCTGCGGCACGCCCCCGCCGTTTCTCGGTTGGCGCCTTTTCTGGCCGAGGAAGACTTCGACTCCCGTGCTGATCGCGGCCATCAGTCCGTCGACCTGGCGCAATGGAGAGAGCACGGTTTTGTGGACGACTTCGCTCGTCTCTTCGACTCTGTCCATGGTGCGATTCAGCAGTTCATCGGCGCGGATGACTTGCAGCCGGGCGCGGTCGAGGGCATCGGTGAGCGTGGCGTCGATGCGGCCGAGTTGATTGCGCACCAGGGTGCTGGACTCCGAAAAGTTGACGCTCATGACGTCGATCTTCGGGCGCAGCTCCAGCAAAATGTTCTGCACCGTTTCCATCGTGGGCAGAGCCTTGCTCCGCACTTCAGTGGCGAGCGCTTCCATCCTCGCCGAACTCTTGCGGACCGCCAGGTAAAGGGCCACCAGAATTCCCGCCTGCACCACGACCGCGAAGGTAGTCACCGCAATAAAAATTCTTAGGAGGTTGTCATCCATGGCTGCTCCCTCATAGTAGCTTCAGGGCTGCTCCTGCTGCTGTTGCCGCTAGATATTCTTGGTCGGTTCCGCCGCGGTCGTCTCGTTATATGCCTGCTTGCCGGCCTCGTAAGCGGAGCGGAACTGCTCTTTCTGCTGGTTGAGTACTTCGCGACCGCGATCCACCCAGTCACTCGCCTGTTCGCGTGCCCGGCGAGCCTGCTTACGCATGCGCTCGCTGCCTTCCTGCGCCTTGGAGCGAATTACGTCGCGCGTTTCATCGCCGGAGCGCGGCGCATACAACACACCGACTACCGCTCCAATACCGAGCCCCGCCAGGAACCACAAGAAGCCGTTGCCGTCATGATCCGCCATAACTACCTCCTCAATTTCTCTTATACGGGATGGTAGCACCCTGATATGTGAAACACAATTCACCGCGCTACCGGGTAGCAGGCTGCGAGCTACGAGCCGCGAGCTACGGGCAACCGGTCCGCTCGAAGCTCGCGGCCCGAAGCTCGCAGCTTATAAAGAAACTCTTGTGCCGCGAGCGCCAAAGGCGGAGAATAAAGCGTTTTTCAGGAGGCGCTTTTTGTCCGACCGCAAGTATCGGCAACGCGGGTACCAGGATTCCGGCGCGGGTAGTGGCCCGAAAAAAGACTTCGAGAAGCCCTCGGCCCCGAGAAAAGAGAATACATTCGGGCCGCGCCCGATCAACATGCCGGGAACGCGCACCGTCTCCCGCTGCGCAGAATGTGGCGCGCTGCTGCAGAATCTCTCGGCTCCGGTCGGGCAATGCCCGAAGTGCGGGTTCGACCTGCACGCCTGCAAACAGTGCGAACACTTTGACCCATCCAGCCGCTTCGAATGCAATCAGCCGATTTCCGCCAGAATCTCTCCCAAGGACAAGCGCAACGACTGCTCGCTCTATTCCATCCGCGTGATGGTCGAAAAAGAAACATCCAGCAAAGCAAGTCAGCGTCCGAATGACGCGCGCGCGGCGTTTGATAATCTGTTCAAGGACTAGGGCGAGTTCAAAGTGTGGAGCGGACACTCCTGTCCGCTGCCTTTGACCTCGATTTTTTTGTCAACAATCGATGCGCTTCTATTTCGCGGGAGCCACGCTGGAGCGCAATCCAAACCGAGCTGTGCTTCCGGCATCTAAGCTGGCAGGAGGGACGAAGCGAGCAAGCCGCTTGCCTTAGCGGGACTACATCCTTATAATCCGCTCACCGGAATAATGTTAAGCCGCGGCATATCGACAGGCGGCCCATGATTTTCGGGACCGGTCGTGTGAGTGTCAGTCCGAGTGTGAGTGAACGATTGGTTCATGGTGCAAGCCCGGCACCAGATTTGAGTGGAATCGGGCAAGATGTCAACTCCAGCTTCCCCGAAGAGTTAAGGAGCCACAGGAATGAAAAAAATTGTTCTCGCGATGTTGCTGGTAGCCGCGGTTACCGCCCTCGCTCAAACCGCGTCCGCGCCAGCCCAACCCGCCACCGCGCCAGCTCAAGCCGCGCCGCAACCGAACCCCGCACCGTCTCCAGCAGCTCCCCAGAAAAAAGAGATCAAAGATCCGGCTGAGTATAACGCCTACGTGGGCGCCGTGCAGCAGCAGGACGCCGCCGCCAAGGTTAGCGGCCTGGAAGCGTTTGTGACCCAGTATCCCAACAGCGTGATGAAGGAAGACGCGCTGGAACTTTTGATGGGCGCCTACCAGCAGACGGGCAATTCAGCCAAGACGCTGGATACGGCGCAGAAGGTTTTGCAGGCGAACCCGTGCAACATCCGGGCGTTGGCGCTGCTGGCCTACACCAAGCGGGCGATGGCGGAAGCGGGCCAGAACGCGCAACAGAATCTTGCGGACGCCGGCCAGTACGGTGAAAAAGGCTTGCAGTGTCTGCAGACCGCGACCAAGCCGGATGGCACGGCGGATGCGGATTTCCAGAAGCTGAAATCGCAGACGGCGGTGATCTTCAACGGCGCGGCTGGCATGGGCGCCTACCAGGCCAAGAATTACGCGAAGGCCGAGCAGTTTCTGCGTGCCTCGGTGGAAGCCGATCCGACCAACCTGCGCGACGTCTATCCGCTGGCCCTCGCTTACCTGACGGCCGGACCGACGGAAAAAGACGTGGATGGACTTTTCTTCATCGCGCGCGCTGCCAATCTGGCGCAGGGCGCGGGCAAGGATCAGATCGCCAAGTTCGGCAAGAGCAAATACAACAAGTACCACGGCAGCGAAGAGGGATGGAGCGATGTGCTGGCGCTGACGGCCACCACCACCCTGCCTCCGGCCAATTTCACGATCAAGCAGTACGTGCCGCCGACTCCCGCCGAGCAGGCGGCAGCGTTGGTCAAGAGCAAGAAAGTTCAGGAGATGAGCTTCGCGGAGTGGCAAATGGTGCTTTCCGACGGCACGCCCGAAGACGCCGACAAGGTGTGGACTACACTGAAAGGGAAGCCGTTGCAGATGGTGGCCCATATCATCAGCATCGACTCTTCGGGCAAAGCAACCAAACTGACACTGGCTGGCAGTTCCGACGATATCGACGCCAAGCGCGCGGACATCGATCTGACCATGACGGCAGCGATCCCGGCGAAGCAGATGCCGAAAGAGGATACGGACTTCCAGTTCGAAGGAACGCCGGTCTCCTACGTGGCGAAGCCGTTTGTGATGACGATGAACGAAGGGGCCTTGCTGGTGAAAGCGGCGCCGAAGCCGCCCGTCCACAAGAAGCCAGCCGCACACTAGAGTTCAGGTCTCGGCAGGTCTCAAGAAAACCCAGGCTGAGAAAAACTGTAACGGGAAAAGCAAGGGCGGTCTCGATCGGGACCGCCCTATTCATTTCTTAACGCAAGACCTCTTACGCAAGCCGGGAGCGACCTTTAGCGAGCCTGTTTCCTCTCCAGTGTGACGGCGGGACGCGCGCTGTGGGGCGGACGCTTAGTGCCGGCGCGCAACGGACGAACATCAATCTTTAGCTCCTGCATGGTCCGGCTCAGCGTGTTCCGGTGCATGCCTAATTGCCGCGCTGCCTTGCACTGATTGCCGCGGTTTTCTTCGAGCACGGTCATGATGAAGCGTTTCTTAAACTCACGAACCGCTTCCGAATAGAGGATATTGCTTTTGTACATCTGAAGAATGAGTGCTTCCAGTTGATCTCTCACTTGCCGCCTCGCTTCCGCACGTTCACCACCTAAAACTCTTTCACCGACAAAATTACTAACAAGAACTATTTCGACGGCCCGGACGATGGCATCTGCGTTGTGTCCTTCGACGAATGCACCTGCCGCATGTAATCCAAGCCCTGGTAGAAGCGGTGACGCAGTTCCGGCGGTGCCAGCCAGATCGCAGCCCTTCCGCCCACCAGGAAATACGGGGCCAACTCTGATCTCGCCAGCCACTTCGCAGCGGGCGCAAAAGCAGCCATGGCGGTGAGTACAACAGCCACCACCAGGGCACCCTTCAACACACCCAGAACCGCGCCCAGAACCCGGTCAATCGCGCTCAGACCGGCTTTCTTCATGGCCCAGCGCGCGGTCCGTCCGGCAAAGCCAGCGGCGATCAGGACCGCGAAAAAAATGATAAGGAAACCAGCGATCTCGCCTAGCCACGGCGCTTTCAAATGAGGCGCGAACCAGTCCGCCACGCGATGATACTGCCAGGCGGCCAGCAGGTATCCCACGACCAAGCCAGCTAGACCGAAGGCTTCATGAAAGAAGCCTTCGCTGGCTGCCCCAATCACGGAAAACACCAGAAATGCGATGATGATCCAGTCCGCAATGCTCATGGTTCATGATCCGAAGTCAAGTGATCCGAATGCAATGATCCCAGCGCACGCGGGCTAAATCTCCAACTCGCGTCCCGTTAATTGACGATACGCCTCGAGGTACTTTTCGCTTGTCCGCAGCGCAACTTCTTGGGGAAGGGCGGGCGCGGGCGGTTGTTTGTTCCAGCGAATTTCTTCGAGGTAATCCCGTACATACTGCTTATCGTAGGAATCCTGCGCTTGGCCCGGTTGATAGGTGTCGGCCGGCCAGAAGCGCGAGGAATCCGGTGTGAGTACTTCATCCGCCAGGGTGATGCCCTGGGCGGTTTGTCCAAATTCAAACTTGGTGTCGGCGATGATGATGCCGCGCTGTCGCGCATAATCCGCCGCTTTCTTATAGACACGCAACGTGATGTCACGGAGCTGGCGGCTCAATTCGGGATCGACCAGCGTGCACATTTCTTCGAATGAAATGTTGATGTCGTGTCCGGTGGCGGCCTTGGTCGCCGGCGTGAACAGCGGCTCCGGCAGTTGGTCGGATTCCCTCAGGCCCGGCGGAAGCTTGACGCCGGAGACCATGCCCGTCGCTTTGTACTCCTTCCATCCGGAGCCGGAAAGGTAGCCGCGTGCCACGCACTCGACCGGAAACATCTCGGCCCGCATCACCATCATGGAGCGGCCGCGGAGTTCGCCGGCGTGCTGGCGAATCGCCGCCGGGTAGCGGTTCACGTCGGCGGTGACGAAATGGTTGGGGACGATGTCCTTGAGGAAGTCGAACCAGAACAGCGAGATCTGTGTCAGAACCCGGCCCTTGTGCGGAATGCCGGTCGCCAGAACGTAGTCGAAGGCTGAGATGCGGTCGGTGGCCACGAACAGCAGATGGTCACCGTCGAGGCAGTAGACGTCGCGGACCTTGCCGCTGGCATACAACTCCAATTCGGAGTAATCCGTTCGCAGCAGAACGCTATCTAAGATTTCGGGGCTCATCTAAATTCACCGGTAAAAAACTCTGCGTATTCTAGTTATCGTGGAGAATTTGTCAACGTTTTCCATCACACGCGCGCGGTTGCGGCCACCGGCGCCAAAGCGAAATGTGTTGACAGTTCAAGAGTAAGCCAGAAGCCTTGTCCAGCGCTGGTTTTCGAGGGATGGCGATGTGGAAAAGCTGAGGAAGGCTCTGGAAAAGAAGGCAACGATATTTTCAACTGTCAAAGCAGAAAGCTGCCGATCTGTCAACGCAAGTTCTTGCCAGGAAGCGCGACAGTTTCCGGTTTGCCCGTGACTCGGGCGGAATCCCGAGAACACGCTATGATCCGTTGCGAACTAGGTCACTTCTGCGGATAGGCGAATAACCATCCGATGCACGCTGCCAACGCCAGGTGCGCAACTGTTTTGATGCCTTACTTGACTTCATTCGGGTCGCGACCCAAAATAGGCCTCACGGATTTTTAACTATTCGGCGTATTCATTCCAGAGGGCCTATTTAACAACCAAGGAGACCAGCATGAAGCGAATCACATTCATTTGCATGGTGCTGCTTGTGGGCGTGTGCGCCGCATTC
>JBEKYF010000034.1:0-35774 GCA_049511255.1 Terriglobales bacterium | reverse complement strand
TTCCATGCAAACAACGTAACCGTTGGAGTGCATTACGAGTTCTAAAAACATCCGTTAGCCTTCAGCTTTTCGTGTGGAGTGCGCAGTTGCTGGCTTCCACAAGAACAAGCTGAAGGCTAACAGCCTTTTTCGGTACAGGCCAAAGCCCCCATACTCTGTGTAAGATCTGTCACGAAGATATTTACAACGCCTGGGAGAAAACGCCGCACTGGAAGACCACACTAAATAAGGAGCCCTCGCACCAAGGTTGTGATGGCTGCCATGGTCCCGGCGCGGAGCACGTGGCGGGTGGCGGCGACAAAACCAAGATATATACAGTGTTGACGGCAGCGTACCGCAGTTCAACATTCTGCAGCCTCTCGGCTCGTTGCAGTACAAGTATCAGCAGCCGGTCGCCAACCTGAGCGTGGATTTGGGCCATAAGCTGGCGTGGAATATGGGCTGGAATTATTACCAGTACGCCGAGGGTTCGTTTGTCGGGCCCACGGCGCCACGCTATTTTCACGCGAACGCGCTGACCGGGTCCCTGCGCTACGCATTCTGATGTTCTTGCTTTCCTGGCCGGCGCTGCCGCAGTCTCGCGCTCCATTTCTCGCGACCCATGCCAGCGGCTTTGGCCACCTTGGCAAACAGTCGAGGTATTCCGCTGCGCGTTTGGTGTCCGAGGATGGTTTGCGCTTCTGTTGGTTTTCGCGAAATAACGCCGAAATTCGATCACTTCGTCATTGCAACTTATAAATCACATCGATTGGTATCGACTATCCCGAGGCCCGCTTCTCGAAAAGCGCGAGAAGTGGGCACCCGTTTTTCTTCGCTTTCCTCTCTGACTGCCAGCCGTCTCCCTGCCTTTTCAATAACTTAGCTCCATAAAATGCCCGATTTCGCCGCTCAACCCCGATTTTCTTCCCTTCATTGCCTTCTTGGTGCGTGACGTGCAGGGTTGCAATAGGATCAGGATGACCCATTCCACGCATCGAAACTTCTAGGTTTCACAGGTAGGTTTCCTCGTGGATAGTCATTTTACATAGGTTCCCGTATGCGGGACCGAGGGACAGTTCTAATTGAGCCAAGGAAAGCGAGCGCAGAATGCACAAGCCGATCAAATACGTTGAGAAGGCGGTGACGGTTGCCGCCACGGGAGCATGGGCAGTGTTTGAACGCCTCAACCGCGTTGCTCCGAATGTGGCGCCGACTCCGAAGTGGTCCGACAAGCCGCTGCTCAAATCGTGGGAAAAGTCGAAGCCGCCGCTTGGCTGGCCGCGCTCCACCGATTCGCTTTGTCCCAGGTGCGTGCCTGAAATACGGCAGCAGATCCTTGACGGCCACCTGCCGGTTGATGTTCTGATGAACGAAAAAGTCGGCGAGATCAAGGCCCAGATCATCGAACGCGACGGCAAGATCTGGATGGTCAAGGACTGCCCCAAGCATGGGCACTTCGAAGACTTGATGTCGATTGACACGGAATTCTCGCAACACCTGGAAGAAGTTTTCCCCGGCCGCGATATCCGCGCCCACAGCGACGAACATCTGCACCATCACGGATCTTCGACAGTGAAGTACGGACGCGGCGCGGTGCTCACCGTCGACCTCACCAATCGCTGCAACATGATGTGCGATCCCTGCTTCATGGACGCGAACCAGGTTGGCTACGTGCACGAACTCACCTGGGAAGAAATCAAGACCGTGCTTGACAACGCCATCACCGTCAAGCCCAAGCGGCAGATGTCGGTGCAGTTCTCCGGTGGCGAGCCGACGCTCTCGCCGTATTTCCTCGACGCGGTTCGTTACGCTCGCAAAGTCGGATACAACAGCGTGCAGGCGGCAACCAACGGAATTGAGTTCGCCAAGAGTTTTGAATTCTGCCAACAGGCAGTCGAAGCTGGTGTGCGTTACGCCTACCTGCAGTTTGACGGAATAGGCAACGCGGCCAACGATCATCGCGCCGTCGGCAATCTGTTCGACGTAAAGCTGAAAGCCATCGACAACCTGCATCGCGCGGGCTGTGAAATCGTGCCGGTCATCACCATCATCAACGGCATCAATAACCAGCAGGTCGGACGCATCATTCAGTTCGCGCTCGACAATCCCAAGAAGATCGGCTTCCTCAGCTTCCAGCCGGTTTCATTCACTGGCCGCGACGAAGCCATTACCGACGAACGCCGCGAAGCACAGCGTTACACACTAGCGCACTTAGCCCATGACGTAAAAAATCAAACCGGCTTCGGCGAGCCTGCCCGCGATTGGTTCCCAATCAGTTTCATGAGCACTTTCTCCGACTGGGCCGATGTAATGCATGCCCAGGACTCCAACAACGACTGGGGCCAACTATCTTGTGGTTGTCATCCTAATTGCGGAACGGGGATGGCGATGATGATTGATAAGGAGACTAAGGAAGCGGTTCCGGTTACGGCTTTCCTGAAGGGCGATCAGCTGGCTAAGGATATTGCGAAGGTTAACGATGCGGCTCGCAGTAAGTTCTGGACGGCGTTTGGGATGGCGCTTTGTTTGATGAAGAACTACGATCCGTTCCAATCGCCTACGCACTTCAAGCTTATGGACCTGCTTAAGAAGTTTGATAAGAACTTTAATGCTACGGGCAGGAACTACGGCAAGGTCGGTCCGGATCGGACGATTGATGATGTTATGAAGCGACGGCAGGATCGGTGGAATTTCCTGTTCATCGCCGGAATGTGGTTCCAGGATCTATTTAACTACGACTTCCGGCGCACTGAGCAGTGCATCATTCCTTATGCTACGCAGGAAGGCGAGATCAGCTTCTGCGCTTATAACACGGGCGTGGGCTGGCGCAACATCATCGAGAAGATGCACATGACTTCTACGCTCACTAAGTGGTATGAAGAGCATGGACGTCATGAGATTTTCGCGGGCGGCAAGAAAGTCAACATGGAAGATAAAGAGCACGCGCTCTACCTGCGGGAAGAGATCGTCACTCATGAAGTGCAGCATGATCTCGACAAGCTGGGCATTGCGAAGACGGCGCGCGAAGAGAAGATGCGGGCCCGCGACAACAAAGCTCGTGACAACAAGGCCAAGGACAACAAGATCAAGAACGACGCTGCCTACGACGCACGCATGGCACAGCTCTATCGGGAAGTTGTTCTGAAAGAGAAGCCGGCAACGTCGAATGAAGGCGGATTTATTCCGCTGGGCGCGCTCACTTCGGCGATCGCTCCGGCAAATGGAAACGGCTCCGCGAAAGAGAGTGAAGAAGTTGGCGAGCCGGTGGCGGGAGATTAGTTCTCAGTTCCCGGTTCTCAGTTCTCAGGGGCCGCTCGAAAAGAGCGGCCTTTTTGTTTTCACTACAGTCTTAGTGCTGCGGTTACCCGTGTGCGTGCGGACCGGCGAAAACCCCCGCCCGGGCGGAGCGCGGCTGAAGCCGCGCCCCTTCAAAACAAGGTCAAAAAACCTCGCTTGGCCACAGGTATGTTGCTGCTTCCTCCATGGGCTGCTGCCCCGTTTACGCTGTGAATCATGCTACCAATTCTTGCGGACACAAATTTGCGGTACGCTCGAATTTCCCGCTTCGGCGGCGAGTTCGCGGGCGGGGTCGCCCGCGGCCACACAGGCTATGACTGAGTCTACGGAAATCCGGGAGGCTTCGCTGGGGGAGATTGCCCTGGTGTTCTTAAAGCTGGGCACGACTGCGTTTGGTGGGCCGCCGGCGCATCTGGCGATGATGGAAGAAGAATTTGTTCGGCGTCGCCACTGGATTACCCAGGCCGAATTTCTCGACCGGCTGGCAACGGCGAATCTGATTCCGGGGCCGAGTTCGACCGAAGTCGCGATTTTTGTGGGGCAATTGAAACGCGGCTGGCGCGGTCTGATTGTAGCTGGCTGTTGCTTCATTCTTCCGGCGGCTGTAATTGTTTCGGTGATTGCTTGGGCCTATGTGCGTTTTGGCTCGCTGCCGAGGGTCGAAGGCATACTGTCGGCGATTAAGCCGGCCGTAGTTGCGATCGTGATCCAGGCGCTGGGGAAGCTGGGACGGACAGGAGTGCGCACGACTCTGCTGGCGGTGATTGCGGCGCTGGCGGCGGTGCTCAGTTTTGTGGGAGTAAGTCCGGTGCTGGTGCTGGTCTTTGCCGGGTTGGTATCGGCGGCGGCCTTGGCGATGAAGAATCGGCTGGTGGGCGCGGGCGTATTTGGGCTTCAGAAAGTCATGGAGCTTCCGAAAGTTGTCGCCGGGGCCATGGCGATTGGGGCTGTGGGCGCGGCGTTTCCGGTCGGACTGGGGCGGCTGTTTTTGGCGTTTCTGAAAATTGGGTCGGTAGTGTTCGGCAGCGGGTATGTCTTGCTGGCATTTCTGCAGACCGAATTTGTAAAGCGTCTGCACTGGCTGACGGAGAAGCAGTTGATTGACGCGGTCGCGGTAGGCCAGTTTACGCCCGGTCCACTGTTTACGACGGCGACGTTTATCGGGTACGTAGTGGCGGGTTGGATGGGCGCGGCAGTGGCGACGGTGGGAATTTTTCTGCCGGGGTTCGTGCTGGTAGCGGTGAGTGGGCCGTTGATTCCGCGGCTGCGACGGTCAGCAGTGGCGGCGGCAGCGCTCGATGGAGTGGTCGCGGGCTCGCTCGCGTTGATTGCGGTGGTGGCGTGGCAATTGGGGAAGGCATCGATTGTAGACCGGGCCTCGCTGGTCGTGTTTGGCGTGAGCTTGCTCGCGCTGCTCCGGTTTCGAGTGAACTCGGCCTGGCTGATCGCGGCAGCGGCGGTCGTAGGGTGGGTGATGAGGTGATTGCGGAATTCAGAGTGCAGAAGTGGTGCCGAAGGGCTCGAACCGCCGGTGAGAACCCGCGCGGAGATGGGCTAGCGGTTCTTCTAGGTCGTTTGTAACGGAGAGGTTAAAATAGACAATTACGGCCTATTTGCCTGGGGGCACGGTGAGCCGAGAGAAGGTTCTCTTGGAACGGTGTCTCGCGACGTTGCCCCGAAACGTTCTCTTGGAACAATGCGCAGCCGGATATTGATTCGTGGAACCTGTGAACAATCTCGAAGAAGGGCGGGCGCGGACATCGTTTGACCCCAGCGCACCGGGACCAGGCGTACCGTTGGCCCCGCGCGTCGCTCCGGCGGTCGCTCCGGCCAGCGCTTCGCAGCCTCATCGTTCGCGGCCTTCGTCGCCTGTTTACTGGCGCGTCGAGGGGAGTCTGCTCGAGCTGACCACGGTTCGGCCGATCGCCTTTTTTACCTGGAACAGCCAGACATTTATCGCGCGCGCGGCGCGCCGCAGCCTGGTGCTTATGATGGCGTTGCTGCGTCCATTCTTATATGCGGCGAACCGCGTCGCCGCGACTCGGATCGTTCACGCCGTGCTGCGCGGGATTACGCGCGACCGGCTCGATCTGCTGGGCGAAGAGGAATTCGAATACAAGCTGAAGCCGCTGCTCAAAGAAGAAGGAGTGCGGCACCTGAAGGCGTTGCAGGCGACAGGCGTGGACGTGGTGCTGGTGAGCCAGGGGTTGGAGCACGTGATGCGCCCGCTGGCGCAGCATCTGGGAGTGCGGTGGATTATTGCGAACCGCCTCGATTTCCGAGACGGAGTTGCGACCGGACGGCTGTTGAGCCCGGTGATCCGGCCGCGGGGATTGTTTGCGCGGATTCGCGAAGCGGGTCCGGACGGGCAGCAGAGTCCGGCGCGATGGGTGCGCACTCTCGGTTTGCGCGGCCCCAAGGCGCTCGCGTCGGCGATTGTGCCGGCGGTGCGGGTAGAGGCACCGCGGGTTCGCCCGATTGTGTATTTCGACGAAACACGGCATCCGGAGCGGTTTTCGGTGCGCAAGGCGCTGGGCGGAAAGCGCGTGATGCTGATCGGCGTCACCGGATTTATCGGCAAGGTGTGGCTGGCGGATACGTTGATGGATCTCTGCCCCAACGGGCCAAAACCGGGCCCGTTGGGGGCCCCGATTCTGCCCGAGATCGGAAAACTCTATCTCCTGATCCGGCGGCAGCAGTCGAGCGCCGCGCAGAAGCGCTTCGAGAAGATGATTGAAGAATCGCCGGTTTTCGATCCCTTGTTTGAGAAGTACGGAGACCGGCTGGGCGCTTTGCTGGCGGAAAAGATTGAGGTGGTGGAAGGCGATGTTTCGCAGCCCGGCATGGGGCTGGATCCCGAGACTGCAGCGCGGCTGCGCAAGGATCTGGATCTGATCATCAACAGCTCGGGGTTGACGGATTTTAATCCGGATTTGCGGGACGCTCTGGCAGTGAATGTGGATTCGACGTATCACCTGATCGAATTCATTCGCGGGTCCGATCACGCCGCGTTGCTGCATCTGTCGACTTGCTATGTCGCTGGACAGCGCGATGGGCGGGTGAGTGAGCGGGTGCGTCCGAATTACACACCGACGCACTTGAAGGACTTCGACGCGGAAAGAGAGTGGTATCGCCTGCACGAACTGGTGGAGTCGGCGGAGGCGCGAGCGGAAGGGCCGGAAGTCGCGGAGGAATTAAGGAAGCAGGCATTGGAGAAAGAGCATGCGGCGAAAGGGCTGAGCGGCCAGGCGCTGGAAAACCAGATTCGCAAGAACAAGGTTCGCTGGCTGAAAAATTATCTTACGGAAGAAGCCGCCAGGCGCGCAAAGGAGTTGGGTTGGCCGAATACTTACACATTCACCAAGAGCCTGGCGGAATCGCTGATTGCGAAGCATGGCGCGGGGCTGCCGATTGCGATTGTGCGTCCGGCAATTGTTGAGACTTCGGTGGCGAAGCCGTTTCGCGGGTGGAATGAGGGGATCAATACTTCGGCATCGCTGTCATATCTGCTGGGGACGGCGTTCCGCCAACTGCCTTCGAACGAACGCAAGCGCCTCGACATTATTCCGGTGGATGCGGTGTGCGCCGGGATGACGCTGATTGGCGCGGCGCTGGTGGAGCGGCGGCACGATCCGCTGTACCAACTGGCGACCTCGGTGACCAACCCGTGCGACATGGGGCGGTCGATCGAGTTGACTTCGCTCGGACACCGGCGGCATTATCGCGCGCAGGAAGGTCTGGAGTACTGGCTGCGGTTGCGAATGGATGCGATTCCGGTTTCGAAAGAGCGTTATAACCGTATGTCCGCGCCCGCGCAGAAGATGATTATCAAGTCGATTCAGCGCGTGATGTCTCCGCTGCCGATGAAGAAGCCGCTCGCGAAAGCCGAGCGCAACCTCGAGCGCGTGGAGAAATTGGTGGATCTGTTCGAGCCGTTCATTCTGCACAACGAGCATGACTTTGTCGCGGATAATGTGGAGAAGCTGTCGCAGGCTCTGGCGCCCGAGGAGAAAGAAATTTTCGGATATGACACCGCGGGCCTGGACTGGTGGGAGTATTGGATCGACATTCATATTCCGGCGTTGCGGCGTTGGACGTATCCGCTGATTGAAGGGCGGCCGCTCGAAGCGCGCGCGCCGCGTGTGCTGCGCATGCCGTCCCCGCAGACGACAACGACAGCGACAACTTCAACCCACGAAAATGGCGAGGCTATGAAGACGGGGACGAACGGAGCAACGTGGCGATATTCCTGACCGGTGGGACCGGGTACATCGGCGCGCATGTCGCCGCGAATCTGCTGGAGCAGTACGACGCCACCTTGAATCTGCTGGTGCGCAGCCGCGATCCGCGTGACGCGGAGCTGCGTCTTTGGGAAGCCTTGCAGCTGCACCTGCCGTTTCCCAAGTTCTACGAATACCTGCAGGCGAAGATCCGGATCTTTCGCGGCGATCTTACGTCGCCGCAGTTCGGGCTCGACCCGGGAGATTACGACCGGCTTGTGCACACCACCGATTCGCTCATCCACTGCGCGGCCTCGCTGAATCGGAAGTCGGAAAACAGTTGTTTGAACGTGAATTTGCGCGGGACGCTCGAAGTGCTGCAGTTGGCGCGGCAATCGCAGTACTATCACGGACTGCGAAGGTTTTCGAATGTGAGCACGGTCGCGGTCGCGGGGAAACGCAGCCACGAAGTTGTTTCAGAAGACCGATCGATTGAGTGGGAACGATCGGATTATGATCCGTATGCGCGGACAAAAAAATTCTGCGAACACATGGTGCGCGAATTGCTGCCGGACGTGCCGCTGACGATTTTCCGGCCAAGTATCGTATTGGGAGACAGTCGCTATCCGCAGACGACGCAGTTCGACATGGTGCGGTCGTTCGTGTTCCTGGCGGGATTGCCGGTGCTGCCGTTTCGTCCGCATGACAAAATTGACATTGTGAATGTGGATTTCGTGGCGGATGCGATTTCTACTTTGCACATGAAGGCGAATCCCGAGCACGATACCTATCATCTTTCTTCGGGCAATGATTCGCAGACGTTTCAGGAATTGACCAAGGCGCTGGCGGCCGAGCAGAACACGCGCGGGCCAGTGTTCTTGCCGATCCTTGAAAGGCCGTTCAGCTCCATCGTCGACACCCTGGCGAACCGCAAAGGGCCGGTGGGGCGCGGAGCGGCACTGATGAAGGTCTTCCTGCCGTATTTGACCTGGAATACGGTGTTCGACAACACCCGTGTCACAACGGAAATGGGGCGCAAGCCGGTGCCCTTCTCGCAATACAGTTTTCCTCTGCTCCGGTTCAGCCGCGAACACAATTTTGAATACCCGTATCAAGCCTGGCCGGAGAGCACGAAGGCGGGAGGGTCCGCCGCATGATGGACTTCGTTCTGGAAGCATGGGTATCGAGCATCATCGAGGGCAAGAAAGTTCAATGGATGATGGGCAAGCGGGAGCCGTGGCAGCTGGGCGAGAAACTGAAACTGCTGTTTGCGGGCTACAACGGGTCGCGCAACACCGGATCGGATGTGCGCGTGGAAGAGATGCTGCGGCAGATCCGGCGGATTCTTGGGCCGGACAACGTCGACCTCAGCATGATGACGTTTAATTTTGACCGGTCGCGCGGATATTTCGAAGGGACGTCGCAGGTGCGGCTGCCGGATATTTTTCCGCCCTTCCTGGCGGATGAAGTGCCAAAACATCATGGGGTGGTGGCGTGTGAAGGTTCGATGTTCAAATCGAAATTTGCGAATGCGTTGACGACGATGATGATCGGGTCGCTGGGTATTGCAGCGGCGGAAAACAAGTTGTCGATCGGCTACGGCGCCGAGGCGGGACACATGGATCCGTTGGTCGCGAAGATGTGCGGGCGCTATTGCAGGAATTCGCTGGTGATCACGCGCAATGACGAGTCGCGGAAGATTCTGCGCGAACTGGGCGTGCCGACGGAACTGGGCACGGACACGGCTTGGACATTCGAGCCGCTGGGCGCGGCGTATGGGCAGAAAGCGCTGCGCGATGTGGGTTGGGATGGAACAACGCCGGTGCTGGTGGTGTGCCCGATCAATCCTTTTGAGTGGCCGGTGAAGGCGTCGGTGGCGAAGGCCGCGCTGCACAGCTTGACCGGCGCATATAACGAGAGCCACTACCGCGGGCCCTACTTTCATAACGCGGGGCCAGAGGCGGACCGCGCCTACGAACATTACTTGAGTTCGATTGCAAATGCGGTGGCCGCGTTCCGCCAAAGGAAGAAGAAAAGTGTGTTCGTGATCATGGCCGCAACCGAGCGCATGGATGCGCGGCCTTGCCGTCGTATCTCGGAGAAGCTGGGCGGGGTTCCGGTGCTGACCTCGGACGATTACAACATGTACCAAATGGTCAGTATTCTGCGCGCTTGCCGCATGATAGTGTCTTCGCGCTATCACGGGATTGTGACTTCGATGCCGGCCCTCGTGGCGTCGGCGGGGATCACGATGGATGAGCGCATCCGGAATCTGATGAACGAGCGCGGGCATCAGGAGTTGCTGATGAACGTGGATGATCCGGACCTGGAAGCGCGGACTCTGGCGGCGCTCGAAATTCTGGACCGTGACGGTGAGCGGATTGCCGACGGGATTGCGCGGACCGTGGTGAGGAATTTGAAATTGATGGCGCGCATGGGTGTGTATTTCGAAGAAGAAGTGCAGCGGCGCTATCCGGAGTTTCCCACCCGGCGCGGAGAATGGAGCTGGGAAGATTATCTGCCGCCGATGAGCGACGGCTTGAAGCAACTGGTGGCGGCGTACGGGTAGCCGCACTTTTCAAATCTCCGCTTTATAGCGAACGACTTCACATCAAACATGGGATTTCTCGACCAAATTCTTGGCAGCCTGGAGCGCAGCCGTGATGCCATCGTACTGCAGGAACTGCGCGATGGGCAGGCGGTGTCGATTACAGCGCGGCAGTTGCTGGCTCAGGTGCAGGTGGCGCGGGCATATCTGCGGCGGTTGCGACTGAAAAAGGGTGACCGGTGCGCGCTGCTGGCGCATAACTCGATGCCGTGGGTGGCCATGGATCTGGCCATCATGGCGGAGGGGCTGACGGTGGTTCCGCTGTACGCGCGGCAGGCGCCGGCCGAACTGGTCGCGATGATGAAGGATTGCTGGCCGGCGGTGATTGCTTGTGGTGAGCAGTCGCTGGCCGATGCAATCGTCGAGGCGTGGCCTGAGGCGCCTCCATATTTCTGCTTCGACAATGTTTTCACGGCAGGGCGCGGGCCGGTGGAGAGTCCGGCGCTGGCGGTTGCCGAAGAAGATGTGGTGACGATCATCTACACCTC
Source organism: Terriglobales bacterium (assembly GCA_049511255.1). Classification (GTDB taxonomy): domain Bacteria; phylum Acidobacteriota; class Terriglobia; order Terriglobales; family Acidobacteriaceae; genus Acidiflorens. The sequence goes on along the minus strand of JBEKYF010000034.1, from coordinate 25,182 downwards.
GGGCACGTCGGGCGAGGCGAAGGGTGTGATGCTGAACGCGGGCAACGTCGGGTACATGCTCGGCTGCACCTCGGGGCGGCTGAATCAGCTTATGCGGAGTCACTGGATACTGGGTGACACGGGGAAGCCGCGTCCGGGGCAGGACGCCGTGTTTCATTACCTGCCGCTTTGTTTTGCGGGCTCGTGGATCATGATGCTGACCTGCCTGCTGCGCGGCAACAAGCTCACATTGAATACGGATCTGGGGAAGATTGCGACAGAGATGCGGATGGCGGCGCCGGATTATTTCCTGAATGTTCCTGCGCTTCTCGAACGCATGCGCAAAGCCGTCGACGAGCAGCTTTGGAAGACGGGAGGATTTCCGTTGAAGGTTTACACCAAGGCAAAGGGCGCGTGGGTGCGGCGGCAGGAGGGAAAATCCCGCGCCGGGGACGGCTTCTGGCTCGGGCTAGCGAATCGGCTCGTGTTTCCGACCGTCCGAAAAAAAATGATCGGCGGCAAGCTGCGTGCGCTGATTTGTGGCTCGGCGCCGCTGAGTGTGGAGACGCAACTGTTTTTTATGATGCTGGGCATCCCGGTGTTGCAGGTGTACGGACTCACCGAGACGACAGCGATCTGCACCATGGATGATCCGGATGCGCCCGTAATTCCGGGGCGCGCGGGGCCGGCGATTCCGGGCGTCGAGATGAAGATCGCGGAGAATGCGGAGATCGTGGTGCGCGGGCCGAATATTTTTCCCGGATACTGGAAGCGTCCGGAGGAGACAGCGAAGGTGCTGCGTGACGGCTGGTTTCATACTGGCGATCAAGGCGAAGTGGACGCGAATGGAAACTGGAAGATTGTGGGCCGCATCAAGAACCTGATGGTTCTTGGGTCGGGGCATAACATTGCTCCGGAGCCGATTGAGGATAAGATTCTGCACGAGTTGCCGGGTGCGATTCAGGTGGTGGTCATGGGCAATGGGCGCGGATATCTCGCGGCGCTGGTCACGGGCAAAGTGAACGGCGAGAAAACGCAGGCGGCGTTAGACCTTGTGAATTCGGGACTCCCGCATTACAAGCAGGTGCGGGCGTTCCATCTGATCGAGGAGGCGTTCAGTATCGAGAGCGGGCTGCTGACGGCGAATGGAAAGCTGAAGCGCGACTTGATTGCGGAGCGCTTTCGAAATGAAATTGACGCGATGTACCTGATCTCGCAGGACCAAGCCTCGAAGAATCCGGCCTCGAAGAACCCGGCGGGAAAGACGGCATGAACGACTTCAAAGGGCAGACGCTTTCCTGGCAGATCGTGAATGGAGCGATTGAACTTGCGTTGCATCGCGATCCTTGCAACGAGATCGGGTCGCTCACACTGGACGAGTTGGAGAAATTTGCTGCGGCTCTGTCTAGGCTGACCGATGAAGCGCATGCGTTGATTATTCATTCGACGTTAAACGCCGGATTTTCGGCCGGAGCAGATTTGCGCGAACTGTTTCAGCGCGCGCAAGTGATGAAAAAGGACGCGGCCCTGCGCGGTGTGCGGGAGTTTCTGGAGCGCATTCACGCCGTGATGAACGCGCTCGATGCGGCGCCGCTGACGACGATCGCGGCGGTGCACGGGGTGACGTTTGGCGGCGGGTTCGAGCTGGCGCTGGTTTGCGACATTATTATTGCGGATCGCATGGCGCGATTTTGCTTTCCGGAACTGCGGCTCGGGCTGATTCCGGGATTCGGCGGGATTCCGCGTCTGAAGCGGGATTTGGGCAATGCGGTGGTGCGCGATCTGCTGCTGACCGGGCGCAGCTTCAATGTGATGAAGGCGCAGCAGATCGGGTTGGTGAGCCAGATTGCCGCCGAAGGCGAGGCACTGCGAGTGGCACGCGCTACGGCCAGCCAAGTGGGGAAATTTGACCGGAGGACGGCAGCGGCGGCGAAGGAGTTTGTGAAGCCGATCCCATATGAGGAGTTGAAGCGGGAGATCGATATTTTCTGCGACCTTTATTCGCGTCCAGCCGTCGAAGAGGGGCTGCGCAAGTTTGTCGAGAATGAGGGAGTGCAGCCGTATTTACCTTAACTTGTAATTGGTGATTTGTAATTTGTAAATTTGAGGACGGACGCTTATGTCAGCGCCTACTATCGATCACACTCTGGACGAAATTCTTAATCTTGCGGCCTTGCATTTTAAAGTGCCGCGGGAAAAGCTCACACCCGACGACGACTTTTTCAAGACGCTCGGAATCGACAGCCTGCAGGCACTCGATTTGCTGACGCGACTGGAGCATCACTTCGCAATCGAGTTGCCGGATTATGAACTGCAGGGTGTGTCGGATTTCCGTACGCTGGCGAATCGGATTCAGGCGCGGCTTTAGAACATAGTGGACAATGGTCGGTGGTAAGTGGCCAGTTGTTGGTCGTAACTGCTCGGCGACACGCAGTAACTGACCGCTAGCCACTGACCACTTCCTTGTGGTGAGATAAGAACGTTGAATGCTTGATCTCCGCCAATATGCCAGCCTGGGTGCAGCGCTCAAGGACGCGCTGGAGCGCTGGCCGAACGAAACCTGCCTGATTGAAGCTGATCGCGACCGCGAAAAAGTGCGGCTTACCTACTCTGACTTTAAGGAAATGGCGCGTCCGCTTTGCCGCGCGCTCGAAGACGCCGATTTCAAGCCGGGCGATCGGGCGGCGATCATCATGACGAATCAGTCGAAGTGGCTGATTTCCGCGTACTCGATTTTTTTCTGCGGTGGCGTGCTGGTTCCGCTGGATTATAAATTGACCGCCGCGGAGCATCTGCAACTGCTGACGCATTCGAAGGCGCGATTTCTGGTTGTCGAATACTACTTGTGGCGCGCGATCACGCAGTCACCGGAGTTCGCAAAACTCTCGGTCGAGATTGTGCTGGTGACGGAGGCGCCGGCGGGAGCGGACTTGCGGGGCGCGTATCGCTGGGAAGAATTCCGGAGGAAGGGAGAGCCGCAATTTGTGGCGCGGCAGCGCGAGGACGCGGCCTGCATCGTCTATTCGTCGGGGACGGGCGGGCGTCCGAAGGGATGTGTGCTCACACACGACAGTTATCTGGAGCAGTGCGCTTCGCTGACGGCGTGGTATCCATTCTGGCCGGGTGTGCGCTATTTGAGCATCCTGCCCACGAATCATGCGATTGATTTCATGGTGGGATTTATCGGACCGTTCGTGTGCGGAGCTTGCGTGGTCCATTTACGGACGCTGCGTCCGGAGTTTGTGCGCGATGCGTTTGTGCGCTATCGCATCACCTATGTGAGCTTGGTGCCGATGGTGCTGAAGAATCTGGAACGCGGACTGCGAGCCAAGTTTGATGAACTGGACCCTCGCAAGCGGTGGATGCTGGACCGGTTGATCGGTCTGAACAAAATGCTGACGCGAGGACGTCCGCGCGTGCGGCTCAGCCGGCTTCTGCTGCCGCAAGTACACAAGGCGTTTGGCGGAGAACTGCGGGCGTTGATTGTGGGCGGAGCATTTACGGATCCTTCGACGCTGCAGTTCTTCTACGATCTCGGAATTCCGGTGACTTGCGGCTACGGGCTGACGGAAGCTTGCACGGCGGTGACGCTCAATGATCTGAAACCATTTCGCGCCGATACGGTGGGCAAGCCGCTGCCCGGGAGCGAGGTGCGCGTGCTGAATCCGGATGCCGACGGGATCGGAGAAGTAGCGGTGCGGAGCCGTGCGGTCATGTCGCATTATCTGGATGACCCGGAGCAGACGGCGCGGACGATCGTCGAAAGCTGGCTCCTGACCGGGGATCTGGGGCGCTTCGATGTTGATGGGCACGGGCACCTGCAACTTTTCGGGCGCAAGAAAAATATGATCGTCACCGAGGGCGGGAAGAATATTTATCCCGAGGATATTGAGGCGGTGTTTGATGGTCTGCCGGTGAAGGAATACAGCGTGTTTGCGGCGAATTATTTGTGGCCGCAGAAGGCGCTAAGTAACGAGACGCTGGTGCTGGTGCTGCGGCTGGAGCAGAACCAGCAGTTCGACGGTCGATTGCGCGAGCACATTGTCGCGCGAAACCGGCAACTGGCCGACTTCAAGCGCGTGGGTGGGTATCTGGTTTGGGAGAAGGATTTTCCGCGGACGGCGTCGCTGAAGATCAAGCGCGAAGAATTGGCGGCGGAGATTGGGGCGGGCGCGGCGCGGGCGGGAGTAGTAGAGATTTGACTGTTGGCTTTTAGCTCTTAGCTTTTGCTCGAAGCCGTCAGATTGCAGTCATCCTGAAAAATCGAACCAGCCAAGAGCCAAGAGCTAACAGCCAAGAGCCAAATTGTGAACGAAACTTTTCTAGCGATCATCAATCCGGCGGCGGGTGGCGGCCGTCGCCGCGAGCGCGTGGGAGCGGCGCTCGATCGCCTCCGGGCCGCGGGAATTGCGCTGGAGACGGCGGAGACGAGCGCGGTTGGACACGCTACGCAGATTGCTCGCGAGGCCTACGGGCGGGGCTATCGGAAGTTTCTGGCGGTCGGTGGCGATGGGACCTCCTATGAGGTCGTCAACGGGTTGTTTCCGGATTCCCTGGTAGCGGCTGCTTCAGCGGGCGCTTCATTAGGCACGCAGGAAGACGCAATCGCAACGCTGGGATTTCTTCCGCTAGGCACCGGCAATTCGTTTCTGCGGGATTTCGAGGATCGAGTTTCCGGCAAGAGCAGTTTGGAGCACGCGATGCGGGCGCTGGAGGCGCGGCATTCGCGGTCTTGTGATGTTTTGCGACTCACGCACAAAGACGGAGCGATCTACTACACGAATCTGCTGAGTGTGGGGTTTGCGGCGAACGTGGCGTCGCTGCGGCATCGGCGGTTTCCGGGGCTGGGGCAGGCCGGGTATCTGCTGTCTATTTTTCTTTGTCTGGCGCGGCTCGATCGGCGCCCGTTTCCGGTGCGGTTGGAGGGTCAGCGAGAGTTTGACTCGCGGCGCTGCTTGTTTCTGACGTTTAACAACAGCAAGTTCACCGGCGGCACAATGATGATCGCGCCCGATGCGGTCATCGATGACGGATTAATTGAGTACGTGCGGTGGGGGCCGATTGGGCGACTGGGGCTGATCCGGAATTTGGCGACACTTTATGATGGCACGCACACTCGGCATCCGCTGGCGGAGCGGCAGGCGGTTCGACGCGTCGATTTTCAACTCGACGGGCCGGTGGATGTGATGGTGGACGGCGAGGTGTTGACGCTGGAGTGCCGCACGATCGATGTGCTGCCTGCGGCGCTCCGGGTGGTGGTTTGAAGAATCGCTCCAAACAAGCGTTCTCTAAACAATCTGCCTCTAAACAATCGTGATATAAAAAACCCATGTCGCAAGAGCGAAGAGAACAGCAAAAAGAAAGACTGGGGATAGAAAATGCTGCCAGCCGGAAATGGAGGCGCGTCGCGATCTGTGCAGTGCTGGTGGTGGCCGCCTTCGGGTTGGCCTACTATCTCGGCAACCGCGTCCAGCATAAGCACGATGGGTTCGCGCGCTGTCTGACCGAGCGCGGCGTAAAGATGTACGGGGCGTGGTGGTGTCCGCATTGCGTGGAGCAAAAAGAAAAGTTTGGCGCTTCGTTCGAGTACGTTCCCTACGTGGAGTGCGGCATCAAAGGCGACACACACGGGCAGTCGCAGGTTTGCAAAGACGAAAACGTCAAGCATTATCCCACCTGGCAGTTTCCGCCAACGGGCGAACGAGTGGAGCGCACTTTCACTCTGCAAGAACTGAGCGACCGCACCGGGTGCGCGCTGCCGTGAACGATTTGACGCGGCGTTTGATGAGCCTGGTCGCCATTCTGGCGGTGTGCGGAATCGCGGTGTCGTCGGTGTCGTTGCAGCATCATTACGCGACCTCAAAGACCGCGTACTGCGATATCGGCGAAACGTTCAATTGCGACATCGTGAATCGCAGTCAATATTCGTCGGTCTTTGGAATACCGGTCGCGCTGATTGGGATGCTCGGGTACGCGGCACTGGTGGGGTTGGCCACGGTGTATCGCGAGCGGCGCGAGACTCCCGTAATGCTTTTCAGTGGCGCCGCGGTGGGCCTGGCGTTTGCTTTGTACCTGACCTACATTGAAGGGCACGTGTTGGGCGTCTGGTGCATTTTGTGTTTGAGTTCGCTGGCGTTGATTGCGACGACGACCGTGCTGGCGGCGGTGATCTGGTGGAAGCGTCCGGCCCTCAGGGGCTAAAGCCCACATATTTCGTGGCTCTGAGCGGCACGGCTGAAGCCGTGCCCTTCCCAAAACATTTATCAAGACCAATTCCTATAGAGCTAAGTGCTAAAGGCTAAGAACTCAGCGACCCGTTCACCATGTCCCGGCCCACAACTCGAATCTCAAGACTGAACGCGAAGCCCGCCCCCGCTGCCCTGCCAGTTCCCTCGGGCAACCTGTGGTTGCATCAGCTCAGCAGCCGAATCTTCGGGAACACGCGACTGGTGCGGGTTTGGCTGCCCCCCGATTACGACGGCTGGGGAGCGACGCGCTATCCGGTCCTTTACTTGAATGACGGACAGAATCTGTTCGATCCGGTAACAGCGTTTGCGGGAGTCGACTGGCAGGTGGGCGAGACCGCCGCGCGGTTGATCGCGGAACAGAAAATTCCGCCGCTCATTATCGTCGGCATCGACAACACGAAGAACCGGGCTCAGGAGTACATTCCGTACAAATCAAAAGATCCCATTGTTTTGAATGCAAAGGGAAAATGCTATCCGGATTTTCTGCAGCGTGAAGTGATGCCGCTGGTCGAGGAGCATTATTCGGTATTGAAGGGGCCGGAGAATACGGGGTTGGGCGGTTCCTCTCTCGGAGGCCTGATCACGTTGTACGCGCAGTTGGCAGCGCCGGGAGTGTTTGGACGATTGCTGATCGAGAGCCCGTCTCTGTACGTGGCGAACCGGAAAATTCTCGAAGAGAGCCGTCGATTCCGCGATTGGCCGGCACGCACGTACCTAGGGATGGGGACGCGGGAAGTGGGGCAAGCGGAGAAAGACGAAAGGATTGTTGGCGACGTCCGCGAACTGGAAGCGATTCTGCGCCAGGCGGGCTTGGACGAACAACGGCTGATGGTTCGCATCGAAGAAGGCGCATCACACAGCGAAATGGCTTGGGCAGCGCGGTTTCCAGAGGCTCTGGAGTTTCTTTATTCGGATCGATGAGCGCCGCAAACTGCAGCTCCCTCCCCTTCGACAGGCTCAGGATCGGGATGACAATTTGTGATGAGTTATTATTAACGGTCTTCTACTCAAGGTCATAGATGCAGGAGTGATCCATGAAGGTTCGCGGTTTGATGGTGGTGTTGTGTGTCCTGATCGTAGGGCTCGGAATCTCGGCGGCTCAGTCGTATAACGAAGCGCAGTTCAAGGGAATGAAGTGGCGCGACATTGGGCCGTATCGCGGCGGTCGCGTGCTCGCCGTGACCGGAATTCCAGGCAGTCCCTTCACCTACTACTTCGGCGGCGTCGCCGGAGGCGTGTGGCGCACCACTGATGGCGGCGTGAGCTGGCAGCCGATTTCCGACAAGAGCGTGATCTCATCGATCGGCGCGATTGCCGTGTCGGAATCGAATCCGAACGTGATCTATGTGGGCACGGGCGAGTCCTGCCTGCGCGGCAATATCTCGTATGGCGATGGAGTCTACAAGACGACCGATGGCGGCAAGACTTGGCAGCACATCGGATTGAAGGACACGCAGCATATTGCGCGCGTTTGGATCGATCCGCGCAACTCCGACCATGTGCTGATCGCCGCGCTCGGCCACGCTTATGGGCCGAATCCGGATCGCGGCATTTTTCGCACCACCGACGGCGGCAAGACCTGGGACAAGATTCTTTACAAGGACGATAAATCAGGCGCGATCGATCTGGCGGTCGATCCCCACAATCCCAACGTGATGTTCGCTGCTCTTTACCAGATCCGGCGCACGCCGTGGAGTATGGAAAGCGGCGGCCCGGGCAGCGGATTGTACCGCTCGACCGACGGCGGAAATTCCTGGAAGCAGCTCGAAGGCAAAGGCCTGCCCGAGGGCATTCTGGGGCGTATCGGAATAAGCGTTTCGGGCGCCGACTCGAACCGCGTGTACGCGCTCATCGAGTCGAAAGAGAGCGGGCTGTATCGTTCCGATGACGGCGGTGAAACCTGGTCGCGCGTCAACGATGACCAGCGGCTCACGCAGCGCGCGTGGTACTTCACGCATATTTTTGCCGATCCGAAGAGCGCGAACACAGTCTACATGCTGAACACCGGCCTGTTCCGCTCGACCGATGGCGGCAAGACGCTGAATCTTCTGCCCGCGCCGCATGGCGATCATCACGGTTTCTGGATCGATCCGCAGAATCCGAATCGCATGATCAACGGGAACGATGGCGGGGCGACGATCTCGGTCGATGGCGGCAAGATCTGGTCCACACTGTACAACCAGCCGACGGCGCAGTTCTACCACGTGGCCGCGGACAACAATTTTCTCTACAACGTGTACGGTGCGCAGCAGGACAACACTACCGTGGGCATCGCCAGTCGCACCGACGACGGCTATGTCGGGCGCCAGCACTGGTTCGATGCGGGCGGCGGCGAGAGCGGATACATTCAGCCCGATCCGCGGGACGCGAACATTATTTATGCGGGTTCAGGCGGCGGCGTGGTCACTCGCCTTGATCGCCGCAGCGACCAGGAGCAGGATATTACAGTTTGGCCGGAGGACGCCGCCGGACACGGCGTCGGTGACATGAAATATCGCCTGGGATGGACGCAGCCCATCGCGATCTCACCGCATGATCCCAATGTGATCTACACCACTGCTGAGCGCGTCTTCAAGACTACCGACGAAGGCAAGAGCTGGACGGCGATCAGTCCCGATCTGACGCGCAACGATAAGAGCAAGCAGATTTCGTCCGGCGGCCCGCTGACCAAGGACAACACCTCGGTCGAGTATTACGACACAGTGTTCACGATCGCGGAGTCGCCCGTGCAGAAAGACCTGTTGTGGGCGGGAACCGATGATGGCTTGATTCACATTTCGCGCGATGGCGGCAAGAACTGGACGAACGTGACCCCCAAGGGAATTCCGGAGTGGAGCCTGGTGAGTCTGATCGAGGCTTCGCCACACGATGCGGGCACCGCGTATGCGGCGGTCGACACGCACAAGCTCGACGATCTGAAGCCTTGCATTTTCAAGACCACGGATTTTGGCAAGACGTGGGCGAAGATCACCAGCGGCATTCCGGATGGCGCTTACACGCACGCCGTGCGCGAAGATCCGGTGCGGAAGAATCTGTTGTATGCGGGCACGGAGACTGGGGTTTACGTTTCGTTCGATGGCGGAGCGAACTGGCAATCGCTGCAACTGAATTTGCCGAACAGTCCGATCCACGACCTGATCGTGAAAAACGACGATCTGGTGGTGGCGACGCATGGGCGCTCTTTCTGGATTCTGGACGACCTCACACCGCTGCGCGCTGTAAATGCGACTGCGCAAGCGGCGACCGAAGCCCTGCTTTACAAGCCGCGACTGACCTATCGCATGCGCTGGCCTGATTTCTTCGAGCGGCGGCAGCCAGTGGGCGAGAATCCTCCGACGGGCGCGATTATTTATTACTATTTCCCAACCTCGCCGAAGGGCGTAGTGGTGCTCGAAGTTCTGGATGCGTCGGGGAAAGTCGTGCGGCGCTACTCTAACGAAGAAAAGAAGGAAGCGGAAACGCCGCCAGAGTGGCCCGACCAGACGCCCCCCAACGAGAAAATTCCAACCGATGTGGGAGTGAACCGCTTTGCCTGGGATTTGCGTTTGCAGGGGCCAACTCCGCTGGCGGGAGAACCCGGCGCGGAATTTCGCAATCGTGGACCGATGGTGCCGCCGGGCGCGTATCAGGTGCGGCTGACGGCGGACGGAAAATCGTACACGGCGCCGCTGGAGTTGAAAGCGGATCCGCGGGTCAAGGCATCGAGCGACGACCTGCAAAAGCAGAGCGCATTGGGCCGCAAGATCGTGGCGCAAATAACGGAGATTCACGAGGCGGTCGGGACGATCCGCGAAGTGCGTACGCAGACTAGTGGGCTGGCCCGGCGTTTCGGCGACGACACACGTTATGCATCGCTCGTTTCGGCCACCAAAGACTTCGACAAAAAGAGCTTCGATCTGGAGTCGCAGTTGCTCCAGGTAAACTCGAAGAGTTCGGAGTCGAACCTGAACTACCCGGTGCTGATCGATGAGCGGCTGCACTCACTGCTCGGCAGCGTGGAATCGGCCGATGCCGCGCCCACGAAGCAGCAGTACGAGGTCTTCGAGGATCTGGAAAAGCAGGCGCAGCCGCTGCTGGCGCAATATCGCGAGCTGATGTCGAAGGATCTGCCAGCGTTGAATGAGATGGTGAACAAGCAGAACATTCCCGCGCTTTACGTACCGGCGGGGAAGTAGGACAAACTATTTCATAAATCGTCGGGGGGAAGGGCACGGCCTCATGTCGTGCCGGTGCTCACATTAGAGGCGAGGCCGAACTGCGCTCAGATTGGACGGGCGAGCGCGCCCGTCCCCACAAGAATTATTTCGTAATCACGCCGCAGGCGATGCGGTCTCCGGCGTTGCCCGCGGGGTCGGTCTTCTGATCGTCGGCCTTGGCGTGGATGACGAGCGATGTACCGCCGTTGCTGAACAGCGAATGGCTGTCGCTGCCGAGTGTGACGTCTTTATTCTCCGCCCGGAAATGCGCTTTGCCGTCCGCGCCCATCGTGAAGTTGGGGTTATCGCCAGCGTGGTGGCCTTCCGGATTCTCCAACCCATGCTTCTTCCCATCGGGATTGAAGTGGCCCCCCGCGGATTTGAAATCCGGGGCGTCGCACTTCGCGTTCTGATGAAAGTGTATGGCATGAACGCCCGGAGGCAGATTCTCGAGATTGAGTTCCATCCCGATGCCCGGGCCCGATTCCCATAGAATCGCGGTGCCCACCACCTTGCCTTGAGCATCCTTGAGTTGAACTACAGTCTTAGCCGAACTGGCTGAGACGAGCGCTATTACGAGCAGGGCGAGTGGGAACAACCGGGCGGTTTTCATGCAGGGATTATACCGGAATCTGGCGCGACCGCTCCAGGCATCCGGCCGGTATAACCTCCGGGTCTGGCGCAGAATGCGGAGCAATGGGACAATAGGTAAATGCAAAGATCACTCACTACAGCGCTACTATTGGCCGCAGCGATGATGCTGGCCGGAGATGGCTATGCCCAGCAGACTCCACCAGCAAGCACTCCGGCGGCAACGACTCCAGCGGCTCCCGCAGCCACAACTCCGAAGGCAGCCACAACGGCAAATGCTCCGGCGAAAAAGACGGGGACGGCAGCGCAAAGCGCGGCGTCTCCGGCGCTTACAACGCGAAAAGAAAAGTTCAGCTACGCTCTGGGAATGAACATCGGGACCGGCCTTGGGACCAACCTCAAAAAGCAGTCGGTGGAAGTGGACTCGAATCTCGTATCCCAGGGATTGAAAGACGCGATGTCCGGCGGTAAGACGCGTCTGACGCAAGAAGAAGCGCAAGCCGTGCTCACCGAAGTGCAGACCGAGGTTCGCAAACAGCAGCAGGAGAAAATGCAACAGGCGGGGGCGGCGAATAAGACCGAAGGCGAAGCATTCTTAGCCGCCAACAAAAGTAAAGACGGCGTAGTTACGTTGCCCAGCGGTCTGCAGTACAAGATTTTGACAGCCGGCACCGGACCGAAGCCTACGGCGAGCGACTCGGTTGTGTGTAACTACCGAGGCACTCTGATCAATGGCACGGAATTTGACAGTTCCTACAAGCGCGGGCAACCGGCTACGTTTGGAGTCGGTCAAGTTATCAAAGGGTGGACGGAAGCGCTGCAGCTCATGCCCGTGGGATCGAAGTGGCAGCTCTTCATTCCTTCGGACCTTGCCTACGGTGAGCGGGGGGGGCCGGGCGGCCAGATCGGGCCCAATGCGACCCTGATCTTTGAGGTCGAACTACTCTCGATCCAGGACAAGACGAAAGAAGATAAGAGTAAGGAGCTCAAGAGCGACAAGCCCGAACAAAAGAAGTAACGGAACCGTTTTTCTATTTGCTCCGATCACGCCTGGCCAGGCATGATCAAGGCGGCGTGTGCTTCAAACCGGTCCCAGCCTTTGCGGCTTGCGCAAAGGCTGGGACCGGGTCCGAAACCAACTGCGTTACAAACATCTCACCGTTCTACATTCCCAGATACTGCACATGGACGTAGGTTCCGAGCCTGACGTTATAGGCGAGGTACCAGCCAATGTGATCGGGATCATCGTAGATGACGATGTCGTCGGAATCCCAGAGCCAGTCGTTACAGTAACCAAAGTCGTAGGGAGCTACGGAGAAGTAGAAACCGCCGAACCAGAAGCGGCTGGGACCACCGCCTCCGAGGCGCCAGACGTGGCCGCGACCAATACCGCCGGTGAAGTGGCCATGCTCCCACGGATGATCCAGACGGTAATGAGGGTCGTTGCGGCCGGTATCATGGCCCACCCATCGCCCTCCGGCATCTACGTGGGGAGCATTGGGATGTCCTGCTTTTTCACTGAAGTTACGATTCTCCTCGGCCGCGTGCGGACTCTTTACGCGCGCCGGACCGTGTGCAGGAATGTTTTGACGGCCGCCACCGACCTCGGGCCGGGCGACACCGCCTGCATGTTCTCCGTGTTGTGCCAGGGCGGAGAGACAAAAAATGAAACATATCGCGAGCAATCCAATCAGCTTTTTCATTTTCTTATCACCATCCTCCAATTGCGATAACACCGCTTTTGTTTAGATGTTTCTGTGGGTCTCCAAGATTTTAGCAGCGGCGGAGAGGCCGAGCAGCTGCGGAAAAGTTTGTTCGCTCCCCGGCTGATTCCCGTAGAGACGCGGCAAGCCCGGTCTCCACATGCGGAGAAGTACCTTTCTATTCGTAGCGGAGAGCTTCGATTGGGTCGAGGCGGGAGGCGCGGATGGCTGGGACCATGCCGCTGATCAGTCCGACGGCGGTGAGGATGAGGACGGCGACGATCAGGGTGATGGGGTTTATCGTGAGGCGGATGTCGCCGGCTTCGGCGTGTTTGGCCACGGCGCTGTAGAGCGTAAGCCTGCCTACGGAGAAGGCAACGACGTAGGCGAGGACGATGCCGAGGAGTCCGCCAATGAATGTGATGGTGAGCGCCTCGGCCAGAAACTGGAGGAAGATATGCCGGCGCCGCGCGCCGAGCGCTTTCTCGACGCCGATTTCGCGAGTGCGCTGGGTGACCGAGACCAGCATGATGTTCATCAGGCCGACGCCGCCGATGCCCAGAGTGAGAGTGCCGATGAAGCCGAGCAGGATCTTGAGGCCGAGGGTGATGACCTCGAACTGGTGCAGCTGCTCCATGAGATTAAAGACAAATAGGGCGCGGCGGTCGGCGGGATTGAATTTGTGCTGCGCGGCCATGATGTAGCGCACGGATTGCTCGATCCGTTCATAGTCGTTGGTTTCGTAATTGAACCAGACGGAGTCGAGGTAGTGAGTGTCCTTGAGGTCGCTCATGGTCGTGAAGGGGACGTAGACAACGCGATTGGGATTGTCGTCGCCACCCTGCATCTTGGGGCTGAGAACGCCGACGACTTCAAAGCTGATGCCGTCAATGCGAATGCGCTCGCCCAGAGCGTTGCGCCCGGAGAAAAGTTTCTCTTTGGTTTCGGAACCGATGACGGCGACGCGCGCGCGCTGCATCTGATCCTCCGGGTTGTAGAAGCGTCCCTGCGCGAGGGTCAGTGCGCGGATGGCGAAAGTGTTGGGGTATTCGCCGTTGACGCCGATGGTGTAAGAGCGAGTGTCGTATTGCACCGTCGCCTGCTTGTCGCAACTGGGAGTGATGTGGGTGATCTGCGGGATGTTGGTGGTGAGCAGATAGATGTCCTCGAGGGTGAGGTGGATTGGCGCGCCGGCCTTCTCGCCACCAGACTGCATGGAGGAGCGGCCGGGAACCACGATCATGAGCTTGGTGCCAAAATTCTTGAAGATATTAACGATGGCGATGCCGAAGCCATCGCCATAGGCAAGGAGCATTACGACCGTGGCGATGCCCCATGCCATGCCCAGCATAGTGAGCGCGGTGCGGCGCCGGCTGTAGCGCATGGCATCATAGGACTCCTGGAGCAGGTCGCGGATCATCTTAATAAATCCATTTGATAATTTTGTAATCGGGTAACTTGGTAATTTGAAAACCTGAAGCCGCACGATTAGATTACAAAATTACCCGATTACGAAATTACAAAATCTCCTCATTCCTGCCTCAAGGCTTCGACTGGTTCCAGGCGGGCGGCCTTGCGCGCAGGATAAAGTCCGGCGGCAACGCCGGCGAGCGTAAGGCTGGCGATGGCCAGGATCGCAGTTTTTAGAACGAGCCGCGGCGGATCGAAGCCGGCGGGGCCGTTGTAATTGCGGAACAGCGCCATGAGGCCGCCGGCCAGGGCCATGCCGATGAGTCCGCTGACCAGCGTAAGCAGAATGCCTTCGGCGAAAAATTGCAGCATGATGCTGCGGTTGGTGGCGCCGAGAGCTTTGCGCAATCCGATTTCGCGCGTGCGCTCGCTGACGGCGATGAGCATGATGTTGATGACGCCGATGGCGCCCAGAGCGAGAGTGACCAGACCGACGGTGCCGAGGAATCCGTTCATCGCATCGAAGATGGTGCCCATCATTTGTGCTTGCTGGACGAAGTCAAGGCCTTCGAAGGCGTCTTCATCGTGATAATCGAAGTGGTGATTGCGGCCGATGACGCGGCGAGCCTCATCCTGCGTGAGCAGGTGTTCGTCGGCGACGCGAGGCTGATAATAGATATATGAAATCGCATCGCGGGCTTCCTCGCCCTTGAGCGGGAAATCACTGCGCATGACCTGGAAGGGAATGTAGGCGCGCATGTTAGTCATGTTGTCGTCGCCGCGTCCGACCCGGTTCAGAGTGCCAATGACTTCGAAGCGATGGTCATTGAGCAGAATGAACGAGCCGACGGCAGGACGTCCCGGAAAAAGGTTGTGCGTCATCTCATCACCGAGGACGACGACGTTGCGTTTTTGAGCTTCGTCGAGGTCGTTGAGCCAGCGCCCCTGCTTCAACGGGAGAAAACGGATTCCGTTGTACTGCGGTTCGGCGCCGTTGAGTTGGCCACTGGCGCTGGCGAACTCGCTGACGGCACGCACGTCGTTGCTGGCGAGGACGGGAGTGATGGCACGAATGTGCGGAGATTCTTTACGGATGTCGAGGTAATCCTGGTACGTGAGCCTGTACTCGCGGGCGGAGTTCATGCTGCCCGGAACGGCGGGAGCGCGGCCGGGGTAGATCATTATGATGTTTTCGCCGAACTCCGAGAGGTTGCGTTGGTTGCCGGTTCGGAAGCCCTCGCCGAGGCCGACCAACAGCAAAAGGGAACCGACACCCCAGGCGATACCGAACATGGTGAGGAACGAACGCAGCTTGTGCGCCCAGAGGGTGCCGAAAATCTGCGCGAAAACGTCGATCACCATTTGCACGGGGTATCCCCAAAACCGGCTCTCAGCAGGTTAGCTGGTCGCGGGTTAGTTTGAGGCCGGTCAGGTTGCCGAGGATGGTTACGGCGATCTGCTCGGTGCGGAAAAATTCTTCCGCGGTTTGCTGAAGGTCATCGATAGTAACGGCTTCGATGCGCTCGATGAGTTCGTCGAGACCATAGAAGTGGTCGTAGTACATCTCCTGGCGGGCCAGGTTCGACATGCGCGCGGTCGAGGATTCGAGCGAGAGCATGAGGCTGCCTTTGAGCTGGTCCTTGGAGCGGCGCAATTCTTCTTCGGGGACGGGCGTGGTTTTCAGATTGCGGAATTCCGCGATGACGCTCTCAACAACTTTGATGGCCGACGCGCGCGAGGTGCCAGCGAACACGCACATGGAGCCGGTGTCGCGGTAGGGGTTAAGGTCGCTGTAGATGGAGTAGGCGAGTCCCTGGCGCTCGCGGATGTTCTGGAACAGACGCGAACTCATGCCTCCTCCGAGCAGCGTGTTCAGGATGTAGGAAGCGTAGCGGCGTTCGTGGGCCATGGGATGCGAGGGGACGCCGATGCAGATCTGGACCTGCTCGAGCGATTTCTTGTTGCGCAGGTTGATGCGGGAAAAAGTTTTGGGCTGGGGCGAGTGCAAGCCGTTTTTCGCCGGTTTCACATGTTCGAAATGTTTGGCGACGAGTTCGACAAAGTGCTTGTGGTCGAGGTTCCCGGCAGCGCTGACGATGAGATTGCCGGGAGCGAAGTGGTGTCCATAGAAGCGGGAGACGATGGGCCGCTCGAATTTTCTTACGGTGTCGCGCGTGCCCAGGATCGGCAAGCCTAGGGCGTGGTTCTTCCAGAAACTTTGGGTGAAGATTTCGTGCACGAGGTAGTCGGGATTATCCTGGTCCATTTTTATTTCTTCGAGGATGACGCCGCGCTCGCGCGCGATATCGCCGGCATCGAACACCGGATGAAGGACGAGATCGCTGAGGACATCCAGGGCAAGCGGAAGATGCTCATCGAGGACTTTGATGTTGAAGCAGATACATTCCTTCGCCGTGAACGCATCCATATTCCCGCCGATCGAATCGACTTGGCGGGCGATGGCTTCGGCGGAGCGCGTCTCCGTGCCCTTAAACACCATGTGCTCGATGAAATGGGAAATGCCATTCCATTCGGAATCTTCGTCGCGGGAGCCGGACTTGAGCCAGATGCCGATCGCGACGGAGCGGATGTGGGGCATCTGCTCGGTGATGACGGTTAGCCCGTTCGGCAGCACCTGACGATGAATGTTACGGGTCTCTTTTACCATTTAGTTTCTTAATTAATTTTCCAGCCCCTAAGAGGGTGTTTGATTTTCCGGTACAGACGCGGCTTGCCGCGTCTCGGGAGACACGGGAAGCTTCATCTCTGCATGGTATTGCTAACGCAATGCCCCTGGTTCGAAATCTGATGCCGCTTATATTATTCTCCCACAATCTGAGGTGGGACGACGATGGCTGAATTCGGCCTTGTTTTTGTTTAACTTACGGGCAATTCCAGGCATCATAACTTCAGTATTATTGAGAGAGGGGCAAGTATACGTCGCTCCGCTAGCATCCAGAGTGCGCATGCAAAGCCAGCCATCCAACTCGCTGTTAGGACTTAACCTGCAGGAACTTACGAATCTTGCGATTGGGTCCGGACAACCTGCCTACCGCGGCCAGCAATTATTTGATGCGGTATACCGGCAAAAGATTGAGCGGCTGGATCAGGTTTCGACCCTGCCGCTCGAATACCGCGCTCGTCTGGCGGAGGAAGGCTGGGGGATGGGTTTTCCGGCGATTGCGCGCAAGTTTGTCTCGACCGATGGCACGGTGCGGTATCTGGTGGAACTCTCCGACGGGGAGACGGTGGAGACGGTTTGGATGCCGGAGGGAGATGGCGGGGAGAGCGGCGACGGGAGCGAAGCGGGTGACGAGATTGAGGGTGGAACAGCTCTGGTGGGGCGGCGCCGGGCTACGATTTGCGTATCGAGCCAGGTGGGATGCGCGGTGAATTGCAAGTTCTGTTTTACGGCGCTGCTTGGGGTCAAGCGGAATCTGGAGGCGGGAGAGATCATCGGGCAGATCGCGGCGGTTCTTCGCGAGCAGGGAGTGGAGCCGCCGCTGCAGCGGGTCAACATCGTGTTCATGGGCATGGGCGAGCCTTTCTTGAACTATGACAACTTCATGAAGTCGGTGCGGCTGCTGGTGGAGGGTGTAGGGATTCCGGAGTCGCGGATGACGGTGTCGACGGCGGGGATCGTGCCGCGGATTCATGACTTCGGGCAGGAGGCACTGCGGCCAAAGCTGGCCATTTCGTTGAATGGGTCGAATGACGAATTGCGGAGCACAGTGATGCCGCTGAACCGGAAGTGGAACTTGGGGGAGTTGATGAAAGCGGCGCGGGAGTTTCCGCTGCGGGCGCGGGAGCGCCTCACGTTTGAGTATGTGCTGCTGGCGGGCTTGAATGACGCTCCGGAGCAGGCGCGCGAGATGGTGGAGTTGGTGCGGGGCATACGGGCAAAAATTAATTTGATTGCGCTGAATCCGGGGACGGAGTTGCCGTACCGGACGCCGGAGCAAGAGCGGGTGTTGGCGTTCCAGCGGATTCTGGTGGCAGCGGGAATTCCGACATTCGTGCGGCGGCCGCGCGGGCGCGACATTTTTGCGGCCTGCGGACAGTTGAAGAGGACGGTGGAAGTGGCGCCAGATTTCCCGTAGAGACGCGGCTTGTCGCGTCTCTACAACGCTAAGAACTGCTGCGGGCCGCGGCTCGGTTGGTCTCGGCGAACGAGGAGCGGCTTGCAGAATTTGTCGCGACCTGCAGTTCCATCCGGAAAGCGGTGTTACCGGGAGTCGAAGGCTGCAAGAGGCGGCCGCCATGTTCTTCGACGATGCGGCAGCAGGCGCTCAACGAAAGGGTAGAGGGCTTGTTCCCGCCTTCGGAGTTGAGCACCGACGGGTACGAGGGCGGCTCCGAGGAAGGATCGGCAACCGGATCGTAGGACGAGAAGTCAACCAGGACAAAGTTGCCTTGGCTGTGGGTGCGAACGAAAATGGCGGAGTGTGTTTCGCGATTGAGCCGGGCGCTGATTTGTCCAGCAAGGTGCATGCAGACGTGGAGAATCTGGTTGGAGTCGGCGAGCACGGGTGGAAGCGAAGGAGCGAGTTCGAGTCGGATCGAATTGGCTTCCGCCTCGAGTTGCGGAGCAAGCAGGCGCACGGCGGTTTGCAGCACGGAGTTGATGTCGACGGCGGCAAGCTTGGCAGGGGCTTGACGGGCAAAAATCAGCAGGCTGGCAACCAGCGTGGTGGTGCGGCGGACCTGCTCGCCGATTTGCGCGGCTTGGAGTTGTTCCTGGGGTGGCAAGGTGGACGCACTGAGCAGGTCGGAGTATCCCAGCATGGCGGTGAGCGGATTGTTGATCTCGTGGGCGGCTCCGCCCACCAGCTGGCCGAGCGAGGCCAGCTTCTCGGATTGAATAAGCTTCTCCTGCAACGCCTTGAGGTCGTCGAAAGAGCGTCGTGACCTTTCGAGAAACTGCGCAAGCTCAGCTCCGAGCAGGCGTTGACGCCAGAAAACCACGATGCCCATCACCACCAAGGTCATAAGACTCACGGTAATGCGGAAGGCCTTGACCGAATGCGGGATCGTCGGGTCCAGTTCGGAGTGCATGGCGACCCAGAGGAGGCTGAACAGAGCGAGCATACTCAGGCGCGTGATCCAGACGCCGAGCACAGGTCGCGACGGCTTGGCGTCGGACAGGTCGAGGCGAAGAGCAAGCAAGGGAGCCGCCGCCATCCAGGCGATGGAAACGCTCAGCGGGATGTCGTAGATGCTGCCGCTGTAGTAAAGCTTGTGACCGATGGCATAATTGGCGACGTAGGAACTGGAGGCGTAGAGTGCACTGGCGCCGAGTAACTGTCCGTAAACCTGCCGCCAGCCGCCCTGAGCGGTATAGGCGAGGACGGCAAGTGACACCAGGAGCAAGAGTTTTTCGGTCAGATACGCGAGGTTGAGATTGGCGCTGTAAACCGCTTCATCGACCTGCACGATTTGCCATGGGATGACGGCGTACACATAAATGAAGACCCACCAGATGAGTAGGAGGGTAAAGTCGAGCATGCGGACGCGTTCGTCGCGCTCGTCTTCCCGAAGATGGGGAAGCACGGCGAGAGCGGCGATCATGGGCACCAGATGCAGAAACAGAACGATATCGCCCAGGAAGGGGTCGGGCACGTCCTGACGTTTTAGGACTTCAAAGTAATTCCACATTCCCTGGTAAGTAAGCCAGAAGATCATGCCCACGCTCATGAGGATCCAGAAAAGCCGGATGTGGAGAGTGGGGCAGCGCGAGCGCGAGATATTGGGCAGGAAGGCGGCGGTGGCAACCAGCATGAGAGTGCCCTGGATAAGGTCGCTGGCAATGGTAAGGGCGTCGCCTCTTGGCATGAGCAAAGACGCTGCAACCTGGGCGAGAACCAGCGCGACCAGCAAAGAGACCCAGAGTTTGGTGAGTGCGGCCAAGGCAGACTACTCCGGCTCCATTCTAGAGCGTGATGTGAGGTCGAGGGCGTTACTACAGTAACTCCTGGTGCAGAAGTGAGAAATTAGAAATGAGAATCGCGGAAGTAAGAAGTTCATGGAGTTTGGCTGAGATTACCTTTAGAATTAGGCGCTTATCTTTTCGAATTTAGGCGCAGAGTCCTTTGTCCTGGATGATCCCTCAATACCGTGATCTATGGCGCTTCCGGGCGCCGCTCACTGTTGGCGAAATCCGACGCACCGAGCGCTGGCTGGCGACGGCACGGGTGGCGCTGACGACTGTGGCAGTGGCTGCTCTTTGGATCGAGCCGGTGCGCGGGTTTGTGTATTCGCCCTGGCTGTACTGGTTGCTCATCGTCTATTTCGTGCACGCCGTGGTGGTGATGTTGCTGGTGCGCTTCCGGCCGCAGTCGACAAACGCTTTTCGTCTGGTGGTGCATTCTGCGGACATCGTGTGGCCGGCGCTGATCTCAATGTTCGCGCCAGCGCAGCGCGGGCCATTTTTTCTATTCTTCGTGTTCGTGATGGCGGCGGCGGCATATCGCTGGGGGCTGTGGGAGACGGTGGGTACCGCGGGTTCGGTGGTGGCGCTGCTGTGGGCGGAAGCGTTCGCGGTGCGAGCCGGACTGGAACCGGCGGCGGATCAGTGGCTGCGGGTGGTGCACCTGCCTCGGCTGGGGGTGAGCGTGCGGGAACTGGATCCGCAACAGCTGTTCATGAGTTCGGTGTATCTGCTTGTGCTCGGATTTTTGCTGGGCTACATGTCGGAGAACCAGAAGAAAGTGCGGGCGGAGCGCGCCGTGATCACGCGCATTCTGAGTTCGACGCGGGTGGAGGTGGGACTGACCGGGACCATGCAGCAGATTCTTGGGGAGGTGATGAGCATCTACGGCGCGTGCCGGGTGCTGAGCGCCACGCAGGAAGCGAACAGTTACCGGGTATTTTTGGCCGAGGTGAGTCGCGGCGCCGAGGGCGCCGAAGCGCTGCGCTGGCGCGAGGCTTTGCCGGAAAGCGAAAAGGTGTATCTGTTCGACTCGCCAGCGGACGCGATTTACGCAGCGCGCAGTGCCAAGGGTTTTCACGTGGTCCTGCTGGACCGCGATGGAGGACGGCTGCGCGATGTAAGCGCGGGATTTCTGGATGCGCTGGCGCGCGTGGAAAAATTTGACGCGATGGTTTCGGTGGCGTTGCTGTTCGGTACCGAGTGGTCGGGCCGGGTGTTCCTGTTCGATCCACAGATGATGGGGGAGCCGGAAGAGGAATTGCGTTTTCTGCAGGAATTTGCGCAGAAGGTGGGTCCGGCGATCTACAACGTGTACCTGATGCGGCGGCTGCGGGAACGGGCGGGGGCGCTGGAGCGGGCGCGGTTCGCGCGCGAACTTCATGACGGAGCGATTCAATCGTTGATCGCGGTGGAAATGCAGGTGGATGTGCTGCGGCGCCAGTCGGGAATGCAGGCGCTGGTTGTGAACGCGGAGCTGGCGCGGATCCAGAAACTGCTGCGCGAAGAAGTTCTGAAGTTGCGCGAATTGATGCAGGCGATGAAATCGTTCGAGGTGGATGCGGACCGGCTTCTGGGTTTCATTTCCGACACCGTGGAACGCTTCCGGCGGGAGACGGGAATCGCAGCCGAGTTCGTCAGCGAACTGGAGCGGGTGGATGTGGCGCAGAAAGTGTGCCGGGAACTGGCGCGCATTGTGCAGGAGAGTCTGGTGAACGTGCGCAAGCACAGTGGAGCGCACCATGTGCTGGTACGGCTGGCGCAGCGGGCTGGTAATCTGCAATTGACGGTGGAGGACGACGGCAAAGGATTTTCTTTTTCGGGAAGGCTGTCGGGTGCGGAATTGGAGACGACAGGCAAGGGGCCGGCGGTGATCCGGGAAAGAGTACGGCTGCTGGCGGGTGAACTCACGATAGAATCGACTCCGGGTCACGGCGCACGGCTGGAAGTACGGATTCCGCCAGCGAGGAGGACGCATCATGGATAAACGCATTCATCCCATACGCATTGTGATTGCCGACGATCACCCCATTTTCCGCGACGGGCTGCGGCGCCTGCTGGAATCGGAAAGCGATATGAAAGTGGTGGGCGAAGCCTGTGACGGCCACGAGGCGGTGAAACTGGCGACGGAGATCAAGCCCGACATTCTCCTGCTCGATCTGGCCATGCCGCACCACACTGGCCTCGATGCGCTGCGCGATCTGAACGCGAGCGGCGGCGGGGCGGTGCGCATCATCCTGCTGACGGCGGCGGTGGAAAAGAAGCAGATGGTGGAGGCGTTGCAGTTGGGAGCCCGCGGCGTGGTGCTGAAGGATTCCGCCACCCAACTGTTGCTCAAGAGCATTCATGCGGTGATGGCCGGGGAGTACTGGGTGGGGCGGGACAGCGTCTCGAATCTGGTGCAGTACCTGCGCAACCTCATGCAGAGTACCAACGAGGAATCGAAACAGAAGAAATTCGGGCTGACGCCGCGGGAACTGGAGATCGTCTCTGCGGTGGTTGCGGGCTATGCCAACCGGGAAATCGCCGAGTACTTCAAAATCAGCGAGGATACGGTGAAGCACCACCTCAGCAATATCTTCGACAAACTCGGGGTTTCCACCCGTCTGGAACTGGCGCTGTTTGCGGTGAATCAGGGGCTTCCCCTGAAAACGATTGTGTAATCGAGATTGTGTAATCAAGATTGTGTAATCAACGGATTGGCGGGATCTAATGGGAATCACTGGGTTATGGCACGATAGTGCTATATGGAGTCACTGGTGTGCTATTGGGTAGAGGGGTCGACTCACGATATTTTAATAATCACACGGCGGCGAACCCCTGTTCCGAGGGATAAGTAAAGCTCGGGCGTGTCGTCGATTGGGGGCAGACAGTGATCAAGGCAATCCGTCAACTTTGGACTGAAGAGAACGGTCAAGACGTCGCCGAATACGCGGTGATGCTCGCGGTAATCCTGGTGATCGTGATTGGCACGGTCCGACTGATTGGCGGCAACGCCAACAACGTGTTTTCGCAAGTCGGAAGCGCCATGGTGCAATAGCTGCACGACCAAGCCCCGCTGCGTCTGGCAGGGGGCTTTCCCTGATTCTTTCAGCCGATTCTTTCCCGCTACAGACCATCCGCGCACAATAATCTAGGTGGCTAAGCTAGAAGCTATCCTACTGCCCCGTCGGAGCTGCCGCGGTTTTCTCCGGGGCCGGAGGAGCTTTTTCTGGAGCGGCGCTGCCGAACCTGGTGAGGAACGGGAAGAAGGGCGTGACTTCGAAGGGCATCTTCTCGGCTGCGGTGGTGATGGCGACAGGCTTGGTCTTGATCAATTCGAGTTGATTGTTCCACGGGTCCACCTTGACCCGGCTGCCGAGAGGAAGCGCCGCGACCTGGTCGGCCTTCTTCGGGTCGAATTGCGGCGACGCGGTCATCAAAGACGACATCCTGGTGGCATCGCCATTGAGCAGGCTGTCGCCCAAATGCGCCCGAATCAGGTTCTTCAAATAGGGAGCGCGGGCTTGGACCGCTTTGAGGAACAAGCCCGCGTTGCCGAGCTTGTCCTTGTAGGGCGAGTTGTTGAGCAGTTCGATGGCTTTCTTGTCGGCGGCTTCTTCTTCACCGCGATCGCGAGCGAAATCCATGCGCTCGAAGGTGCGCTCATCGGGAAAGAACATGCGGTCGTTGAAGGCAAGCTTGGTGTTGAGGTGATGGCCCAGCACGATGTGCGCCAGTTCGTGGGTGAGAATCATGGCCAAGGCCGCTTCGTCGGGCAGCACGTCAATCATGCCGCGGCTCACGACAATGGTATGGCCAATGGTGAACGACTCGAGCGGCGTGGTCATCAGCACGCGGCACCGGATCTCGGGTTGAATGTCAAGGTTATTGGTCACCATCACGTTGTTGACCACGGTCTGTAGCACCTTGTCGATTTCGCCTTCCGGCGCGAGCAGGCCGATCTGCTGCAGGCGGTCAAGCACGTTGATTTCAGCCTGACGTTCCCACGCGCGCTGGGCTTCGATGGGGGTAGCGTCCTGGGCTTTTTGACTTTGGTCCTGGACCGACTGCGGGGCGTCGACCGTGATCTCGGTAAACTCGGAGTTGCGGCGGAGATCCTTCAGGTTGTAGCCCCAAAGCCGCGTCTGCGCCTTGTAATCAAGCGTCTGCCCCAGACGATACTTTAGATCAGACTCCTCGGAATAAATCAGCGAAGGCAGCCAGACGCCGGGGCGGATGTTCTGGCGCCAGCTGTCAAAGTGCAAGTAATAACTGGCTCGCGGATGAGGATAGTAAGTGCCGTTGAAGCGGACGATGTTGTAGTCCTGGTCTTCCATCCAGATGCGGCCGAGGAACCGGCCCTTGCCGGAGTCTTTCTTGGGGGCGACGTCCATGACGACGCAGCGTACTTCGCCGAGGAACTCACGGCGTACGAAAGTGAAGTCGTAATACTTGCGCTGAAAATCCTGATCGAGGATCACCATCTGGGCAAAGCCCAGCGGCAGGAACCTCATGGTATAAACATTCTTCAGTTTGCTGAGCATGCGTTTGCCGAGGCCGGCCGTGGTGGGCGAGGTGAAAGCGCGGTCATCGGTACCCTCGCTCATATCCAATCGGCCCAGAAAGTACACGTCGCTGCTGGGGACGGGAACGCCGAGGTCTTTGTCTTCCTTCAGATTCTGAAGATAAGTTTCTACCAGGGGATGAAGTTGCTTCATCTGGGCCATGAAGAAATGTTCGCGCTCCACCGCTCGATCGACAACCTGATCGAAGCTGTTGGCGGCGGCGCTGGCGTGTTGAGCGGCGGCGTCGCGGGTCGAAAGCTGGGTTTCCGGCGTAGTCTGGGCAAACGAAGTCTGGACGAACAGGGACGCGGCGCAGCAGACGAGGGAGAGCGTAAAGAGTGCGAATCGGGAGCGCAACATTTTTGTTTGTTTCATTTCACCTACGATGCAAGTTGAAACACGATGTGCAATACCGCCTCGGAATCAGCCGGATGGCCGTCTCTCAGGGCGGGCTTGAACTGAATTTTTTCCGCGGCGCGAACCGCGGATTCGTCCAGCCCATGACCGAGACCGCGCACCACTTTCACGATGCGAATCTGCCCGGTCGCTGAAAAGACAACATCGAGCAGGACCTCGCCCTCA
>JBEKYF010000033.1:0-35916 GCA_049511255.1 Terriglobales bacterium | reverse complement strand
ACCGAGTTCGAAGCCACGCTACGCACGGCCCCAAATCGTTTCAACGCGCTGGCCGGCGCCGCGCGTGCGGCCAAGCTTTCGGGCGATCAAGAGAAGGCGAAAACATACTATGCCAAGCTCCTAGCCATCTGCCAGCATGCCGATGGAGACCGGCCCGAACTTCAAGACGCACGCTCGCTATTGGCCCAGAAATGAGCTGGTGCTCGCGTAGCCGCAGGTGAACGAACTGGCAAGCCAAGGCGACCTGAACGGGGCTTGGCCAGAGTTATGGAAGTATCGTCGGCAACTCGGAAGCTGAGTCATTACGTTTTCCCGTGCGCGTCCCGAATCAACAATTGCCCGTGGGACGCGAGCGCATCCAGCGTTTCAGCACCTCCTCGACTTCCTCATCGCTGGCAAACTCGCCCCGATCCGCCTCGTCTATACCCTTCTCGATTTCCTCAATTTGCCACTGTCCCAGCGCATCGAGTTTGCGGGTTCCTTTGTTTGATAGAGGCATCCGTTACGCCGCCCCGAACCTCACCGACACGAGCTTCGACACGCCGGGCTCCTGCATGGTCACGCCGTAGAGCACGGGGGCAATGCTCATGGTGCGCTTGCTGTGCGTGATCAGGATGAACTGGGTCTGCACGCTCATCTCGCGCACCAGATCGGTGAAGCGGGCGATGTTAGCTTCGTCCAGTGGAGCATCGACTTCGTCGAGAATGCAGAACGGACTGGGCGTGTATTGGAAGATTCCGACCAGCAGCGCGAGCGCGGCGAGCGCCTTTTCGCCGCCGGAGAGCAGGAGCACGTTCTGCAGTTTCTTCCCGGGAGGCGATGCCACCACGTCGATGCCGCTCTCCGCGCTGTTTTCCAGGTCGGTCAGCCGCATGAAACCGTGTCCGCCGCCGAACAGCTTGCGGAAGGTGGCCTGGAAGTTTTCGTTGATCCGGTTGAACGCTTCTTCAAATTTCTGCCGCGAGACCTGATCGATCTCACGAATGGTGGCTGCTGTATCGGCGATGGCGTCGAGCAAGTCTTTCCTCTGCGTTCCGAGGAACTGGTGGCGCTCCGCGGTTTCCTTGTACTCTTCGAGAGCCATCATGTTGACCGGGCCCATGGCGTCGAGGCGGGCGCGCATTTCACGGTGCGCCTGATCTTCGGCGGCAAGCTCATCCCCGGTAAGCAGCGGAATCGCCGTGCCGGCCGTTGTGCCGGAGATCGTCTCGGCCATCAGCACCGAACGCTCCATTCCCAGTTCGTTTAGGCAGGTGTCAGCCAGGTGTTGCAGGTCGGATTGCAGCTTGGCGGCCGTAGCCGATAGCTCGCCGCGCCGGTCACGAGCAAGATCGAGTTGCTGACGCGTGCTGCGCAGAAGTTCGTCAATTTCGACTAATCGTGCCCGCACTTGCTCAGACTCGAGCTGCAGCAAACCTTCGCGCGCTTCTCCGGCGTTGCGCTCGGCTTCGAACTGCACGAACTGCTCGGCCAGTTGCATGTTCTCGTTTTGCCGTTGCGCGATCTCTGTGCTCGCCGATTCCATTTGAGCTTGCAGAGTGCCGGCGCGCTCCCGCATCTCGGCGACAAGCGTCTGGATGCGCTGAAGCAGTGTCGTGGCCGAACGGTGGCGTTCTTCGAGAGTAGCCACGCGCGCGGCCCGCTGTGAGGTGGTCGCAGCGGCAGCGTCCCGCTGGCTGCGTAGAGCGGCGAGGCGGTCTTGCCCGGCGGCAAGCCGCGTTTCGAATTGCGTGCGCGCTTCCTCGATGGTCGTCAGCTCCGCTCGCCGCGGTTCGATCAAGCTTTCCTGTTCCTGCCGTTCCGCCGCGAGCCGTTGCAGTTCGCGTTCGCTGATCGCAATCCGCTCGCGCACCCGCGACATTTCGCTTTCCAATTGCCGCAGCAAATGTCCAGAGGTCATCGCCTGCTTCTCCGCTTCGCGCTTTTCATCTTCCAGACGATCCAGCAGGGAAGAGTGCTCCTTGATTTCGCGCCCCAAGGTGAGCGCGAGCATTTCCTTGTCGCGCAGAGCTCGCTCCAGCTCTTCGACGAGACGCAGCACGTCGCGCAATTCGCGCTTCATCGAAAGCGGTCCCTCGCTGCGTTGCTTGCCCCCGGTGACGGTCACGTTGTGGAAGCATTCTCCGGTCTGGGAGAGAAAGAACGCATCCGGGCTGGAGAGCGCAAGTTCGCGCGCCGCCGCCGGATCGGGCACGATGTAGCCATTCCCCAGCTTCGGCAGAATCACTTCGAGCGACTTGCCGAATCCGTTCAGCACGCGAATCGAATTCTTCAGCGGGAGGACCGTATCGTTGAGCGGAGAGTAGTGATGGCTTTCATCCGCGACAAATGAGAACTTCGCTTGCGAGTCCTCCGGATGCACGAGGAATGTGGCGCGCCCATTGACGTCGGAGCGCAACAGGCGCAGGCCTTCGTCGGCGGCGTCCCACGACTTGACCACGACGAAGTTCAGTTCGTCGCGCAAAAAATCTTCGACGACGCGCTCATAGCGGGGTTCAACTTCAAGGAAATCGGCGAGCACGCCCGCCGGAGTGTTCCCCCCCTGCATTGCGCCCGATTGAAACAAGCGCCGCACCGACTCGGTGGAATAACCGTGCTCGGCGATGACCGCTTCGAGCGATCCCTTCTTGCCGAGCGCCGTGGCGTATTCGGAACGGACGGAATCGAGGTGCTTCTTGGTGTCGTTCTCAGCAGCGCGCTTCGTCTCGAGAGTCTCGCGCAGGCTCGCGATCTCTGCAGTCAGGCCGCTGGCGCGCTGCGAAACGCTTTCGAATTCCAGCGCAATCTGGCCGCGTTGTCCGCCGAAGGTTTCCGATTGCGACGACGCGGTTGCGATCTCGGTGCGCAGACGCTGCTCCTCGCGGCCGATGCCCGCCAGTCGCTCCTCGGCCTGCGTGAGCTGATTGCGGAGATTGGAGGCTCCGCCGACGGCTTCGAGAATGGCCGCACGATGCAATTCCTGCTCCTGTTCGAGCATCGCGAGGTTGGTGGCGGCGCAAGCCGTTTCCTGCTGGCTGAGTGCAAGATCTTGCTGGGCCACCGCGAGATCGGCAGCCGCTGAGTCGAGCAACTGCTGGTGGCCATCGCGTTCTTCCTCGAGCGCCGTCAGGCGAGTCTGAGCCTGCGCCAGCTCCGCTTCCGCGGAGGCCGTGCGCACGACCAGTTCCGCGCAGCGCTCTTCGTTGGTTCGGATGCGCGCCTTCCCGCGATCGCCTTCGATGGCGATCTGGTTGAGCCGCTCGCGATTTTGCCGCGTCTCGGTCTCAATCGCGTATCCGCGCTGCGTGCGCTCGGAATGGTCCTTTTCCGATTCGTGCACGCTCTCCGTCTGAAGGCGGATTTCCTCGCCCAGTTGATGGATCTGTGTATCGAGCGTCACGCCTTGCTGATCCATCTGGGTGAACTTGCTGGCGAGCACCACCCGCAGCTTGGCGCGCATCTCATCGCGCAGCCTGGCATAGCGCTCGGCCTTGCTGGCCTGGCGCTTGAGCGAGTTCATCTGCCGCGTGACCTCTTCGAAAATGTCGTTCACGCGGTTCAGATTAGTTTTGGCGTCTTCGAGACGCGCCTCGGCGAGACGCTTCTTCGTCTTGAATTTCGTGATCCCAGCTGCCTCTTCAATGATGGCGCGGCGATCGGTTGGACGGCTGCTCAGAATCTGACCAATGCGCCCTTGCTCGATGAGCGCGTACGACTCCGGCCCCAGCCCCGTTCCCATAAAAAGTTCCTGGATGTCACGCAGGCGGCACAGTTTTCCATTCAGCAGGTATTCGCTGTCGCCGCTGCGGAACAGGCGGCGCGTCACCGAAATCTCTCCGGCGTGGTGTTGATGCTGGTTGAATTTGCGCCGCCGGATTTTCAGAACAACCTGCGGCCCAAGCACTGCCACTGCGCTGTCGTTAGCCGACAATTCGTTAGCCGACGATTCGTTAGCTGGAGCTTCCTTAGCCGAAGCTTCGGCCGCAACCTCGCCTTCCACGTCTTCGGTCTTTATTTGTCCGGGCTGAATTTGTCCGGGCTGAGCTTCTTCGACAGCCCGTTCGGTCTCTGCGGCGGCCTGGGCGCGGACCTCCGCTTCATCCCAGTTTTCTTCGCAGTTTATTCCCGCCGCAGGAAGGTCGTCTTGAATCTCGATCTCGGTGGGCGCGTTCGTATCCGGCCCGCCATAAATTTCCGGGTCAATCAAAGTCAGGCACACTTCCGCCATTCCGGTGGGATTGCGGTCGCGCGTCCCGGAAAAGATCACGTCTTCCATGCGTGAGCCGCGCAGCGACTTCGCCGACTGCTCACCGAGCACCCACGAAATGGCGTCGGCGATGTTCGACTTTCCACAGCCGTTCGGGCCGATGATGGCGGCGATACCTTCGCCATGGAATTTCAGTTCGGTGCGATCGCAGAACGACTTGAATCCCAGGATTTGCAGCTTCTTAAGTTTGAGCAAAGTGACTCCTTCGTAGGCGAACACTGTGGTCCGCAGACTCGGCTTGCGCTGGCTGGTGTGCGCTGCAAATTGCGGGAATCCGGCTATTAACTCCCGAGGTTCCTCGCTGATCGCATCCGTGTGATGCCGTCTCCATGACCCAGAAACGTCACCACGCTTTTGACCAACTCTAACGGCGAATACAGGGACGGGTCAAGTACTAAAACGCCACATGTTGTGGTGCCCCTCCAAGGACCGCCTTTAGTTGCGCACACACTACAGCTATTACGCGCAAGTTGCCGGTGAGGAATAAGGAAGGCGGGAGACCGCGAGAGCATAGACACTGTACCGCCTGCGAGACGGAGATTCAAGCGACGTTCAAGCACCGGTTGTGCCGGTGCCGTTATTTTCCGTGACCGCCGGCAGCTGCCGAGCTGCGCTCGGCTTGGACGGGCGAGGCGCCCGTCCCCACACAATCATTTCTTGCGCTCGACCAGGTAGTGCGCGAGGTCCTTTAGAGTCGACGCGGCCTCACCGTATTCGTTAAGTTCCGCGCATGCCTGATCGACCAGGGCGTCGGCCTTGCGGATCGATTCCTCGATTCCGAATAATGCCGGATACGTTGTCTTCTCCGCCGCCTTGTCCTTGCCCGCGGTTTTCCCCAGTTGCTCGGAGGTCTGGGTCAGGTCGAGCACATCGTCCACGATCTGAAACGCCAGACCGATCGACTGCCCATAGATGCGGAGGCGGGCGATATCCGCAGAAGTTGCCCCCGTGTACATTGCCCCAGCGTATATTCCTCCGCTGACCACGCTGGCGGTGATGAGCGCCGCGGTCTTCGAGCGGTGGATGTATTCGAGGGTGGCGAGGTCGGGCTTCTTGTGTTCGGCTTCGAGGTCAACCACCTGGCCGCCGATCATGCCGTCGATGCTGCCGGTGGCGTGGGCGATTTCCCGGATGATGGCGACGCGCGAGTCGGCTGGGCAAGCGATCTGCGCCAGCACTTCATAGGCCTGCGTCTGCAGTGCGTCTCCGGCCAGGATGGCGATTGCCTCGCCGAAGGCCTTGTGGCAGGTGGGACGCCCGCGCCGCAGATCGTCGTTATCGAGCGCGGGCAGATCGTCGTGGATCAGGGAATATGTGTGGAGCATTTCGAGCGCCGCGCCTACCTGCTCGATGCCGGCGGGCAGCGACCTGGCAAGCGGTCCAGCATGCGGTCCAGTACTCGAACTGCCGACTGATGCCGCCGCGATCATGCGCCCCGCTTCCATGCAGAGGATCGGCCGCAGGCGTTTCCCGCCGGCAAACACGCTGTGCCGCATGGCCCGATGGATGGAGGTTGGATGCTGCGTGGCCGGCGGCAAGAGTCGCTCGAGCGCGGCGTCGGCGGCTTCTCGTCCCTGCTCCAGAATTTGTTTCAGCATGGCATCGCAGTATAACAAGTGGGCCTCGCGGAAATGAAAAGGGACGCCATGAGCGTCCCTTCTCGAACAAGTTTTTCAAAGAAAATCCTCAACAAAAAAACAAACAATCAGGCAGCCGCATGGCGCGTGAGCCCGTGCAACAGCGAGCGCACCACGTCACCGTTGCGCGGCTCACATATGTCGGACGCGCCCAGACTCAGTGCCTCGGCCCATAGTTTGTCGTCCGCCAGCCGGTGGGTGCCGACGATGCAAAGGTTGGGGAAGTCATGATGCAAACGCTTGACTTCGTCCGGCCCCGAAGTTTCCAGATCCAGCACCACCGCTTCGGCGCGATACTGGGCAACCGCGGGACGGACCTCCTGGTAAGTGCCGGCCAAATAAACAGAATTAAAGTGTCGGGAAAGACTGACCGCCAGAGTTTGTGCAGTTCTGGGGTCATTCTGATAAAGGACTACACTGAGTGGTTCCATACACCCCCCTGACTTCACCGCAATTTCGCGGCGGCCTTGGCTGCGACAGCAAACTGCTAGCACAGGCGTTGTCAATTCCGATCCGAGTTGCGATAGCCTTACTTGCGCAACGCTTTCTCGGCCGGGGGCTCGAACGGTTCAGTTTGCAGCTTTCCGTTCTGTTTTAACAGAATCTCTACTTTCCCTTCCGCTTCCTCCAGCTGTTTCCGGCAGGTTGCGGAAAGTTGCATGCCTTCTTCAAACAGCGTCAGAGACTTCTCCAGAGGAACCTCCCCTTTTTCCAGTTCCTGGACGATTCTCTCGAGACGCTCGAGGCATTCTTCAAACTTCACCAATCCAATTGCTCCTACCCTTTATTGTAATGCCGATTCCTGTGCAAAATGTCCAGCGAAATTTTTTAATTCGTGCAATTTTTTGGGCATGGTGTTCCCAAAACTACACTGAAAGCGGCCGCTTCGAGCCGAGAACCTCTAGAACATCCACCGCGGAGGCATATCGGCCCAGAGGAGCGCTGATCTGCGCGCCCTGCACCCGTTCGCGGACCGCCGCCAGCATCTCGCGCGCGATGGCCAGGCCTTCCGCGCGAGCCGCTTCCGGACTTGCAGCCCGGGTCATCCTGTTGAGAATTTCATCAGGTACCGAAACCCGCAATTCGTTCTTCATGAACTCCGCGTTGCGCACACTTACCAGCGGCCAGATTCCGGCAATGACGGGAATTCGACAGTGTTCGATCCGTTTCAGAAAAGCTTCCAGCAGACTAAGGTCGAACACCGGCTGGGTCACCACGTATTCCGCACCCGCTTGCACCTTGTATTCGAAGCGCTTGATCTCTTCGTCCAGGTTGGGCAGCCCCGGATTTGCGCCCACCCCAATGACGAAGGTGGTGCCGGCGCCGATTGGGTTTCCGCCCAGGTCTAATCCCCGGTTCAGGTTGTGGACGATATTCACCAGTCCGATCGAATCCACGTCAAACACTGCCGTGGCATCGGGATAGTTCCCCATCTTCGGAGGGTCGCCCGTGATGCAGATCAGGTTGCGGATTCCAGTTGCCGCCGCTCCCAGCAGGTCGGACTGAATGCCCAGCACGTTTCTATCGCGACACGTGTAGTGCAGGATGGCTTCAATTCCAACTGCCTGCTGCATCAAGAGCGACAACGCCTGGTTGCTCATGCGCGCCGAGGCCCGGGGGCTATCCGGGATGTTCACCGCGTCCACGCCGACCGATTTGACGAACCTCGCGCCCTCGATTTCTTTGCGGATGTCGATTCCCTTGGGCGGCACGATCTCGACCATGGTCACAAATTCCCCGGCCGCAAGCTTTGCGCCCAGCTTGGAGCGCTCCGCCATAGGAATGCTGGCCGGAGCCGAAAGCACGGCGCTGGAATGAATCGCCGCTGAAACCGCAGTCTTGCCGCGCGCTTGGTCCACGCGTAAAGACGATTTCATGGCGCGGATATGATCCGGCGTGGTTCCGCAGCAGCCGCCAATCAGCCGCACTCCGGCCGCCACGAATCTGGGCGTGTAGGTCGCCATGTATTCCGGCGAGCAGAGATAGATATTCCGTCCTTCGACCGAGCGCGGCATACCGGCGTTCGGCTGCGCGGCCAGGGGCAGGGAAGTCACGGCACGTACCCGCTCGATCGCGTCCAGCATCGCGACCGGTCCCACGCTGCAGTTGATGCCGAGGACGTCGACGTTCCATTCCGTCAGCCGGGCGGCGAAGGCCTCGGGGTTGGAGCCATCAAGGCAGTTCCCGTCTTCGTCAATCGTGACCTGGGCGACGATGGGAAGAACGACGGGAAGCTTCGCATTCACATCCCGGCAAGCCAGCACGGCTTGGTGCAATTCCTCGAGGTAGCCGAAGGTCTCGAGCATCAGCAAATCCACGCCGCCCTCGACCAGGGCTGCGGCCTGTTCGCGAAACGCCGCGCGGGCCTCTTCAAACGAAGTCTTGCCCAGCGGTTCGATGCGAACGCCCAACGGACCAATCGATCCAGCCACCCAAACATCGAAGCTCTTGGCTGCTTCCCGAGCCGCGTGAGCGCCCGCCAAATTGATTTCGCGCACGCGATCCGCCAGGCTGTGCCGCGCCAGGCGAAAGCTGTTCGCGCCGAAAGTATTGGTTTCGATAATCTCGGCGCCGGCCTGCAGATAATCGTGGTGGACGCCGCGGATCAGTTCCGGCTGCGACAAGTTCAGCTCGTCATAGCAGCGGTTGATGAAGATGCCCTTGGCATAGAGCAGCGTTCCCATCGCTCCGTCGCAGAGCACCGGGGATTGCTTCAGACGTTCAATAAAGTTCTGCGCCATTTCCTTGAGAATACAGGAAAAAACTAGGTCTTAGCATCCACCGAGCCCGAATCGCTCCGACTGGCTTGACATGCTCCTGGAATCGAACTAACTTAGCAGACCTTCCCCTCCATCTATCCGTTTGTACGACGCCCCGAGGAGACCATGGAGAACAACACCCAAAATTCCGCGACGCGACCGATGCGTCTTCTATCCATTGATGGCGGTGGCCTGAAAGGGCTGATCCCCGCTGAAGCTCTGATTGCAATCGAAACCCAACTCGACGCGCTGACCGGGCGCTCGCTGCCGCTCTCGGACCGGTTCGACCTGATCGGAGGCACCAGCACGGGCGCCATCCTTGCGGTTGGACTCGCTCTCGGCTTGAAGGCGGCCGAGCTTCGAGACTTCTACCTCAGATTTGGAAAGCAGATTTTCACCAAAGTCATCTTGCCCGAGCGTTTCTGGCACAGCTATCCCAGCGGTCCGCTCGAACAGCAGCTGAAAGCCGTTTTCGGGGAAGACACGACGCTCGGAAGCGCCAAGCTGCGTACCAATATCCTCATCGTTTCCAAGAACGTCACGCTGGGGACAACCTGGTTCTTTACCAATAACCCAAAAGGAAAGTACTTTACCAACAACCGGGGACTGCCGCTTTGGCAGATTGTGCGAGCCAGCAGCGCCGCTCCCACCTACTTTCCGCCACAAACGATTTCCGTTCCGGATGACGAAGGCCAGCCCCAGGAATATGAGTTCATCGATGGTGGCGTCAGCAGCTACAACAATCCTTCGTTGCAGGTTTTTCTCGAAGCCACCGACCCGAATTATCAGTTCGGATGGCCCACCGGAACCGGCAGGCTCTTGATGATTTCGCTGGGTACCGGCTTCAACGCGATCACCGTGCCAGCCGGCAAGGCTTCAGGCTACAACCTCATGGACTGGGCTCGCTACGTGATCACCGAACTGATGGACGATGCCAACCTGCAGCAAAATGTGCTGATGCACCTGATCGGCCAACCGCCGGTGGGCAAGGCTCCCGCTCCGACCGCGGAAACAAACGCCGCTCGAGCCGCCGGAGTCCCGGCCGATGATGCGCTTGATTTCATCAACTCCGGCTCGGGCGCGGATAGGGCTTTGACCTACCAGCGAATCACGGTCAGCCTGACGCGCGAGCGCCTCGATGGGCTCAACCTCGGAGACATCGACCCGGCCAAGGTTGGCGAAATGGATGCCGTCGATCAAATCGGCAATTTTCAGCGCATCGGGCAAGCAATCGCCAGGGAGCAAGTCAGAATGGATCTGCTGAAGCAGTTCTTCGTCTAGAATTTTGTGGAGCGACGGGCGTCTCGCCCGTCCCGCCGGGCGGGGACGCCCCGGCTCTCCACCAGCCAACCACGGCCTCAGCCGACCGTTCCGCCAGCCCGCCCTAAGAAGCAGTTTCTTCCTTTGCTATAATCCTTGTTCTTGCATCCAAGTGATTACCCGCATGAGGTTGGAGTCCCCAGGTTTGAAAAGAGTCCTGATTCTGCTGTTTTCCCTGCTGCCCGCCAGTTTGATGTGGCTGAGCTGCGGCGGTAGTTCCTCCAGCGGCAGCACAACGACCAGCGGTGTCGCGTACCGCGCCTTCATCACGAATAGCGTCAGCGCCGGTACTGCGGCCGCGGGTGTAAATATCGTCAATGCTGCAACGGACGTGCGGGCGGGCGGAACCACGATTTCCGCGGGCAACACTCCGGGAATGATGGTGCTTACGCCCAACCGAGCCCAGACCGTCGTCTTTAGCGGCAACGGTACGCAATTCTCCGACAACCAGCTCACCATCATCAACAACACCAGCGAATCCAACGCCGCGCACATAACTTTGCCCGGCATAACCGAGAGCTTCGTCGTTTCTCCGAACAGCGCCACCGCCTATGTTGCCGTGCCGACCGCGCCGGTGACAGGCCAGTCTCCCGGGATAGTGGAGGCCATCACGCTGAGCAGCGGCACTGTCACCGGACAGGCCGACGTTCCCTCGGTTCACTATCTTTCTATCGATAACAGTGGCAACCGAATTTTTGGCTTTAGCGATAACTCCGATTCGGTGGCGGTGATCACTCCGTCGCAAATCGGGATTGGCAATGCGGTCACCTACGTCGGCGGTCCCGGCGTTTTTGACCGTCCGGTTGCAGCCTTCTTCAGCAGCGACGACAGCACCGCCTACGTGGTGAGCTGCGGCGCGGAGTGCGGCGGAACCCAGGCCAGCGTGCAGCAGTTCGATCTGAACACTAACACTCTCGTCGCTTCCGTTCCAGCCTGTGCTCCCGGCACAACGCAATGCGCCGGCACCGTGGCCTTGCTAAATGGCTCGACCATGTATCTGGCAGGCACCCCGTATTCGGGAGGAGTTCCGTCGCAACCCTGCACCGGACAGACAACTGCAGCAACCACGTGCGGATTGCTCACCATAGTTGACCTCACCAGCATGACCGTCATCAATACCGCCCCCATCGCCATCACTGACGGATATCACACCCACCTGTCGTTAGCCGCTAACGGACAACTCTTCATCGGTGCGCGCACTTGCACCGAGATCGTTCCGCCCATCCCACCGCCGCAAGGGGCCGAGACCCGCGGTTGCCTTTCCATTTACAACACGCTGAGCACCGCGGTGGGGAGCGCTCCGGCTGGCGGCGTCTTGATTCCTCCCGCGAACGGAGACGTGACTGGCATCCAGCCCATCGCCAAGCGCGGTGACGCAGTAGCGCAAGAAGTGGTGTATGTGATCCAGGGCGGATCACTCCGTATCTACGACGCCACGATCGATGCCTTGGAGTACAACCCGAACAATTCGAATAACCCCGGTCAGATCTTAGGCCTCGTCGGCCAGTTCATCGACGTCATAACAGTTGATTTTTGAGGGATGCTGGTCGTCGTTCGCGAATCGCTCTTCACCGTTTGCCGTTGGCTCTAGCGAACGACTAACGACTGCCTTCTTGTCGTCCCGGCTCCAGCACCAGTTCATGCGCCCGGTGTTGCTCGACCGCAGCCTGCGAGAATGGAAACGCGAATGTCGAGCCTCCGTACCACGCCGCCCACTGGTCCATGTAATACGGACTGAGGAAGATCCCGCTCTCTCCCGTCACCACGTTCAGCGTGCTTTCGTCAAAGTTCGCAAAGTTCCACGTCAACCGTTCGGAGGGCCCAAAGCCCCGGCCCACCGCCTTCACCGTGTACGTGCTTCCGCTCAACGGATGCGATCCCGGCCCGGTGAAACGCCCAATCACCGGAAGATGGCTGAGCACCAGATGATTAATTTCAACCGGATAGTTTTTCCCCCACTTCCACTGGCTGAGGTCGGAAGGAGCTTTCGAGGGATCTCCCGAAGCGACTCTCGTCTGCTTCACTGCGTTCTCAACCGCAGCTGTCAGCAGGGTCCCATAATCTGAGTATCCCGCCGGCAGCCAGCGCGCCGGCTGTTTGGTGAGCACATTTTCCAGCCAGACCGACGACATAGCCCAGCGATAGCTCTTCCAACTCAGCGCGCCGGAAGCCGCGCCGGAAGCCGGACTTGAAGCCGAAATATCCGCCGCCGCACCCAGCTTCGGCTCGAGCAGCAACCGCGCCAATTCCTGACGCGCCTTCGTCTCAATCATCGGCGCCGCTGAATCCGCCGACATCCGTCCATCCCAGTCGCGCAGAATTTCCGCTGCCTGCTTCGCCCGATCCGATGCGCTTGCGGCGTGATCGATCGCGTACACGAACTTGTCGGCGCAGACCCGGTCGTACGTGGACGACACATCCATCTGCAACGCCAGCATGTCAGCGGGCGCAAACTTCTTTCCCGATTCAAGCACCCGGTAAATGCGATCCGTTCGCCACGGCGCCTCCCATTCCGTGCTGATCGAATATTTATAGCCATCCGGAGTGATGCGCCCGTTGGCGGTCGCTAAAATCCCTTCCGGCGGATCATAAACATGCGGCATCTCGTCGAAAGGAATCCAGCCCTTCCACTCGTGCGCATCGTCACTCCCGCTCACCGGCAGGCTGCCATCGCCCGCTGCCCGGATCGGCACTCGTCCCGTCGCCTGATAACCGATGTGACCATCCACATCGCCGTACATCACGTTTTGGCCCGGCGCGTCAAAGGTCGAGAACGCCTTACGGAACTCTTCCCAGTTTTCCGCGGAGTTCACGTCGAAGAACATCAATCCCATGCCGTCCTGCAGCGTCCAGCGCAAGGCAATCTTGCGCGTCTCTCCCGGAATCAGTTCCGTGATGATCGGCCCATGCCGCGTTGTCACTACATCCATAACCATGTCTGGTTTTCCTTTGACGTGGATCGTCTCCTGCCGATGCTGTGCATCGCGCCATCCCGCCCGGGTTTTGTACTGACCCTGTGCATTGAACTCTTCAATGTAATCGTCTTCCACGGTCGGCCCAACGTTGGTGAACCCCCAGCCGATCCGCTGGTTGTGGCCCACAATCACGAACGGAATTCCCGGCAACGTTACTCCGGCCACGTCGAAGTTCCGAGTCTTTGTGGCTGTTGTTCTTAGGTGCGCCTCAAACCACAGGTTCGGCATCTGGTGGTCGAGGTGCATATCGTTCGACAGCAGCGGTTTCCCCGAAATCGTATGCTGACCGGAAACGACCCAGTTGTTCGACCCCGGCCGGAACGAATCGGCTTCTTCTAATTCCGCAAGTGGAATGACGGGCGTCTCGCCCGTCTGGCCGGGCGAGGATGCCCGGCTCTCCATAAGCACTTCGGAAACCTGCGTGGAACTGAGGTCAGACGAACGGAGATCAGAAGGCAGCGCGGAAATCAGCCGTCCCGTCCCGCCCTCCGGATCAACCTCTTCTTCGTCATCCTCATCTTCATCGCTGTCGCCAGTGTTGACCGCGGGTCCCTCCTCTATCCGCCGCACATCGGTTGGCGGACGGTCCCGCCAGGAAGAATTCACGTACAAGTCCGCCGTCAGTTCCGGCCCCAGCTTCGCCAGAATCTTTTCGCGCGTCAGCGCAGGCGGGTTGCTGTAGTGATTCAAATCCTGCACCATGCGCGCGCCCACCAGCAGGGAATCCGTCACTGTCCAGGGCCGCGGTGTGTACTTCAGCAGGCGGAATTCCAGTGAAAGCCGGTCGCGATGCGATTCGAGAAACGCATTCACTCCCCGAGCATAAGCGTCAAAATAAGCTCGGTCGCGCGCGGAGATATTCTTCTCCGCCGCTTCGGCCGCGATCCGCAGCCCCAGAATCCGCTGCTCGCGGTCCATCTGCACCGTGTCTTCGCCGATCACTTCCGAAAGTTCTCCAGCAGCGGCGCGCCGCATAATGTCCATCTGCCACAGCCGGTCCTGCGCGGTCACATACCCCTGGGCAAAAAACAAGTCATCGAGCGTAGCCGCTTCAATCGTAGGGACCCCATGTTCATCCCGCACCACCCGCACCTTGGACGAAATCCCCGGCACCGCCACGCTGCCATCCAGTTGCGGCAGAGGACGGCGTGCGATCCAGTAAAGCCCCCAGACGCCAGCGATGAGTGCCACCAGCAGCGCGCAAACGGCGTAGTACAGGATCCGGAGCGCGGGATTGCGCCGACGGAAGTTGGAGTGCGGAATCTGGGGCAAGGAAGCGGTGACCGACATTCTCACGATTGTAGGAGTGCTCTTCGCACCTGACAACAGCGGGTCTGCAACGTTTGCGCCATTTCCATCTGTAGGGACGGGGCTTGCCCCGCCTCCGGCGACGGAAAAATTCAGACTTCCCACAGCGCCCCACAGGTCGTGCCATAACCCAACCGTCATCCTGAGCGGAGTCGAAGGACCCCTACACCTTTCTCCGCTCAGCCCTTGATTTTGGGTGGCGCAGCGGTTTTTACCGCTGCCACTCATTAAGCCGGATAGGCAACTCTCAGTGAGTGTCATCGCCTGGTTTCGCCAATTGAAATTCCTAGCATTCTGCTAGTGACGCGGCTAGTCTTTTCACATGAGGAACTGCGGGGTACGAGTGAGCCTCCTGATACTCGCTATCGTCTGCCTTGTTTCAGCGCAGACCGCCAATAAACCTGTCGCGGAACAAAAGAGGGCTGATCCGGAGGCGGATGCCGTGGTAAGGCAGATAAGCTCTGAGCTTCTAAAAGCGGTTCAGGCCAGCAACGTTGGAAACGTCGACAGCAATCCAACGTGGAAAGCCGCAGGTCTCAGTTACGACGTCCACATGTCTGATTGCGAAGACCGGTGGGTTGTCCTCTATCACAAGCCCGAGGACAGCGACTATACCTATGGTTTTGTCTATATCGATCCGCAAGCGGGATTTACGCTGCACTTCGGTGGACGTTTCGCGATCGATGACGATGGAAAATATCGCTCGGCACCTAATCCAATTCCTCCCGACAAGATGACTCTCAAGATCCGCTTGGAACAAAACGGGGTTGCGGCTCTGCTCCCGCCCCGTGGTTTAGTGCAGCTTGGGCTGCCGGAAAAACCTGACTGGCTGAAGTACTACGAAGATGAGGCTGACCCTATAACTCACAAAATCAACTGGGGGTCCTTTTTCAACGGCATTGGAGACTCGCGCCGAGCGATCGATTATCTCGAATCTGCCTATAAGGAACGACCTGATGCACCTAAGCTCGTGTTCGAGCTTGTTTATGCCTACAACGCACTTGAACGATCAGAAGATGCTATTCGCGTCTCCAAGAGCGAGTTCGCTAAGAATCCCAAAGACGAGTTGTTGTGTCGGGAAATGGCTTTTGCTTACCTCCATCTGAAAAGCTACAAGGAAGCCGCAACGCAATATCAGTCTTGCATCGCATTGTGCGGTGATTCGGAATCACAGATGGCCGAGAAGAGCGAATTGGCTATGAACCTAAGCTCAGCATATAAGGCTTTGGCCGATACTCCGAATAGCGAAGCGTGGCTGGAAAAGGCAAAGCGCTGGGCACCCAAGGGGTCTCCCGTGTACAGGTACTTTCACCCGGGAGAGGAATAGAGGGCTGGGCCATCCCATCGCAATCATCCAACTTCGGGGTGCCCCGTCCAAGCTCTGCTTGGGCGGGACCTTTAATCTTTTTCATCACATCCGCCGGGTGACAGCCCTCACAGACATCCAACCCAGCGTGCGCGAAAATAACAATCCGATGGGGGGACTAAGAGGTGTGCCGGTCAGCCAAGCCGGCTCTCGAAGCGTCAGCCTGTTTGTTAGTTATCCTTTGATAACTAAATTCGACGGTATTTCGAGGCAACGAACGGGCGTCAAAACGGCCCCGAATCTATGAATTTTAAGAGAAAAGAACAAGGAATTGAGCTAAGTCCTGATTCCGGAATATTTTGAAAATAAGTCCTTGGCGCTCTAGATTTTGGCGGGAAGACTCCCCCTAACCTAATGATTCCAATAGCAGGGGGGTAGGGGGGTGGTGGTAAACCCGCATTAATACCTTCAGAGTAAACAGTCCACAAAACAAAGTGAATCACGAGCTCGAAACGATCCACTACGACAGGCCGCAGCGGCAGAAGTCGATTGGCGCAACTCGCACTCGCCCAGTATCATGTTGGAACCTTGGGAGTGCATTATCATCTTGAGTGTCCGCTCCCCCCCAACATGCTGCAGAAACGAATCGACGATCAGCCGACCATCTCGCAGGAGAACATCCGCGAAG
The DNA here is from genome assembly GCA_049511255.1 of Terriglobales bacterium. Classification (GTDB taxonomy): domain Bacteria; phylum Acidobacteriota; class Terriglobia; order Terriglobales; family Acidobacteriaceae; genus Acidiflorens. The sequence goes on along the minus strand of JBEKYF010000033.1, from coordinate 19,677 downwards.
CCGAGGGAATTTTCCTGCAGCATCTCAAACGCGTCGGGCTCAAGCAGACCGAACAGCGCAATGCAATTCTGCGGACCTTCCTTGAAACTCGCGAACATCTTTCGATCGACGAATTGCATCGGCTAGTCAAAAAGACAGACCCGCGCATCGGCTTCACCACCGTCTACCGCACGCTGAAGCTTCTGGCGGGTTGCGGCTTGGCCAGCGAAGTCGCCTTTCACGATGGCATCGCGCGTTACGAACACCAGTACAACCGCCGCAGTCATCACCATATGGTGTGTACCGAGTGCGGCGCTTCGGTCGAATTTTTCTCGGAGAAAGTCGGCGAAATCGAGCAGGAGATCGGACGCAAGCACCGGTACGTTACTACCCGCCACACTTTCCAGATCTACGGCATTTGCGAAGCGTGCCGAAAGAAGATGAACGGACGCCGAATTGTCTAGTCCAACCAATGCTCCAGCGAATCCGGCGCAAGCTTCCGTGAAGTGCCCGCATTGCGGAACTGTCATGCCCGCGAATGCGGCATTTTGTCCAGGATGCGGATGGTCGATGGCGCCGCTTCTTCCCGCGGAACGGGCGGTTGCGGCGGTCGCTTATCTCACTTTCGTCCCGGCCGCAGTGATATTGTTTCTGCCGGCTTATCGCAACAATCGCTTTGTCCGCTTTCACGCCTGGCAAAGCATTTTGCTCTGGGGAGTCTTTTTCGTCTTGACCGTTGCCGCGCTCTTCCTTTCGAATGTTGCTGCCGCCATGGTTTTTCTGCTGTTTGAAATTCTGGCTTCGCTGGCCATGTTGTTCTTGTGGATTGTTCTGTCGCTCAAGGCATGGCAGGGCGAGCGCTTCGAAGTGCCGCTGTTCGGGGAACTGGCGGCGAGACTGCGCTAGGAGAACCAAGGTCTCAGGTGTCAGGAAAAACAAAGTCAACCCATTCACGGTTTTCCTGAGACCTGACACCTGGGACCTTGCCGTTCTCGTCTTCATCGTTCAAAATAATAAATTCGCTATTCATCCAGGAGACTTTCATTGAGCCAGCTTCAGCGCGTTAAGATCAGCGCTCTCGGCACCTACGTTCCGCCTCGCCTTCTCACCAACGCCGACCTGGAAAAACTTGTCGATACCAATGACCAGTGGATCATGGAGCGCGTCGGCATCCGTGAGCGTCATATCGTGGACAAGGGGGTTGCGACCAGCGATCTTGCGGTCGAGGCGGCAAAGAGAGCGCTCGCCGAGCGCGGCATCGAAGCTTCCGAACTCGACGCAATTATTGTTGCGACGGTTACGCCCGACATGTTTTTTCCCGCGACCGCTTGCCTCGTCCAACACAAGCTCGGCGCAAAAAATGTCTGGGGATTCGATCTCTCGGCTGCCTGTTCGGCGTTTGTTTACGCGTTGCAAACCGGAGCGCAGTTCGTCGCTACCGGAACCCACAAGAAAGTGCTCGTGATCGGCGCTGACGTGATGTCGTCGATCATCGACTACACCGACCGCGCCACCTGCGTAATTTTTGGCGACGGTGCGGGCGCGGTCTTGCTCGAACCCACGGAAGACAAGTCCGTCGGGCTCATTGACTTTCTGCACGAAGTGGATGGATCCGGAGGGTGCGCGCTCTACATGCCTGGTGGCGGAAGCCTGAATCCGTCAACCCACGAAACCGTGGACAAGAAGATGCACTTCGTTCATCAGGACGGGGCAGCGGTCTTCAAGTTCGCGGTGCGCAAGATGGCGGCGCTCTGCGAAGAGATTCTTCAACGCAACAACATCAAGGGCAGCGAGATCGACGCCTTCATTCCGCATCAGGCGAACAAGCGTATCATCACCGCTACTGCCGATCGTCTGAAGCTGCGTCCGGAAGCCGTGATCATCAACATCGAGCAGTACGGAAACACCACCGCGGGAACGATTCCGCTGGCCATGGAAACCGCGCGCCAGGAAGGCAAATTGAAGAAGGGAAGTCTGGTGCTCCTGGCATCGGTCGGTGCGGGATTCACGGTCGGAGCGACGCTCCTCCGTTGGGCATACTAGACGCTAACGGAGACGCGCCAAGCCGCGTCTCTACCACTCATTTTGCCGTCATCGCTCCTACCAGCGACTCGAAAATCTTGCATCCATCGGTGCCGCCGAGTTCCGGTTCGGCGGCGCGCTCGGGATGGGGCATCATGCCCAGCACGTTGCATCCCGGGCTGCAGATGCCGGCGATATTTTCCAGCGATCCGTTGGGATTCGCTTCCGGTGTGATTTCGCCTTGCGCGTTCGAGTAGCGGAAAACGATGCGGTTGTCGCGGTTCAGTTCTGCGAGTGTAGTCTCATCGCAAAAATAATTGCCTTCCATGTGGCCGATGGGAATGGTCAGCACTTCGCCTTTGCGGCATGCGTTCGTAAACGGCGTCTCGTTGTTTTCGACTCGCACCTGCACCGGCTTGCAGACATACTTCAGGCCGATGTTGCGCATCAGCGCTCCGGGCAGCAACCCCGATTCACACAAAATCTGGAAGCCGTTGCAGATGCCGAGGACCAATCCGCCCCCGGCGGCGAACTTGCGTACGGATTCCATGACTGGCGAAAACTTGGCGATGGCGCCGGTGCGCAGGTAGTCGCCGTAAGCGAACCCTCCGGGCACAATGATCACATCGCAATTCTCAAGATCGTGCGACTCGTGCCAAAGGAACGTCGCCTTCTGCTTCGCCACATGCTCAGCTGTCCAAAAAGCATCGTGATCGCAGTTCGATCCGGGGAAAATTATGACGCCAAATTTCATCGGACTCCTCGACTTCACTATATGGTAATGGTGGTGTGGATGTTCTATGGTGACAAGCTACTATTCTTAGGTCAAGGAAATAGTGCCGATAAACCCAAGCGCTCCGCAATTGTGAAGGGTCTGACCTCAGCGGCTAAGGCCGGTTCGGAAAAGACCAGTGATCGCAGCCCTGCTTCGCCACTCAAAGACCAAAGACCAGGCAGCTACGCGCTGAAGCTGTCCGCGACTTTAAATCAGCGCGGCCGCTAATACTTCACGATTGATGCGAACGATTTGGGATCGAGCGAGGCGCCTCCTACCAGGGCGCCGTCGATTTCCTCTTCCGACATCAGGGCGTGGGCGTTCTCTGGTTTGACGGAGCCGCCATAGAGGATGCGAAGCTTGCTGGCGAATTCCTGGCCGAAGGAATCAGCGGCTTCGGCTCGGATGATGGTGTGGGCATCAGCGGCCATCTGCGGGGTTGCGGTTTTTCCGGTGCCGATGGCCCAGACTGGTTCGTAGGCGACCACCAGACTGACAGCTTTTTTGGCCGAAACTTTGTGGAAGGCGCGGAGACACTGGCGGCGCAACACGTCGTCGGTGAGCCCGGCTTCGCGTTCTTCGAGAACTTCCCCTACGCAGACGATGGGGATGAGTCCGGCTTCCAGGGCGGACTTGAGCTTGAGGTTGACGGTGTCATCGGTTTCGCCGAAGTACTGGCGGCGTTCGGAGTGTCCGATGATGACGTGGGTTACGCCGACTGCCACCAACATGCTGGCGCAGATCTCGCCAGTGAAAGCGCCTTCTTTCTGCCAGTAAACATCTTGCGCACCGATAGCGACGTTCGATCCCTTGGTCGCAGTGACGGCGGCATCGATGGCAAGGTAAGTCGGGCAGACGACGATTCCGTCGCGGTCGTGGGCGTCAACTAGAGGAAGGAAATCGCGGAAGAAGTCACGAGCCTGGTCGGGCGTTTTGTACATCTTCCAGTTGGCGGCGAGGAGTTTTTTTCTCATGAAGGACCTTTCTCGAAGATAGCGGAAGTTGCGCGTGGTTCGCGGGATATTTTCTCGGCGGCCCGGACGTAGGCTTTGCAGGTGGCAATGTCGAAGAGCACGAAACGGACGTGCTCTACATGGGCGCAAGGCGGCAGAGCTTCGACGATAGTGCGAACTGCGATTTCAGCGGCCTCGTGAACAGGATAGCCGAAGGCTCCGGTCGATATCGAAGGGAAGGCCAGCGATCGCATTCCGCGGTCATCGGAGCTGCGGATGGACTCACGATAGCAACTGGCGAGCGTTTCGGCTTCGCGCTGTTTGCCTCCTCGATACACTGGACCGACCGTGTGAATTACATATTTGGCGGGCAATCGTCCGCCGTTGGTGATGACAGCTTTGCCGGGGGAGAGGGTGCCGATCTTGGCGACGATGCGCTCGCACTCCTGGAGGATCGAAGGGCCGCCAGCGCGGTGAATCGCTCCATCCACGCCTCCGCCACCGAGCAGCGACGAGTTGGCGGCGTTGACGATGGCGTCGGTCGTCTGCTTGGTGATGTCGGCGGGGCCGTGGACTTCGAGGGTCTTGCCGTTGGCGAAAGTCAGTCGGGCTGCGAAGTCGGACATAGCGGGCAGTAAAGAGGTCTTAGGTCTCAGGTCTCAGTGACCCAAGTCTTAGCTTTTAGCTCTAGCTCGTGAATCGCAACTCGTAGTCTTAAGCTTTGCATCAGGGAATCGTTTTTAGCGATGCCAAGATCCAAACGTCACCGACCGTCGAAAATCTGATACTGAGACCTGAGACCTATTTTTTATCCGTCAGCGCTTCGACCCCGGGCAACTTCTTGCCTTCCAGGAACTCCAGCGAGGCGCCGCCGCCGGTTGAAATATGGGTGATCTTGTCGGCTACGCCGGCGGCTTTGACGGCGGCTACGGTGTCTCCACCGCCTACGACCGTAGTGGCTCCGGCATTTTCGGCCACGGCCTGAGCGATCTTGAAGGTGCCTCTGGCAAAAGGTGGCACTTCGAAAACGCCCATGGGGCCGTTCCAGACGATGGTGCGGGCGCGTGCGACTTCTTCGGAAAACGCCTCGATCGATCGCGGGCCGATATCGAGCGCCATCATGTTGGCGGGGATGGGTTCGCCTTGGCCGACGAATTTGACTAAGGCGCTGGCGTCGACGCGGTCGGCGATGACGTGATCGGTGGGCAGCAGGAACTTGAGCTTATGGGTTTTCGCCTGCTGCAAAAGGTCCCGGGCAAGTCCGATCTTGTCTTCTTCGACCAAACTCTTGCCGACGGATTCGCCTTGCGCCTTGAGGAACGTGTAGGCCATGCCGCCGCCGATAATGAGGACGTCGACTTTGCTGAGCAGGTTCTGGATGACTCCGATTTTGTCGCTGACTTTGGCGCCGCCAAGGATGGCGACGAAGGGGTGCTCCGGGTTCTGCAGGAGGCGGCCCAGATATTGCAGCTCTTTTTCCATGAGCAACCCGGCGGCGGATTTCTGCACGAACCGGGTGATGCCCACCGTGGAAGCGTGGGCACGATGAGCGGTGCCGAAGGCATCATTGACGTAGAAATCGGCGAGCTTGGCGAGTTGCTTGGAAAAATTCTCGTCGTTGGCTTCTTCCTCAGCGTGGAAGCGGAGGTTTTCGAGGAGCAGCGCCTGGCCTTTTTCGAGCTTGAGCGCCATTTCTTCGGCTTCGGGCCCAATGCACTCGGGGCAGAAGCCAACGTTTTCGCCGCGCGACAGTTCTTTGTCGAGCAGCATGCGCAGACGCTCGGCGACGGGCTTCAGACTCAGCTTTGGATTGGCCTTGCCTTTGGGACGGCCCAGGTGAGACGCGAGGATGAGGCGGGCGCCGTGACGCAAAGCGTACTCGATGCTGGGCAGGGTTTCGCGGATGCGGGTGTCGTCCATGACGCGGCCGTCGTCGAGCGGGACGTTGAAGTCGACACGCATGAAGATGCGGTGATCGTTGAGAGGGAGGTCGCGAATGGAAAGCTTTGACATGAAAAAGTCTCCGTCGTTCGACGCTTGCCGGTGGAGAGCCGGGCGTCCCCGCCCGGCCACCATACTGTGGACGGGCGAGACGCCCGTCCCTCCACACTGCCAGAACCTACAGTCCTTTGGCCGCCATCAGATTGATCAGGTCGCGGACACGGCAGGAGTATCCCCACTCGTTGTCATACCACGAAATCACCTTGACGCAGTTGCCGCCGACTACCAGGGTCATGGGCGCGTCGACGATGGAGGAGCGGGAGTCGCCTTTGAAATCCGACGAGACCAGTTCGTTTTCCTCGAACCCGAGGTAGCCCTTCAGCGGGCCCGACTCGGAGGCTTTTTTCAGGGCGGCGTTGACCTCTTCTTTGGTGGTCTTTTTTTCTACCCAGACGACGAGGTCGACCACCGAGACGTTGGGCGTGGGTACGCGCATGGCGAAGCCGTCGAGTTTGCCGGCCAGATCGGGGATGACGAGCTTAAGCGCCTTGGCTGCTCCGGTCGAGGTTGGGATCATGTTGATCGCCGCCGCGCGGGCTCGCCGCAAATCCTTGTGCGGGAAGTCGAGGATCACCTGATCGTTCGTATAAGAGTGGATGGTGGTCATGGTGCCGCTGACGATTTTGAAGTTGTCGTTGATGACCTTGGCGATCGGGGCCAGACAGTTCGTGGTGCAGGAAGCGTTGGAAATGATGCGGTGCTTGGCGGGATCATACTTCTCTTCGTTCACGCCGAGAACGACCGTGAGGTCTTCGTTCTTCGCGGGGGCGGTGATGATGACTTTTTTCACGGAGCCGCGCAGATGCTTCTTCGCTTCATTGGCGTCGGTGAACTTTCCGGTGGACTCGATGACGACCTGGGCTCCGACAGAGTCCCAGGGCAGGACAGCGGGGTCTTTTTCTTTAAAAACCTTTATGACCTTGCCGTCGATCGAAATGCTGTCGGCGCCGGCGGCAATTTTGTTCGGCAGGTTGCCGAGGATCGAGTCATACTTGAGCAGGTGGGCCAGGGTCTTGGGATCGGTGAGATCATTAACGGCAACGAAGTCGATGTTCTTGTCGGCGAGCGCGGTGCGGAGAACGTTGCGTCCGATGCGTCCAAATCCATTAATGCCAACTTTTACGGCCATAATGCCTCCAAAAAATTCTTGTTTCCCTAAGAGAATACGCAGGAGCTTTAAACAACCTTTGATGGTAACAGGGTGGAGCGGCCAGCGTAAATGTCATGCGCCGCAGGGCGCTGTCCTAATTCATGCGGGCGTGATTTCGAGGTAAGTGTCGGTGTTGCGCCACAGAAAAGGGACACGGGCGAGCCAGTATTTTGCCTCGATCGCCTGGCGGGCGCGGGCAAACTCTGCGGGTCGCAGGATGCGGACGATAGCGGGGAATTCGGGGCCAGTGATTTTTCCGCGGATAGTGCAGGGGGCGATCTTGACTTGCGGGTTGTTGCGGATGCGCTTGCACTTTCCGGATTTGCTGTTCGTCATGACGTAGAGCTTATTGTCGTCTTCGGCAAACCAGATGGGCGTGTGCACGGCGACGCCACTTTTTCGGAAGGTAGCGAGGCTAATGTAGCGCTGGCCGTGGATTTCGGCGGGGATGGGTGCCATGCGGATATTGTAAAGTGCCGCGAAGATTCTTGAGGAGGAGTGCACCCGGCGATCACGTGGAACTTCCGCGTCGCCCGCTTTTGACCGCTTTCGCGCTCGGTCGCATACAATAGCGGGCTATCGGGGCTCCGGATAGGAGCGAGACGATATGAGCGAGACTTTTGAAGGATGGGAGGGCCGCACCGTCGATGGGAAATTTCCGCTACAAAGTTATTTAGGCGGTTCCGATCACAGTGCTGTGTACCTTACCGTTACGCAAGGCGGTGCGGGCGATTCCAAGAAGGCCGCCATTAAGCTGATTCCCGCCGACGCGGCGGACACGGAGAAGCAACTCCTGCGATGGAAGGCGGCCCGTGAATTGAACAATCCGAATCTGATTCGCATTTTCGAGGCGGGACCCTGCCAATTGAATGGCACGGAACTCCTTTATGTTGTGGAGGAATACGCCGAGGAAAATCTTTCGCAGATTCTTCCGGAGCGTGCGCTGACGGCAGAGGAAGCGCGAAGGATGCTTCCGCCGATTCTGCAGGCTTTGCAGTGTGTGCACGATCAGGGGTTCGTGCATGGACATATCCAGCCTTCAAATATTCTGGCCGTCGGGGACGAGGTGAAACTATCGAGCGACGCGCTGGGCGTGCCGGGCGAGAGGAGTCGTAAGGCGGGGGCGACGAGCGCCTACGATCCTCCGGAAGCGGCGACGGGAGCGCTTTCGACCGCTGCTGACATTTGGCAGTTGGGGATGACATTGATCGAGGTGCTGACGCAGCATTTGCCGGTTTGGGATCGCACACGGCCGAGCGCGCCGGAAGTTCCGGCGGGGGTCCCGGAGCCATTCCGCGAAATCGCTGGGCACTGTTTGCAAGTTGATGCGGGAAACCGATGGACGGTTGCGGAAATCGTTGACTGCCTGGAAAAAGATCGGTTGGGAGCGAAGCGGTTGGTATCAGCGGGCGCACAATCGGCGTTGCCGGCGCGCGCCCCAGTTCAGACTGGAAGGGCGGCCTCCGCACCAGCGGTCTCTGGTCAGCAGAAACAATCTGCGAAGTGGCCCTACTGGCTGGGGTTGGCAGCGGTGGTTGCGGTTGCCTTGGTTTTAATTGTGAGACCCAAACCGGCGCACCCTCCGGCGGAGGTGCAACCGGCGCCCGCTCAGCAGGGCGCGGCTGCCGAAGGCTCGCAGTCCGCAAACCCCCAGTCCGCGCGGGCCCCGGCACAGCCGGAGCCAAAGCTGAGTTCGGCGTCTACGAACACTGAGACTGCGAACACTGGCGATCAGAGCGGTGTTGTGCAGCGGGTGATGCCGCAGGTTTTCCCGAGCGCGCGCCGCACCATTCAAGGCAAGATCAAGGTTCGAGTGAAAGTCGAAGTGGATGCCGCGGGCAACGTGGCGAAGGCGACGCTGGAATCTGCCGGGCCGAGCAAGTATTTTTCGCGCGTCGCACTGGAAGCGGCTCGGGCTTGGAAGTTTTCTCCGGTACCAGCCGGTGAGTCTGGCGCCAGGGAATGGAAGCTGCAGTTCGCCTTCAGCCAAGCGAAAACGGAAGTTTCGGCAGTGCGCACAAAGCATTAGAGGATAGTCTCTAAGTCCAGGGCTAAGTCCAGGGATTGAGAACCGCTATAAGCAGCCGAAAATCTGAAACGTTGCGGGTCACCAGCGTCAGATGATGGGTTTCTGCTGTTGCCGCCAGGAAGGCATCCATTGCGCCGATCGGGTGTCCCGCCGCCTCGCTGCGTGACACCGTCCGGCCCCAAGCCTCTGCCACGTTGGTGTTGACGGGCAAAATTCTGCTCTCAAATCGCAACGGCAAATCGTGTTGTAGCCACTGCTCAAGCCGGCTTCGACGGCTTCCCGCCGCCATACGTTCCACGCCGTAATGTAGTTCTGCTAACGAGACGACACTGATGAAAATTCGATCCTCATCGGCCGATTCCATCCAACTGATGAGACCGGGATTGGGCCGCGGCTTGACCCATTCCGAAACCGCGTTTGTATCCAGAAGAAAACTCATAGGTTGATCTTCCGGGGCCGTTGCTTGAGCCTGCGGATCTTCAGACCCGATTCCCGCAGGGGAGATTCCGCAAAGAATTCTGCCAGGTTGCCGACGCGCTCTGTCTTTCGTTGCCATTCCTCCGCCCCCACCACCACCGCGGCCGTGCGCCCATTCCGAGTAATGGTTTGCGGTCCCTCGGACATTGCTCGCTCGATCATTTCACTGAATTTTGCCTTGGCGTCAGCCACGGTCCAGCTTTGCGAACTCATAACAAATCCTCCCAGTAGATAGTCATTATGGTCAGTATAGTCATAACTGAACTGCGGGGCAAGATTCCCCTGAACCCAGAAATCCCCTGAGAACCTCTGTGTCCCCTGTGTTGAAGGGTTTTGCTCGGCTGCTCGTCGCTAGGGTTTGCTGCCGGTGGTCATCTGGCGGCGGGCTTCTTCGCAGGCCTGCTGCGGGTCGCGTCCGGTGACTTGCTTGTACCAGGCGGGGTGGAAGGTCCAGGCCCAGGCTTCGCTTACCGCGCCGCGAATCATTGATTGGAAGGTGCCGGGCTGGCCGAATGTGCTCTCGTAGATGTGAATGAAGATTCCGCCGAGCATAACGAGTGCGGAGATGTCGTGCACGACGTAGCTGATGGCGACCGGAATTCTTCCGAAAGTTCTTGCGCCCGCCCACAGGATGATGCCGGTGATGAGATACGCGACACAGCCGCCGACGATTTCCCAGAACTGAAGTTTCTGGCCAGCGTTGAAGAAGCCGGTGTCGGGCGGATCCATTTTCTCTTTGCCGCTGACGATCTTTCCCATGTTGCGCGTCCACTTGGAATCGGCTGCGGTCCAGATCATGGGCTGGAGCCAGTTCAGGGCTTGCAATCCGAAGCAGATGACGAAGCCCACGCCGAACCAGGGGTGCATGACGCGGCTGAGTGGTCCGCCGCCGAAGAAGGGAGTGAACCAGCGGAACAGCCAGGGGAGATAGATGCTGAAGCCGGTGAACAGCGCGAGGAAGAAAAACAGCGCGACCGTCCAGTGAAGCACGCGCGTGTAGACCGGATGGCGCAGCAACTCTCCGCGATAGACGGTGGTTCGGCCCATGGATTCGAAACTCTCGCGAGCCTTGTCGTCGAAACGTTCAACCGCGCTAGCCATTGGTGCCCTCCTTCCTCGGAGGTTCGGGTTGGGCCACACGTGGGCCGGAAGTTACGTAGTGCGCAATCACGCCGAGAAAACCGAAGAGCGCGAAAGTGCCGAGTACGGGCTTAAAGAGCCACTTCCATACCGTGTAGCTCCACGGGATCTGCGGATTTGCCGGCAGGTTGCCGTAGCGCTCGGGATCGGTGGCGTCGTGGAGCACGTAGATCACGTGCGTCCCGCCGACGGATTGCGGATCGTAGACGCCCGCGTTTTGCCAGCCGAAATTGTCGCGCAGTTGTTTCGCGCGCCCCTCGGCGATGAATTTCATGTCGTCCTTTGTTCCGAACTTGAGACAGCCGGTCGGACACGCCTTGATGCAGGCCGGTTCGAGACCCTCGCCGACGCGGTCGGAGCACAGTGTGCACTTGTAAACCCGCTTGGTCTCGGGATTGAAGCGCGGAATATTGAAGGGACAGCCGGAAACGCAGAATTCGCAGCCGATGCAGTTTTCCTGGTTGAAGTCGACGATGCCGTTGGCGTACTTCACGATGGCGCCGTCGGCGGGGCAGGCGTGCAGGCAGCCGGGGTCGGCGCAGTGCATGCACTGATCCTTGCGCATCAGCCACTGGATTGTTCCGTCGGGGTTCTGGTGCTCATTGAACTTGATGAGGTTCCAGAAATTCCAGCGCGTCTCTGGCATCGTCTGGTAGGTGTTGTCGAAGGTGGTCGGGGAGAACGGCAAGTCGTTCCACTCGGCGCACGCCACCTCGCAGGCTTTGCAGCCGATGCAAGTTGTGGTATCGACCAGTTTGCAGACTTCAAGATCGCGCTGCATGCCAAGGCCGGGCGAGGAGAGGGAATGGCCCGAGATCATTTCGGCTTGTAGCGTTCTGCGGTCTGCCATCTCCCGTCCTCGGTCGTGGTCTAAACTGCTGGCGGAGCGCCGGGCGTCCCGCCCGGCAGACGGGCGAGACGCCCGTTACTCCACCACCTAAACTTTCTCGATCTTCACCAGAAAACCTTTGAATTCCGGTGTAAACGCATTCGGATCGATCACGGTCGGCGTCAATTGATTCGCCAAGGTCTTCGCCGTCTTGCCCTCATCTTCCGCAATGCCGCGGAAACCCCAGTGAATGGGGATGCCGATCTGGAACGTTTCCTTGCCATCGATCTTCATGGGCCGGATGCGGCGAGTGACCATCGCTTTGGCGATGTAGTAACTCCGCGCGCTCGTGACTCTCACCCTTTCGCCGCCGCGCAGGCCCATACGGTCGGCAAGTTCGGCCGGGACTTCGACGAATGGTTCTGGCACGAGTTCCACGTTCATCGGATTGTTTTTTGTCCAGTAGTGGTAGTGCTCGGTCAGGCGATATGTGGTGCAGATGACGTTGAATCCCTGATCCACCGTCCCGTACTTGTCCATGTCGGTCTTATATCGTTTCACGACCGGATTGTTGGACTGTTTCGGGTGCAGCGGGTTCGCGATCGGACTTTCGATCGGCTCATAGAATTCGGGGAACGGGCCGTCCTGCATGCCGGCCAGCGGCACGAACAAACGTCCGATGCCCTCGGGGTTCATGATGAACGGGCCCATGTGATCTTTGGGTGAGGAATCCACTTTGAAATCTGGAACATCGACGCCCACCCAGCTTTGCTTGGCTTCGTCCCACCAAACCTGGCGACGCGAAGGATCCCAGGGCTTACCCTCCAGATCGCAGGAGGCGCGGTTGTAGAGAACGCGGCGATTCGCCGGCCACGACCAACCCCAATTGGGATAAATGCCGAGGCCGGATGGGTCATCGGTTCCGCGGCGCTGCATCATAGCGCCAGCTTCGGTCCATGATCCGCAATAGAGCCAGTTTCCCGACAGCGTCGTGCCGTCGTCTTTGAGCCAAGCAAAGCCTGGGAGTTGCTGGCCGGCCTTGATGGTCGTGTTCGTTTTCGGGTCGGTGATGTCGGCGATCGCTTTGCCATTGATTTCTTTTGCGACCTCGGCGAGCGACGGGTTGTAGGGGTTTGTGTACGCAAACGTCGCATTCAGAACGGGATCGGGGAACTTGCCGCCATCTTTTTTATAGAGCTCACGAACTTTCAAGAAGATGGTCGCGAGGATTTCCTGGTCTAGCCGCGCCTGCCCTGGCGGCGGAACGGCGACGTTCTTCCATTGCAACCAGCGGGCGGAGTTCACGAAGGTGCCGTCTTTTTCCGCGAAGCCTGCGCCCGGCAAGCGGTACACGGTGGTGTTGATCTTCTTCATGTCGTCCGCGGAAATGCCGGGGGCGCGCCAGAATTCACTGGTCTCGTCGGGATAGATTTCGCAGACCACCAGCCAGTCGGCCTTTTTCAGGGCGTCGATATTCTTATTCGAATCGGGGCCGATCATGACGCCGTTCATGCCGAAGGCGAAGATGCCTTTGATCTTGCCCTCGTACATGTCGTTCCAGATATTCACCCAGGAATAGTTGCGGTCGATCTTCGGCAGATAGTTGAAGGCCCAGTCATTTTCTTTGGTAGCCGCGGGACCGTACAGCGCCTTGAGAAACGAGACGGCAAATTTCGGCGTGTTCGACCAGTAGTTGAACGAATCCCACGGATCGGGCTTGGACTGCATGGGCGTAGTGCGCTTCAAATAGGCGGCCAGATCAACATCGGCGGGGTTCGGCATCTTGAGGTAGCCGGGGAGAATGTCGAAGATTCCCGCCATGTCGGTGGCGCCCTGAATGTTGGAGTGGCCGCGGAGCGCATTGACTCCGCCGCCGGCGCGGCCGACGTTGCCCATGAGAAGTTGCAGCACGGCGGCGGTGCGGATGATCTGCGTGCCGAAACTGTGTTGCGTCCACCCGACGGCATAAATAATGGTCGCGACTTTTTTCATGTCGCCATCTTTGCGGACGGAGGTGAACAGGTCGGCGGCCTTGAGGAATTGGTCCTGCGGAATGCCGGTGATGCGCTCCACCATTTCGGGCGTGTAGCGCTCGTATTGCTTCTTCAGCAATTGATAGACGCAGCGCGGATGCTGCAACGAGAGATCAAACGCGACCTTCGGGGGAAGTAAAGGTGGAGGTGGCGTGGCGCCCGGAGGTAGATGTGGAGGCGCTTTTTCCGGAGGCGTGCCTTTGACCGGCTTGCCGGTCAGGTCTCCGCCTTCTTCATAATTCCAGGTCTTCTTGTCGTACACCTTTTTCTCGGGATCAAATCCCGAGAAGAGACCGTCTTCGGGCAGGTTAAATCCGTCTTTGATAATGAAGGCGGCGTTAGTGTAGTTGATTAGATAGTCTTTGGCGATGCGGTTGTTTTCTATGGCGTAGTTGATGACTCCGCCGAGGAAGGCGATGTCGGCGCCGGCGCGGATCTGCACGTACAGGTCGGCGTTCGCGGCGGTGCGGGTCAGGCGCGGATCGACAACAATGGTTTTCGCGTTGCGGTGAATCTTGGCTTCGACCGCCCACTTGAAGCCGCAGGGGTGGTTCTCGGCGGGATTGCCGCCCATGATCAACATCATGTCGGTGTTCTTGATGTCGATCCAGCCATTGGTCATTGCGCCGCGTCCGAAGGTGGGCCCCAAACTGGAGACCGTGGGGCCGTGTCAAACGCGGGCCTGGTTTTCCAGGTAGCAGACCCCCAGGCTGCGCATACTTTTTACGGCGAGATAATTGAACTCGTTGGTGTCGGTGCAGCCGCCGGTGAAGGCGATGCCTTCGCAGCGATTCACAGTCCGACCCTGCGCATCCTTCTCTAAGAAAGTTTCGTCGCGCGTCTTCTTCACGCGCTGCGCAATCTCGCTGTAGGCTTGGTCCCAGGAAATGTCTTCCCAGTCGGTGGCTCCGGGACGGCGCACTTGCGGTTTCAGCAACCGGCGGTCATTGAGGATGTCCTGCTCAAGCGATGATCCCTTGGGACAGAGCGTGCCGCGGTTGATGGGGTGGTCGGGATCGCCCTCGACGTGCACGACCTGGGAGATCGCGTTCTTGGCCTTGTCACCCAAGGTATAGATAATCACGCCACAACTGACGGCACAATAAGGACAAGTGCTGCGCGTTTCGCTGGCTCGGGAAATCTTGAGAGACTGGGTCTGGGCGTAAACCGGAGTCAGATCAAAGCCGAGGGCGGAGAAACCGGCTCCGCCAAGCACGGTGCCTTTGAGAAAAGTTCTGCGAGAGAACTCCATTTTGTAGCCCCCGTGCTGCACTTTCCAGAAAGTTACGGAGGTGAACGGTTGCAGACGCCTCGACAAGCGTCCAGCTTGTGCTGCGCGAATGCGAAGAACTATACCCCGGTCTGCCCGGATCGTCAATCAGGAAAATCCTTAGTCGGCGCTCAAGCCGACATTTCATCACGACAACCCTTCATTAGGACAACGCGGCATCCGGCATTGCGCGGCAGGAGACGGGGACGGATAATCGGGCCATGTCTAATTGCACCATGGCGCAGAATGAATGGCAGCGGCGGATTGCACGAGCGGAGGAACTCGGCGCCCAGTACACCTTTGCGGCGGAAATCCTGCGCTTCTATGTGGCCATCGCGCGTTTTCAGGAGGATTTCTACGGGGAACTCGCAAGATCGTTCGAAAGATCGAGCGCTGGGGCTGGCGTTGTCACATCAGACTCGGAGCCCTTTGCGCGGCCGCTCCCACCAGAACTGAACGGCCCATTCGGAACTTTTCTTTCCGTCGTCGAACAGAACGGTCCGGGCCCGCTTCGGGAAGCTGCGCGCGAGTTGCGGGAAGGCGGCGAAGATTCACATTTCCAATTGCTGACGATTTTCTGGAATGGGAGCGACACTGCCGCGCTGCCGCCGGGTCCTAACGATTTTTTCGCGCGCGCTTTTCTTCAGCCTTACGCGGCAGGCATTCGTTCACGGTCCCGTATGCGTTGGAGCGGGCCGGCGCCGTATCTGTGTCCGTTTTGCAAACGGAAACCCGGCCTGGGCGTTCTGCGTCCATTGGGAGACGGCGGCCAGCGCTCTCTGGTGTGTTCATTCTGCCTGGCGGAATGGGAGTTCCGGCGGATCGTCTGTCCGGGATGCGGGGAAGAGAATTACGCGAAGCTTCCGGTCTACACCGCCGAGGAACTCAAGCACGTTCGCGTGGAATGCTGCGACAGTTGCCGGTGTTACATGAAGACGGTGGACCTTACGAAGAGCGGGCTGGGCGAACCTATCGTGGATGAGATGGCTTCGATTCCGCTCGACCTGTGGGCCCGGAAGCAGGGATACACGAAGCTGCAATCCAATCTGATGCAGCTTTGACCGAGATTGTCGTCAATCGGAGAATCGTTGATCGGAGAATCTGTGCACGTATTTCACATCGTAGGCGCACGCCCAAATTTCATGAAAGTGGCGCCCGTGATGAACGCGCTCAAAACGCGCAAGCACGTCGTTCAGACCCTGGTTCACACCGGTCAGCACTACGACGCGAATATGTCGGATGTCTTCTTTGAGCAGCTCGGCATCGCGGCTCCCGATGTGAACCTCGCCGTTGGCTCTGGAACGCATGCGCGGCAGACGGCCGAAATCATGACTCGTTTCGAGCCGGTGCTGCTCGACCGCGAGCCCGACATTGCATTGGTCTATGGCGACGTCAACTCAACCGTCGCCACCGCTCTGGTCTGTGCCAAGCTCGGAGTGCGCGTCGGCCACGTCGAAGCCGGACTGCGCTCTTTCGACCGCACTATGCCGGAGGAAATCAACCGGCTGGTTACCGATCAGCTCGCGGATATGTTGTTTACGCCTTCCGAGGATGGAGACTTCAATCTTCAGAAAGAGGGAATTCCTGCCGAAAGGATCTTCCGCGTCGGCAACGTGATGATCGATTCTCTGGTGAAGCTTCTGCCCGCGGCGCAACGCCAGAACCAAAACAGCCTTCTCGAGCACTATGCATTGGTCACCTTGCATCGCCCGGCCAATGTTGACGACGGCGCAGTTCTGAAGCGCATTCTCCAGTCTTTGCTCGAGGTCAGCCAGGATCTTTCCGTCATATTTCCCGCGCACCCGCGCACCCGAAAACGCATTGCCGATTTCGGACTGCATGCGGACCAACTCCAGATCCTCGACCCGCTATCCTATCTCGAATTTCTTGGCATGCAGTCGCGCGCAACCGTCGTCATAACCGACTCCGGCGGCGTCCAGGAAGAGACCACCTACCTCGGCGTTCCTTGCCTGACGCTCCGCGAGAACACGGAGCGCCCGGTTACGGTCTCCCTCGGAACGAACGTTCTCGTCGGACGCGATCCAGATAAACTGCGCTCCGAACTCTCCCGAGTCCTCGCCGGCCAGGCGAAGAAGGGAACCATTCCTCCGCTTTGGGACGGTCACGCGGGCGAACGGATCGCCGCCTTAGTGGCTGACTAGACGTCGAAATTTATCACGAAA
The DNA here is from genome assembly GCA_049511255.1 of Terriglobales bacterium. Taxonomy (GTDB): domain Bacteria; phylum Acidobacteriota; class Terriglobia; order Terriglobales; family Acidobacteriaceae; genus Acidiflorens. Next base: position 2,836 of record JBEKYF010000033.1, on the reverse strand, counting down.
GGGTCGAGCGATCCGGGGCGGAGACTGCCTGTGCAGAGGCCTTTACCCTGGGCTCTTTAAAGGAGTACTTCAACAGGCAATATAAAGCTCGCACGCCGTCTTTCCATCCGATCTTTTTGCCTTCCTCGTACGTGCGCCCCCAGTAACTGATTCCCACCTCGTAGATGCGCAGGTTTCGCCGCGCAACTTTCACCGTGATCTCGGGCTCGAATCCGAAACGATTCTCCTCGATCGGGATCGACTGAATCACCTCGCGCCGGAAGACTTTGTAGCAGGTTTCCATGTCGGAAAGATTGATGTTGGTGAGGCAATTGGAAAGCAACGTGAGAGCTCGGTTGCCGACCGAATGCCAGAAGTACAACACGCGATGCGGCCCGCTGCCCAGGAAACGTGAGCCAAAAACTACGTCCGCTTTTCCTTGAACCAAGGGCTCGATCATCAAGGGATACTCCGCCGGATCGTATTCCAGATCGGCGTCCTGAATAATGACGTAGTCGCCCGTGGCTTCCTGAATGCCACGGCGGAGCGCTGCTCCTTTGCCCATGTTGTGCGGCTGAAGAACGATGCGGATTTGCGGATGCTCAGACTGCAGTTCGGCCAGGATCTCGCGCGAGCCATCCCGCGAGCCGTCGTCCACGCAGATCAGTTCGATCTCCATGGGAACCGAGAGAACCCTCACGACCACCTCCCGGACCGTGGCGCGTTCGTTATACACCGGCATCACAACGGAAAGTTTCATAGTGTGCTTGATGGGCGGCGAGACTCCTGCAAAATGCATCACGATTGTAAACTGTGCGCTCGCCGGTGGATATTAGAAGCTATCGCGTGACTGGCCGGCAGGGAACGTCCGAAAAATCGGTCGTGAATGTAATTGCCTGTCTCTCCCTCTGTTTCACTGCAACCGTTCTAGTATGCTGTAAGCAGCGCTTCGCTTTTGGCGCAGGAAGAATTGCGACTCTCTGCTGAACGAGGTTGCCCGAGCAGAATCGGTACGAGAGAACTCTAGGTGACTTCAATGGAAGTACGGTAGAGGGGAACTTGTTCACGGCACTCCAATCCCAGTCCAGACTCATAATTCTTGCGCTTCTCACCCTGAGTTGCGCGTGGCCCTGCTTAGGACAGACTCCTCAGCAAACGCCCACGCCTGCTCCCGAACATCAGAGCGTTGCCTCATCTGGCGAGCAACTGCCCGATCAGCAACTACCGGGAAGCATTAGCGGAACGGTTGTCGATCAAAGCGGAGCCGTCGTCGGCGGAGCCCAAGTGCGGCTTACACGTGAAGATCGATCCCCAAAACAAGAGATGCTAACGGGCGACGATGGGCAATTCTCCTTTGCCAACATCGCTCCCGGGTCCTTCCATCTCACAATTACTTCGGCGGGCTTCGCGACGCAAGCATCCTCTGGAATTCTCCGTTCGGGGGAGATCTATATTGTCCCGTCGATCGCGTTGGATGTTGCTACGGCCAACACTGAAGTGCAGGTCGGACTCTCACAGACCGAAGTGGCAGAAGAGGAGATCAAGGTTGAAGAGAAGCAGCGTGTGCTCGGCGTCCTTCCAAATTTCTATGTCAGCTACGTCCCCCATGCAGTTCCCCTCACCTCGAAGCAAAAGTTCAAGCTTGCCTGGAAGACGGTAGTGGATCCATTCACCTTCGTATTTGTGGGGGGCGCAGCGGGAGTTGAGCAGGCACAAAATCACTTCATTGAATACGGACAAGGCGCGCAAGGCTATGCCAAGCGCTACGGCGCCGGCTATGCCGACACGGTTGCAGGCACGTTCATCGGAAGCGCCCTACTGCCATCGCTTCTGAAACAAGATCCGCGATATTTTTACAAAGGAAGCGGCAGCAAGGGATCGCGGATTCTGTATGCGATTGCCAATTCAGTGATTTGCAAGGGCGACAATGGACGCTGGCAGGCAAATTACTCGAATATCCTCGGAAACCTGGCCGCGGGCGGGATTTCAAATCTCTACTATCCGGCGAACGATCGCAATGGTGCGGGATTAACTTTCGAAAATGCGGCCATCGGGATTGGCGCAACTGCCGTGGCCAATCTGTTTCAAGAATTTGTCATCCGGAAGTTGACGCCAAAGGTTCCTAACCACGATCCGGCCAAACTCTGAATCACACGGTCGCTCTCGCCGGATTTATGCTGTCCCACGTATTCTTCGATTTCTTCGATGATCTTCAGTTTGTTTCCAGCGGATTCGCTGCGCGCGGTGTGGAATCAAAGTTGGTATGAGCGTGCAGCATCGTAGCCATCCGGGAACCCGCCGCACAAGTCGCCATCGCTGCGTGCGGACGCGGGCCGGATTATACTCGGATTTTGCGAGGGTCCGCGCGGCCGGCGTGCAAGCTATCGTCTTATGAAAAGATCGTAACAACGCGCACTCTCCAAGCACAACTGATCGTCACTGCACTCAACCACGGCCAGGGCTATACTCACTAGTCGCGCGGGAAACTGGATCGCCCATCTCGCCCGGCACTGGACGTTGGAACGCCCCCAACAATGGAACGATGAGGACTTCCCGCAATCTCAAGTTCCTCGCTGCCGCGCTGGCCTTCGTGATCGGCTTAGGCACGGTTGGCTTTCACTACATCGAGGGATGGCCCTGGTTCGATGGTTTCTACATGGTCATCACTACCCTGACCACTATCGGATATCAGGAAGTACATCCCCTGTCGCATGCCGGGCGCGTGTTCAACGTCTTCATCATCCTGGGTGGAGTCTCGCTCGTGTTTCTGGCCATCGGATCCCTCACCCAGGCTTTGCTAGAATTCGAGCTGCAGAGCTTCTTTGGAAGGCGCCGCATGGAGCGCGACATAGGCCGT
>JBEKYF010000032.1:0-65920 GCA_049511255.1 Terriglobales bacterium | reverse complement strand
ATATCCTCGGGCTTCTTGTAGTTGGTCAGCAGTTGGTCGATTAACTTCTTGTCGATTGCCATGGGGTCCTCCTATTTTCTTCTTCCCATGGCCGTTTACACAGTTTTATTTACACCCTCCTCCCCCCTTTACGGTAAGGATAGGACCGTTGAGAAATTCGTGCACTGATCCCTGCGGGTCTACATACCCTGTCCAAGCATATACACCCCTAGTACCTTCAGTGCAGTGCTGTTGCGCCCCGAGTATAGAGCCAAACACCGGGTCTCCGTTGCTCCACCCAAAACTGTTAGAATTACTCCACCCGCTCCACCCAGAAGAGCCATTAGGAAAAAGCCAGTTGTTATGGAAGAGCAAAGCGGCGCTGAAGTCCAATCCGCTTCCTTTTTTTGATACAAGGGGTATAGATACTGCGACATCTAAAGTGGACAGGTCTACCCCTCTAACCATTGTTACCCCCGGCTGTATGCCGTCAAAATCATAGTTTCCGTTACCTCCACCGGACACCAAGGGTTGTACACCGTTAGAAACAACGGTTTGACCCGTACTAGACATTTGGGTTTGAGCCGTTTGAGCATAACCCAGTGTAGACAGCAGTAGTACCATCGGCAAGAGAAGTTTCTTGAAAACCTTGACCAAGCTCATTTCTTCCTCTCTTCCTCTAAAATTGTTGCAGGAAATCCCTGCTGCCCTACAACAGAATTCAAGATCGTACTGAGCTGTTGCGGGGTTGGAGTGGGAATGGACGCCGAATTCGCCTGGTATACGTAGGACTGAATGTGTTGGACGGCTGCCCCGTTTCGAGTTTCTTGGCCGACATAGGTAAGGACAACGTTCGGACCCGCCGCTAGGGACCCCAGCGCCGGAAAGAACCAAACCGCATCCGTCGCGCAGTTGTGAGAGGCGAACAGGTCGGATGCACCACTCTCGGCAATCCATTGCCCCTGGGCCACGCCCGTGGACGCGTCGCGAATCTCGGTTCGTGTTCCGCTGGGAAGCAGGAGGCTCATCCGGCTTTCGCCTCTGCCGGACGCGAGCAGCGCGGCTGTGCCCGTCTCGGGAGTTGCCCCGCCAGACCACATTACACTGCCGGTCAGCGTTACATCTCTGGTGGCCTGCCCACCGGTCAAAGCGGCGATTGACCGGGATGCGAAAGACACTGCCTGAGGATTGCTTTGCGGTTGATTCTGAGTGAATGCTACAGATGCCAGGAGCAGGATTAGGGGCACACCGAATACGAAGCGAGCCATTGGCCCACCTCCGTTTGAGTTTTCGGTTGGCCCCCTCGAATCAACCGTGGGCGCAACCGTATAGAAGCTACCTGGCAGTGTCAAGTTAAAAGAGAAGAAAAAGATATAGCTCACACTGATGCGTGACGAATCTCACTTAGGATCGATGGTTCGTGCGATGTTATCCGATCTCTTCATGCGTGCGAATATGTGACGCCCACGAGTTCCGCCAGCGCCAGCCAGTGCCGTGGATGCGGGCAGTAGCCTTCGCGAATCCGACCCGCGTACCAGCGCGATACTCCAATCCGCTTTGCAATGGCCGTCGCTGAGGCTTTCGCAAGTGCTGGCTGAATTTTCTCCGAAAACGCCTGTTCGGTGAGCCATGTCGGTTGCTTCGCGGGATTCCAAGCAGCCCGCGCCTGCGCGTGCTTGCGATGCGTTGCCGCTTCTTTGGCAATCGCTTCCGGCGTATGCCCGGCGATGCGCCCAACTTGCGCGACTTCCACGAGACGCCGAGTCGCAATCTGGAGATCGCACTTTTTGCAGTGTGCTGAATCGCCTTCAAGCTCTTTGCCACATCCACGGCAAACCCTCTCAGGTTTCGGAACCTTGACCAGTGGAACATCACTGCCCTTTACTTTGCGCTTGTTCAGCTGTGTGAGGCGAGTCGCTATCCGTCGCCGAGCAACGGTTGAAGGGGTTCTGGAAATTGATGTCCGCAAAATGTTGACCCCGATAAATTCACGCTCATCTCGCGGTTTTCATCCGAGCGCGAGGAATGGATGCGCGCAAAGTGCGTCAATATCCACGATCCCGAATCGCCCGTTTATGAACTCACGGACGATTACGACGGTCGCCGCGCGCTCGCAAAGAACTTCTTCATGCTCCTGGACACGTACCAAAATCACCCTGAAGCCAAAAGTCTTGGCCCGGATGGAAAGGCGTGCGAATTCGGCACACGCGGATTATTACAGCGCGCGCACGTGGTTGCAAATTGGCCGCCAATTTACATCGGAAAAGAATCCGACCGTCACTGGGAAGAAGGCGAAGACCCGAGTTTGCTGGACTTCAAAGCCATCGAATACAAGCGCAAAGGCAATGCAATTGCGACCGATGAACAATTAGCGCGGATCGCGAAAGTTCCCAAGCGCGAATTCATGCGCAGAGGAATCAATCAGCACACGCTGGAGAAAATCTGCAGGAAAGAGGCTGTGCGAGCGTCCAGACTGGCCAAAGTTGTGAAAGTGCTTCAACAATGGGAATCGGAGCAAGAGAATAGCAGCACATGCTTTACGTTGGCTGGAAAAGCAAAGTAAGATGAGTGCGCCGCTGCGCCGGGCCGGGGCTTGTGCTGATGGACTGGTTTACTTCGACAGGAAATTTTGCCAGCATTGCTGGACTGGTCGTGACTGCGTTTGCGCTCTACTACGCTAGGTCTGCGCGTGAAGCTGCGCGGGAAGCAAGAAAGGCGGTGCGTAAAGCAAACGCAAGTGAGGCTCTCGATAGGATAGGCGATACGGCAAACTTGTTGCAGGCGTGTGTGGAAAACGACCTTCAGCACGAGGCTGTTGTGAGAGCCAGAGACTTGGTATCAGATGTCAGTCGTTACAAACTCCGGTACGACCGTTTTCTAGACACAAACAGTAAGACACGGCTTGATGAAGCACGGGGGCAGATCAGCGTCATTTCGCGTTCTCTCGCCACACGAGGAGTACCGGCCACGCCTGCGGAAAAGAACCGTCTTCTCAGAATCTGCCATGAAGAAGTGGTGACGGTGCTCAATGAGGAGTCAGCTAGAATTGTTGCTGCCATCGAGAAGGAAGATGAATAATGCCAAACTACGATTCGGTAATAGACAAGCTGGTTGAAAAGAGCGAAGCAGGCGCGCTGCCGTGGAAGCCCACTTTCAACGAGAACACGTTTCTAGTTGCGCTCGAAGGCGAGGTCACCTTTGAGGTCACTAGGCTCGAAGACGGCGGCTTTGAGTTCACGATGAAAGACAAGGACGGGAAGAAAATCATCGACATAAACTGTCACAATGTTCCACACTATGCCGAAGCTTATGTTGAAGACGACAGGTACTACGACAAAATTAAACGTTTGTTTGAAGTCGCACGAGTGATAGGGCTAGAAGTAGATAAGAAACTGAACATCGCTGAATCGCTGCTCGACAAATTGTGAGGGTACGTAGTTTGGGTGATTGCTGCCGGAAAGAGGGAAAAAACTCTAATTGCCATCGAAACAGCTAAGAAGAGCGTTCGATAGGAGCGTACCGGATGCCAGATATTTCTCTGACTGACTTCGTTGATTTTGCGATCACCACACCACCCTCTCAACTAACGAAGGTGCGTCAGCTTTGCAGCCGTGGTTTCTATGATCCACGCTTTGATTTCTGGAAACCACTCCGCGAGGGGATGCAGGAATTTCACGCGAAGAACAAGAGGCTTGATGACGTTCTTGTTGGACTAAAGGACGCCAAGAAAATGACGCGATACCCATCAGCGGTCAAAGCGTACACCAAGTTTGTTTCCAAACAAACAGGAATGTCGTGGTTCAAGCCTCCATCAGCTCTCTGGAGCTATGGTGTGGACTAAACGTTCGTGTCAATCCCGAGTTGGGACTGCATCTTGGCGGAAAAAAACATGTTATCAAGCTTTATTTCAAAGACGAGAAACCTACCAAGCAGCGCCTCAAAGTGGTGTTTGAATTGATGAGAATCGGTCTGCGTTTGGACGACACGGTTGTGCCAGCAGTGATTGATGTTTCTAATGGAAAACTGATCGTACCAAAGCCTCTAGCGGAAGACCTGTTACCTCTCCTCGAAGCACAGGCGCTCGCATTCATGCATATCTGGAAAGCAATCACATTGAAAAACCCCGTCGCGTGCTAGATCGTGCCCGCGCCCCGCAAACGGAAAGCAGTTCTACTGTTTTTTTTAGCCGTGCGGAAAACCATCCGGCAAACACACGGCCCGGTTCCCCCGCACCAGCTCCAGGCCCGCTAACCACGCGGGTGCGCGCCACATCCACTAGCTTGGCGCGCCCTCCCGCACCAGCAAAAACGTTCGGGTTCTTTGGAAAACGGATCGCGCGCGGACCGTTCCGAACCGATTCGCGCAAACACGCGCGCAAATACCAACCTGGGAAACACCAGAACGCGCTTCCCGCACCGCGCCGTCACCCAAGCGCACGTTGCACACCCGCGAAAAACCCAGCCCGCGCACGCGCGCGCCCCGGCCTCGGGGGTGTAGCAAAATCCCCTCAGGTCATAGTACCCCCGGCTTTCATTGACTTGAACGTTCCACCCACGTAAGATTTGCCCCTAATGATCGGGCAGACCATCGCGCACTACCGCAGCGGCCTGAAAATGTTGGCGCGTTTATGGTCCGATGATTTGGTCGTCACCAACCCGCTGAACAAGTTCGTACATTCGATTTCTGCGCTCTCAGAGGAAAAGCATTGTTCACGCCGAATCCCAATCTGAGCGATGACCTGAATCGCAACATTATCCTGTCGGAAATCGAGGGTGGGGTGTTCCTTGACCGGTTACAACCGCACTGTGTGCTGCTGATCCAGACTCAGCACCGCTGCTACACGGCAGTGATGCTGGGAGGAAGCCAAGCGTTAATTTCAGGTCATCCTCAATATTGCCCTACACCGACTTTGGTTGCCATCGCAGGATCAACTTGGGGCGGTTCCATGCTGAAGCGGCATTTTGTCGGTCGTGGTATGCACTTGGAGTTTTGTCATCCGGAATATTCCACGCCAATTGTCACGTCTCGCGTGCAGGAAATCCGGGAGTGTGCAGAGTGTGCACTCGTCGTGGATCAAGCAGCGTAGCACATGGTCGCACACAAGGCGGTTCATTCATCGACCAAACCATGATCGACCAAACCATGATCGGCCAAACCACCTCGCACTACCGCCGCGCAACTCAGGTTTGCGGCTCGGAGACCAAGCGCGGCTGGGCCGGTGGAACCGCACTGTTCGGCGCAGCTTCGGACTGCGGCGTCTGGCCGTTCTGGACTGAGCCCCTGTCGCCCAGGCTCGCGCCGCGGTTGAGATTGAAGCGGCTGTCGTCATAGTTCGAGTTGTAGTTCGAGCTTGACGTGCTCAAGTAGCTTGCCGGCGAGTCGTAGTTATACGACGAACTCGGCGACGAATCCGGACGGTATGGCGGCGGATTGTCGTACCAGTCGTAGCTGTAATCCGGGTAGGTGTAAGCCAACGGGGCATACCAGTAAGGGTCGTACCACCAAGGATCCCAGCCGAGCCCCCAGTAGCCGCCCCAGTACGGCCATCCGATGCCGAAGCCCCAACCCCAGCCCCAGCCTCCCCAGCCCCAACCCCAGCCACCGCCCCAACCGTAGCCAGGCCAACCGCCTCTCCAACCATTACCAATCCGACCGAAGTCCGCTCTGGAGGCTCCGGCGGCGAAACCGGACGCGCCTGTTGACGGGCCAAAGGAGTGCCAACCGCCCTCGGAACTTCCGGCGTTACGAGCGGAGAGGCTTGAGTTCCCCAGACCTACGGAGTTACGTCCTTCACTGGAACGCGCGGAGCTACCGGAGTTGCCAAACGAATGCCACTGACCGTCGTTGATTGCGGGACGAACATTCGACGAATGATTTCCGAACGAGCCGGAATTGCGGCCACCTTCAGACCCGCCGTATGCACGGCTGCCCATTCCGTAATGACCCGCCGCTGATCCACCACGAACGCCGCTGCCTTGGTGGTAACTTCCTCCGCCAAAAGACCGCGCGCCGCCATAAGATCCGCCGCTACCATGGAAGCCTCCTCCGCTTCCGCCGCCATGAAAACCGCCGCCACCGCCGCCGCCGTGCTGAGCGAATGCTAGATTTGGCGTGAGAGCGAGACCGATGAAAGCAGCAAATGCGATGAGGGATCTACAAAGACTGAATCTGCGCATAATATACCTCCCTTTAATATGGGAGTGCAGTTTCAAGCGAGGAGCCTGTACACAAAGGACGTCGCTGCTAGCTAATTAGATTCTACCCCCATGCAAGGGGTTGCACCCAAAGGTTCAGCTGGTGCGGTTCGCCACCGCCAGCCACCGATATCCTTGCAGGCGTGGTAGATACCGTCTTCCCCTCGCTCCTCCTCGGCAGGCCACAACTAGGGCGAAAAACTGGCCAACCATGCCTCCCGTACTGCTCGCTGGACTATTGTAGACGAAAGCTCTGACCTCAGACTAATTTCTGGACCATGAACGGACGAACCTTCCTGCAGGGTGCCGCAGCCGGGGAAATGAATCGGCAAATTGTTGGCTTGGTGCGTCAGAGTCGTCGGGATCACGCCGACCTTTCTCTCGAACTATCTCCCGATTAAGATAATTGCCATGCAAAACGCAACGCCGGCGGCTATTGCGGTGCTGGTGCTGGAGCTCATACCGGCAGCAGCGTTTGGATTTGCCAGGGAGCGGGTTGGGCAGGCATGCGCCCGTTGGCCGTCAACTATACGAACCGCCTTACCGGCACTCTGCGCGCTACCTTACGTTCTGATTTCCTGCTCGTATCAGATGTTTTCATGGAAATGGTGTGCTCTGTATGCGGCGCTGCCGGTGGCGATCGCGTGGCTGCTGGGATGGGCCGCAATCGCCGATCCCGATCAACGCGGCAATTGGCGAGACGCGATCGTTCTCCTAACGCTGGGACTGGCCGTTGATTTGCGCTGGTTCGAGCGGGCGTGGCCGAGCGGGCTGACGGGCTGGGGGAAAGTGCTCCTCGTCGATGCTACGTTGTATGGATTCCTCGCGATCCGCCGGCTCCGCGGGACCGGCTTTGACTTTCACTTCCGCTGGAGCGATTGGAAAACTGGGCTGCGGGAACTGGCTTTTTTTGCGCCGCTGGTTCTCGCGCTGGGGATGGCGCTGGGCTTTCTCCATCCGCATGGCAGCGCGCTGCGGTGGTTCTGGATGGTTCCGAAATGGATTTATATCTTCGTTTTCATTGCGGTTCCGGAGGAACTTTACTTTCGCGCGTTGGTGCAGAACCTGCTGGAACGGCGGGTGGGACGGCGAGCGGCGCTGGCCATAACGGCAGTGTTGTTTGGGCTCTCCCATTTCAACAAACGATCGGCGCAATTCAACTGGCGCTATGTCTTGCTGGCAAGCATCGCCGGGATCTTCTACGGTCGGGCATGGCGCAAGCGGCGGCGAGTGGCATCCTCGGCGATCACCCACGCCAGCGTGGACGCCATCTGGTCGTTCTGGTTTTAGCGACATCTAAGGATCCGGCGCTTCCGGAATCTTTGCCGCGGATATGAAAATATAGACATGGGCAAAATGGCAATTGAGTCGAAAATTTCCCCCGCGGAAACGGCCGGGATTCCCCCGGCCCTCAAGGTTCGCAGCCTTGCGGTTCCGGCCGCCTGCCGCCGGTACTTCGTTTGGGCCCAGATCATCGTCGCCTTTATGTTTCTGGAGTTGGCGATTTGGGCGCCGAGTCTGGCGATCAGGAACCGCTGGGGCGCCATCGCCATAATCACGATTCTGGTTCTCGTGCTCATCGACCGGCCGTCGCTGGAGCGCCTCGGCCTCGCATTGCCAAAGCCGTTCGGCGCCAGCGTGGTGCTGGGGATCGGTTTAGCAACGGTTGTTTTCATGGTGATTCTGGTGAGCTGGACGGGCGGCGAAATTCCCGCCAATTCGACTTGGCCGAGTTTCCGGTTGGCATGGGGGTATGTGATCTGGGCCATGGTTCAGGAATTCATGCTGCAATCGTTTTTCTTCAATCGCTTTGAAGAGCTGCATGGAAGCTCGGCTGCGGTTTGGATGGCGTCCACGCTCTTTGCCGCCGCGCACCTGCCCAGTCCCATCCTCACTACCGCTACGCTCATCGGCGCCCTTTTTTTCTGCGAAATGTTCCGCCGCTATCGCAGCATTTATCCCCTTGCCATCATCCATGCGATGCTGGGATTGACCATTGCCATTCTCACGCCTGACAGCCTGCTGCATCACATGCGGGTGGGGATTGGATATCTGCGATACCAGTGAGTGTGCGGCGCGTTTAGGGGAGACGTCACAAAACTCTACAGTTCAGGGTGGGTGAGAGCGGTATGATCCGAGTCAGGCAGCAGCGAATATCTGCGCCACGCTATGAGGAGTTTCAGTCTTCGCTTTATGGTGGTCAAGGGCAGGCTGCGCCCGGAGTTCGTCTTTCAGTTCCTCTTCTTGTTTCAGGTTGTCGTGTTTCACCCGCATCTGCTGCGAGGGCAGGCGGTTGCGCCAGCGGCTGGAGGTCGAACCATTCACGGTGTAGTGAAGTCGGGGAATATGCCGATTCCCGGCGCTGGAGTTTCCGCGGCAAATATATCCACGAAGGAACAAGTTAGTACCTCGACGGATGTGGACGGCAGTTACTGGTTGCGGATTCCCACCGATGGGCACTATGCCATGCGGGTGCAGATGGCGGCGTTTGCCGGGAGCGCGCAGGAAGTGGTGCTGGACGCTACCCATCAGGACGTGCAAGCGAATTTCGAATTGGTGCTGCTGTCGCGGGCGCGTGAGGCCCGCAACGATAACGATAAAGACCAGCAGCGCGCGAATGCCAGCGCCCGTGGTTTTCAGAGTCTTTCCGTGTTTCAGAGTGAAGCGGGGCAGGATGTGGCGGGTGCTTCCATTAGCGAGGTAGCGCCTTCCGGCATGCCGGTTCCGGGGATTGCTCCGGGCATGGCATCGAACGGCGCGACGGAATCTGTGGCGGTTTCCGGCAACACTTCCAATTCGTTCAATGCCATGAGCGCTGACGAACTTCAGCAGCGCTTCAACGACGCCCGCCAACAGGGTGGAGGATTCGGTGGTGGCGGCGGATTTGGTGGTCCGGGCGGTGGTCGCGGAGGCGGAGGATTCGGTGGCGGCGGAGGTTTTGGCCGGCGCGGTTTTGACATCAATCGCCCGCACGGATCGCTATATTACGGCGTCGGCGATTCAGCTCTGAATGCGTCGCCGTTTGCGCTCACCGGTCAGCCGACGGAAAAACCGGCATATTTGCAGAATAGTTTCGGCGGTTCCGTGGGCGGACCGCTGAACATTCCTCATATCTATCACGGCGGGAGCAAGACCTTTTATTTCATCAACTACAACGGCAGACGTGCGGACAATCCTTTCGATCAGTTTTCTACGGTGCCGACGCTGCTGGAGCGAGAAGGAAACTTTTCCGGGATCGACTACACTTCGGGACTCGAAAAAGGACAACAGGTTGAACTTTTTAATCCCACGAACAACACCCCTTACACCTACCCGATTCCGATCAACCCTGCGGCGCAAGGATTGTTGAACTATATTCCGTTGCCGAACTTGCCGGGCAATTATCAGAACTTCCACTACGTGACTTCCGCCAACAGCGACAGCGACGATCTGAATGTACGTTTGAACCACAGCTTCGGCGCAGCGCCCGCGGGCGGACGCCGGGGCGGAGGCCGGAACGCTCCGCGCAACAACCTGACGTTTGGCTTCCACTACCACGAATCGAGCGCCACGCTGACGAATCCGTTCCCGAGCGTTGGCGGCAACACAACGGTCCGCAGCTTTGACGTTCCGGTGTCTTACGCGCGCAGCATCGGAAAGCTGACGAACATTGTTCGCGCCGACTTCAACCGCAGCCGGACGCGCACCGAGAATCTGTACGCTTTCAGCAACGACATTACGGGTGGGCTGGGAATCACGGGAGTTTCCGAAAATCCGTTCGACTGGGGCTTGCCGAATCTGTCCTTTACAAACTTCGCCAGTCTTCAGGACACGACTCCGCACCTCACGCGAAACCAGACCTACACCTTCTCCGACAATGTGGTCTGGAATCGCGGCAAGCACACCTGGCGCTGGGGCGGGGATTTCCGGCGCGTGCAGGTGAATACGGAGACTGACAGCAATCCACGCGGCTCGTTTATTTTCACCGGCCTCAATACCTCGCAACTCGACAGCAAAGGGAATCCCGTGGCCGGTACGGGATACGACTTTGCCGACTTTCTGCTCGGATTACCGCAGCAGACTTCGGAGCAGTTCGGGCAGAACAATCACTTCCACGGCAACTTCTGGGATTTGTATGCGCAAGATGAGTGGAAAATGCGCGCGAACCTGACGCTCAATCTCGGAGTCCGCTACGAGTACGTTTCGCCGCTGACGGAAGTGAACAATCTAGTTGCGAACCTCGACCTTTCTCCCGGGGTGCTGAATCCGGCGCTGGGCGTGGCGGCAGTGACGCCGATTCAGCCGGGGCAAGCCGGGCCATACAGCGGCAGCCTGCCAGCCAGCCTGGTGCGTCCGGACCGCAAAGACTTTGCGCCGCGGATCGGCTTTGCGTGGAAGCCGTTTTCCAAAACGGTGGTGCGCGGCGGATATGGCATCAACTACAACACGGGTGCGTATCAGAGCATCGCGCAGCAACTTGCCTTTCAGCCGCCGTTCGCCACCGCGGCAACCAACGTTCAGCGCGCTCCTGGAGAGCTGACGCTGCAAAGTGGATTTCCCCAGCCCGCCCCCGGCACCATCACCAATAATTATGCGGTGAATCCGAATTACCGGCTGGGCTATGTGCAGATTCGCAACCTGGACATTCAACAGCAGATTCGCCCTACCTTGCTGCTGAATATCGACTACACCGGAACCAAGGGAACGGATCTCGATATTCTGGAAGCGCCGAACCGAATCGCGACTGGGATTCGCATTCCCGGGGTTGACGCCTTCACCTACGAAAGCTCAGTGGCGGATTCGGAGGCCAACGCGGCATCGGTGCGACTACGGAAGCGGTTGGCCAGCGGATTCGCGATCGGCGGCACTTACACGTTTTCCAAATCGCTGGATGACGCGTCTTCTATCGGTGCCGGAGCTACCTCCGGGGCGAACACCCCTGGACTGGGCGCGGGCGGCACCGGCGCTGGAGGCGGCGGTTCGTCGGGAGGAGGCGCGGCCAATGTGGCGCAGAATCCTTTCGATCTGCCTGCGGAACGCGGGCTTTCCAGCTTCAACCAGACCCACAAGTTCACTGCGGATTACTTGTGGGAGCTGCCTTTTGGCCACGACAAGCGCTGGCTCACCGGAAATGGTCCGCTGCGCGCCGTTCTTGGCGACTGGCAATGGAGCGGCGATTGGACGATCGCATCCGGCCTGCCATTTACACCGCGACTGCTGGGCAACATCGCTGACGTGAACGGGGGAACCAACGGTACGCTGCGGCCGAACTTAGTTCCGGGGCAATCGGTGAGCCTGACGAATCCCTCGATTGCGGAGTGGTTCAATACCGCTGCATTCGTTGCGCCGCCCACGGGTACCTATGGCAATGCGCGCCGCAACAGCATCATCGGCCCGGGCAGCAAAGTGTTTGACATGGCATTCACAAAAATCTTCCCCCTGAGGGAAGCGCGCGTGCTGGAATTCCGGGCGCAGGCCACCAACATTTTCAATTTAGTGAATTATTCTTCGATTGATACAAACGTGACCTCGCCCACCTTTGGCCGGGTTACGGCGGCTGGGGCCATGCGACAGTTCACGATTACGTCACGCTTTCGTTTCTGAGGAGGTCGCTGCTGCGCAAGATGCTCCGGAACAAGACACTCTCGAAGAGGACCGCCATGACTCTCACTCCAACCCGATTTGCCGATAAAGCTGTAGCGGTGCTGCTGTTGCTGGTGCTCTTGTGTGCTGCTTTGCCTTCGCAGCAGCAATCGGACTATGTGTTTCACGCGGAATCGGATCTCGTGCTGGTGAATGTGACGGTGGGGGACAAGAGCGGAAAATTTGTGCCGGGAATGAAACCGGAAGATTTCACGGTTTTCGAGGACAACAAACCGCAGAAAATTGTTTCTTTTGATGTGGAGAACGTCGATGCCGTGCCAGCGTCGGATGTGGCGCAGGCAAAGCCGCTGCCGGAGCCGGCGCCCGGGCAGGCGAGTCCGGCGGCAGCCGCGGCAGATGCGGTGGCCCAGTTCGCCCAGCTCAAAGACCGACGTCTGATTGTTTTGTTCTTCGATCTCTCCGCCATGGAACCGGATGAAATCGATCGCGCGGTTACATCCGCCGAACGCTATGTCGATACCCAAATGGCGCCCGCGGACCTGGTGTCGATTGTTTCGCTGGGCAGTTCGCTGCTCGTGAATCAGGACTTTACTGCGGATCACGCGCTGCTGAAAAAGCAGTTGGACGCATTCGGTTCTGGTAGCGGCCAAGGTTTCGAGGAGGGCACCACCGGTACGACCGAGGGGACGCCCGACACGGGTCAGCCATTTACCGCCGACGATACGGAATACAACATCTTCAACACCGACCGGCGGCTGGAGGCGTTGCGCTCGGTGGCGGAAAAACTGGCGCACGTGCAGCAGAAGAAATCACTGATTTATTTTTCCAGCGGCATGGACCGCACCGGCATCGAGAATCAGTCGGAACTGCGCACAGCAGTAAACGCGGCGGTGCGTTCCAATATGGCGATTTACACCATGGACATGCGCGGCCTGCAGGCGCTGGTGCCGGGTGGGGAGGCGCAGAACGCCAGCCTGCGCGGCGTTTCAGCGTATTCAGGACAGTCGACACTCAATGCCTTGAATTCCAATTTTACGACGCAGGAAACACTGGTAACACTCGCCAGCGATACCGGCGGACGCGCTTTTCTCGACTCCAACGACTTCAGCAAGATTTTCAAGGGAGTGCAGCAGGACACATCTACTTATTATCTGCTCGGCTATCACAGCACGAATGCCGCGCGGGACGGACGTTACCGGCGCATCGTCGTGAAGAGTAATCTTCCGGGAGTGAAGATCGACTACCGTCGCGGTTACTACGCGCCCGCCGATTATCAGCATTCCACCAAGGATGACAAGGAGCGTCAGCTCGAAGAGGAACTTGCGTCTGAGTTGCCGGCCACGGATTTCCCGCTGTATCTGGGCGTCGCCTACTTCCGACTCGAGGGCAACAAGTTTTTCGTTCCCATCTCGCTGGTAGTGCCGGGATCGCAGATTCCATTCGTCCGCAGCAGCGACCGCGACAAGGCAACTCTCGATGTGATTGGGATGGTGCTCGATAACGAACACCACCCTTTGAACAGAATTCGCGACACCGTGAAACTCGCGGTGAGCACATCGGCCGAGGTGCAAAAGAAGAATGTGCAGTATGACACCGGCATGAGCCTGCTAAGCGGCAAGTATCACCTGAAATTTGTCGTGCGCGAGAATCAGACCGGCCGCATGGGATCGTTCGAAACCGACATCGAGGTGCCGGAGTTGAAGGCATTGCCGCTGAAGATAAGTTCAGTGGTGCTGGCCAGCCAGATTCAAACGGTAAAAGTAAAGCCGAGTGCGGACCTGAACCCGCTGGTGCACGACGGTTCCGAGATCATCCCGAACGTCACGCATGTTTTCTCGGCCACGCAGCACCTGCTTCTTTACTATGAGGTGTACGATCCGGCGCGGCCGCCGGTCGCCGATTCTGCCAGAGGCGCGGATTCTAGAAAAGACAAAGACACCAAGCCCAGCATCCGACTTTTGTCCAACGTCGCTTTCTTCCAGGGTAAAGCCAAAGCCTACGAAAGCTCTTTGGTGGAGTTGACGGAATTGAATGCGCGAGACCGAAAGGCTGCCGTCTTTCAATTAGACGTGCCATTGACATCACTCAAACCGGGTTTTTATACCTGCCAGGTAAATGTGATCGATGACGCCGGTGGGCACTTCCTGTTTCCCCGGCTTGCCTTGCTGATCCGGCAAGAGAGTCCGAGCGCTGCGCGCTGAGAACAGATTCCCAATTGTACGTTTAGTCCGCTGTCATCCCTTGCGCTTCTGGCGCCCAACTCTCCCGATCAAACGGCGGCACTTCACCGTCACCGTCTTCACGCCGCAGATGAGCTTCGAGCTCTGCCACCTGGGCTTCAATTTCGTGCTCGGCTTTGCTTTTGCGAATGATCTCCTCGCGATAACGGCGGAGGAAATAATCTATCGTTTCGACTCTGAGCTTTATCGAGCCGGAAGGCTTATTCTCGTCGAGATCCTTGAAGCAGAAATACGGCGTGCGAGACTGCTCGACGATGCCCTCAATGACGCCGTAAATGGGCGCGTCGTGGCCACATTTGAAGCTGGAGATTTCGAGCGCCACCAGGTTGGGATGCCGCGCCGTGAACTTCGCGGCCCAGACCTTGTGGTTGGTGCTGCATGAAAAGGAGTTCTTCCAGGCATCGCTGATGTCGAGTGGGCTGCTGATCGTACCCTCCCTCACTTCTTGGCCAAAGAGCCTTTCCAGCAGATCTTCATCGAGCGGGAGGGTATTCTGCGAGAAGATGGGATAGCCAAGCTTCTGGAATTCGTCCAGGATCTCGTGGTTCAACCCTGGATCGTGATGATAAGGCCGGCCCAGCATGACGATGCCAATGCGGTCTTCGCGCTCCAGTTGATCGAGCGCCTGCCGCGCGCGCCTGCGAATGCTGGTTTCATATTCTTTCAGCGCCGCAAATCCGGATTCGACGGCGCGATCGTTTTCTTCCTCCGAGAGGCCGAGGATAGGCTGCCATGCCTGCAGCATCTGATAAGCGAAAAGTTTGCGGTCGGCGAAGTTGAACATGGGATCGAGGTATTTCACGTTGTGCTCGGCGAATATGTCGTTCTCCTTGGTAAATGCCGCCTTCACCGTTTCCGGCGTTGCGATCGCGGTGGGGCAGGCATGCGAGTCCTGCAGCTTCACCAACGGACTAAGGAGGACGTCATACATCGGGAAGAATATGACGTTTAATGGTCTCTTGCGGTGCTTCTCCTGAATCAGATTGTAGACATGTGAAATTCCGATCTTCGCCGGGAAGCATGGATCGATCGCACCGCGGCTGGCTCCAGCACGGTACAGCTCCGAACTCGTGTAGTCGGAGTAAACGATGTTTTCGGGCTGCACTCCGAGACTTTCAAAGTAAGCATTGAACAGAGGCGCGTACGTATAAATGTTCAGAACGCGTGGAATCCCGATGCGCAACTGGCTTCGGCTTCGCATCAATGCGATGCGCTCTTTGCCCGCTTTGGTCCACGCGCGGGCGGGAATCGGGTCGGCAACACTTCTGGCGTTTGCGGGACGAAACACTTCTTTCGACGCGATATCGGCAAAATTCGGATGCCGATCCCGAATCTGGTCCAGCCCGGCCTTGATGTCCTTCATATCGTTAAGGTCTTCTACCGCTCCTTTTTCGCAGGTAGCAATAATCAGCCGCTGCTCGCCTTGCATGAGCGGAACCTTAGTGACCCGCTGAACGGGAACAAAGATTTTGACGGGTTCGGTCCGGATGTCGACGAAAGTGCGCAGGCAGCTGTTCTTGCAGAAATTGCAACGCGTGGCCTCGCTGCGTGTGGTGCGATACTCGATGTTTCGCACGGCGTCCAGGCCAATGAAGGTTGTTCGCTGGCCGTTTCGCCACAAGCGCAGTGATTCTTGAGCGGCGCCGATTGCGCCCGATTCTCCGCAATGTTCATGCACGATGATCTCTGGCTGCCTGCCAGCGGCACGGAAGCTGTTGCGGATGAAGTCTACTTCCGCTTTCACCACGGCAAGGTTATTTTGCGTCCCTCCTTGCAACACAAAGCGCGAGCCCAAGGCCGCCAGATTGGGAATGCTGGCGACATAAAGGAAGACATTCTTCGGCAACACCACTGCGAGGCCGGCAAGAATTTCCTCTGCCCGCCAGCCTTGGCGTTGGAAATTCACAATATCGGATTGCATGAATACCGCGCAGCCGTAGCCGAACACCGGCATGGCTTGCGCGGAGAAAGCAAGATCCGCATATTGATTTACATTCAGGCCGAAATCCTCTGCCGTGGATTGCAGGAAATACCCGTTCCCCGCGGAGCACTGGGTATTGAGCTTGAAATCTTTCACGCGGCCGTCGTGCAGAATGATGATCTTGATGTCTTGCCCGCCGACGTCCACAATTACATGCGGATCTTTGTAGAACTTCAGCGCCGATTCCGTGTGCGCGACGGTCTCGACGAGCGCCACGTCGGCCTGGAGAACATCCTTCAGAATGTCTTTGGCATATCCCGTGGTTGCGACCCCCAGAACTTCCAGCTTGGCGTTTTGCGCTTCGACCTGGCCGCGCAGGTTCTCGAACATCTCGATTGTGTCCTGAATCGGGTTCCCGTTCGAGAGCTGGTACGATTTGCAGAGTATGTCGCCGTTTTCGTCCAGCAGAACTGCTTTGGTCGAGGTTGAACCCCCATCAACCCCGATGAACCCAGCGACGGTGCTGCCTTTCCGAAACGCCGCCGGGGTGAATTTCTTCGGGCGATAGGATTCTTTGAACCGGTCGAACTCGGCAGGATCATCGATGAGCGCCTTGCCGCCAGATTTGGCTTTCTCCTCCTGCCGCCCGTATTCGATGTAGTGAACCAAATTGTCATGACCGCGATAGCAACCCACGCAGTCGTCCTCAGTGCGTCCAAACTCAATCGCACCCAGGGCGGCAAAATATTGAGCATTTTGCGGAACTTTGATCAGATCTTCCGGCTTAGCTCCTTCTGGAATCGCGACCTTCCTCTCCTCCCACATGCGCGGAATATTTGCTTGCCAGGCTTCGCGCATGCCGCGAATGAAGGTGTTCGGTCCGCCGAGGAGCAGTACATGCGGCCTCAATGTATGGCCGCGGGTGAGAACGCTTAGGTTTTGCAGCACAATGGCCTCAAACAGTGACGCCATCAGTTCGTCGGGCGGCGTTCCAACTTTTTGCAGGCCGTTGATGTCGGTCTCCGCGAACACTCCGCACTTGCCCGCGACTTTGTGGAGCTTGATACCGAAATACTTCAGTTCCGCCAGTTCGTCTGCGGGAATCTTCAGCTTGGCATTAATCTTGTCGATGACCGCACCGGTGCCGCCGGCGCACTTGTCGTTCATCGAGGGGATCTTCTTCTTTCGCCCGGTTTCTTCGTTATCTTTGAAGACGATGATCTTGGCGTCTTGTCCGCCGAGTTCGATGACCGAATACACCTCAGGGTGTAACTTCTCCACGGCGAGAGAAACCGCGGTGACTTCTTGTACGAATTTTGCGCCGATCTGCTCCCCAATCAGAGCGCCGCCAGAGCCGGTCATAAACATACGTGCATTGTGGGGGGTGATGCCGGCTTCGGCCTCCATCCGCTTCAGAAACTCCAGCGTCTTCTCCGGTTGCTTGGTTTCGTGGCGCTGGTAATCCTGCCACATCACTTGGTCGCTAGCTGCTTCAACGACCACAGCTTTCACTGTGGTTGAGCCTACGTCGAGCCCCACCAGCAACTTGGTGTGGTGATCGTGCGGTTTCTGCGCCGGTTTGGTTTGCTGAACGGGCGGAGCCAGCGGATCGAGGGGAGCGATCTGAATGAGCTGCGAACCCGTGTGGTCGTGCATTTCTTCCTCTCTTACTCTGGAAGGACACGCTTTTCAGGCGTGCTCACATTATAGTGTGACGTGCGGGGTTACGGCGCGGCGGAAGGCCGCGCGCTTTCAAATCAGTCGCTGCTCGCGGCCGCTGGCGTCGCCACGGAAACTCGAGCCCGTTTCCGGAACCGCGTCTGCTTGTTCATCCGATCGCTCACGTGCAGGACGAATTGCGCAGCCGTTCCGGCAATTCCCTCGCGGTGCGGCACGTGATAGAAGGGCCGCTTCAGCTCTGGATGCTCCTCGATATACTCGCGGATTTCGTTCAGGCTCTTACCCGTGGATTTGAGGCACTGCTCGAACTCCGTCTTGGCCTTCACCTTGGCTTCCCCAAGCGCCATCTGAACGCGGCTGTGCGCATTGACCTCGCCTTCGCCCGAAGTTTCGATCGGAAGGAAGATCATGTCCTTGAACTTATTGATCACGGCGGACTGCACCCCATCGGACTGCGAAGAAGGCATGCACCCGAACGGTTTCAGTGCCAGTACCATGTGGCAGAGTTTATGCACCGTGTAGTAAACGTTCTTGCCGACTTCCAGGTGCCCTTCGCCCCCGCGCGCGAATTGGTTGTAGAAGGGATGCGCCAGCGCCGCCAGTTCGGTTTGGGGCGCAAGCTGGTGCGTGATTCCGCCCAGTTGCTTGATAGTGCGGTGGTAGAAGAAGTTCCACAGGCGCTCGCCCGCCCCGATTCCCCACAGTTTCTTGCGCAGGCCGATGTAGTTGGCGAAGTGCTTCTTTAGCTCGTACCACTCCGGATTTCGGTGCGGGCGATGCACGGGCCATTTCGCTTTGGCCTCCGCCTTCGCCACGTACAACAGGTAAGCCACCCAGGTCGCGACGGGCTCGACCAGCACTTGCGCGCCCTCGCGCTCCAGGAATTCAAACATGTGGAAGTTACCTTCGCCTTCCGTGGTCTGCGCCCAGAACTCGCCAGTGATTTTCACGAGGGGCTTTACGCGGGTGTGGTCCACTTCGATCGAGTTCATCTTTTCCCGGGCAGACTGAAGAGCATTCAAGTAATCCTTGCCCCACATGTGCTCGTGCCACTTACCGAACACATTGAATGTGTTCCGTAGAATCTTGTTGTTCTTGAACTTGGGTTTCGCCCAGCCCGGCGCCTGTTGTTCGATCTCAAACGACCTGCGATTCTTCAAGTCCTCGCACAATCCATCGACCGCCTGGCGAAAGACCCGCTCAGTTTCGCCTTCAGTCACTTCATAAGGACGGATTTGGTAGATGAGATCGTTGATCACATCGCCCAGGTGCATGGCATTCAGCATTCCAAAGCCGAAATCTATCGTGAACTTCAGGCCGGGCTCTCCGGACACCGCCTTAATCCCGTCGCTGTCTTTGAACAGCAGGATGCGGAAACCGTCGAAGCCCGCGTTCTTCAGCGCAAAGCGGTACTCGGCTTCATACATGCCGAAGCGGCAGGGGCCGCAACCCCCTGCGGTGAAAAAAACGTAGTTATCCAGAATCTGCTGGCGCGGGAGACCCTCCCTCTCCAGAGACTGGAGATACTGCACGAGATTGCCAACCGTGAAATATGCCGGATTGCACTGGCCATTATTTCCGAATTCTTTGCCGGTCTGGAAGGCGGCGACGTTCGGCACGGGCAATTTCTCGCAGCGGTAACCGCAGCCATGGAAGACAGCACGCATCAGGTCTTCGTGCTTCCATGTAAGGCCACCGAACAGAATCGTCACGCGGCTGCGCTCTTCGGCGGTGAAGGCTCGCTCGATCGGACGATGGAAATGTTCGGGCTGATCAAGTCCGGCAATCTTCCGCAGGCGCGCGCGTTCTGCTTCTAGGCGCTTCTTGATTTCCGAGTCATTCTCAATCGGGACGAAATTCGTCGCCACAAGTTCCTCCGGCGGTGAGCGCGGACTTGAATTTTAGCGGTGGTTGTCCTTGAGATGGAGCTAACGACCCAGTTGCCTCAGTTGTTTTCAGATCCCCGCTCAAGGACGAAGTTAATCCCACGCTGAAGACTCTTCCAGCAGCAATTGTATTCCAGTTCAATAGACCCGTGTGGTGGTACGCGCACTGTTCGTCGCAACATCTTATTATTCCGTAGCACTGGGGGCTGGTCCGGCCCCATATTCAAGGATGCCCTGCTGCTTTCCCTGCATCCGCAGCCGCAGCCGGTCGAACGCCAAATAGACGACCGGCGTGGTATAGAGCGTGAGCAACTGACTCAAGATCAGCCCCCCCACAATCGTGATGCCCAGGGGCCGGCGGAGTTCATATCCAGTGCCCGTCCCCAGCGCCAACGGCAAAGCGCCCAATAAGGCAGCCATCGTCGTCATCAGGATGGGACGGAAGCGCAACATGCACGCTTCAAAAATCGAGTCGGTTGGGCTCTTTCCCTCCTGGCGCTCCGCCTGAAGAGCGAAATCGATCATCATGATGGCGTTCTTCTTTACGATTCCGATCAGCAGCACAATGCCAATGATGGAGATAATGTTCAGATCCTGTTTAAAGAGCATTAACGCAAGCATCGCGCCTACGCTTGCCGACGGAAGCGTGGAGATGATGGTCAGGGGATGGACCAGGCTTTCATACAAGATACCGAGAACGATGTACACCGCCAGCAGCGCCGTCAGAATCAGCACTGGCTCGGTGCCCAGAGATTGCTGGTAGGCGAGCAGCGTGCCGGCAAAAAAGCCTTGCAGCGTGGAAGGCGCGCCCAGCCGCTTTTGCATCTGGGTGATGCTCAATGTGGCATCGCTCAAAGACACGTTCGACGCGAGGTTAAAGGATACGGTGACCGAGGGGAATAAGCCCGTATGGTTGACGGCCAGTGGGGTGGTGTTGGCTTTGCCCTTGGCCACCGCGAGCAGCGGAATGGTACCGCCGCCGGACGCATGCAGGTAGATGTCTTTCAATCCTTCCGGGCTCTGCCAATACTGGGGAGCAACTTCCAGCACCACATAATACTGATTTAACTGGGTGTAGATGATGGACACTTCCGATTGGCCGAATGCGCCGTACAATGCCGAGTCCAGCGACTGCGCCGTGAGGCCGAGCTTGGCCGCCGTGACGCGATCATAGGTCATCAGCTCATCCAGACCGCCATTCTGCTGGTCTGAGCTTACGTCCTGCAGGCCGGGCAAGCGCTTCATCGCATCCAGTATGATCGGCCCCCACTTTGTAAGATCCTGCACCGTGTCGGATTGGATCGTGTACTGGTACATCGCATTACTCGACCGGCCTCCAATGCGCAGATCTTGCACGGATTGGAGGAACGCGGAAGCCACCGGCAAACGGTTCAATTGGGGGCGCAGGCGGTCGATGATCTGAGCCGCACTGACCTTGCGCTCCGCCAGCGGCTTGAGCGCAATGTAGAGGGAACCGCCATTGGTGGCCCCGCCGCCACCGGTGAACCCAATCACATTCTCGACCGCAGGATCATTCTTGATCACGCGGCCGATCTGCTGAATGGAATCGTTCATCGCCGGGAAGGATGAATCCTGCGGCCCGCGCACGCTACCGGTGATCGCTCCCGTGTCCTCCGTCGGGAAAAAGCCCTTGGGTATCTTGACGATCAGCACCACATTTAATGCAATGGTGATGAAGAGTACGGCGAGGGTGAGGGTCGGATGGTCGAGCACCCAATGCAGGCTGCCGCGATACACGGACAGCACCCAGTCAAAGACCTTTTCGCTGGCCATGTAGATGCGGCCATGCTTTTCCGCGCGCTCGTTCTTCAACAGGTAGGCGCACATCATCGGCGTCGTGGTCAGAGAGATGACCATGGACACGAAAACGGCCGTCGAGAGAGTGACGGCAAATTCGCGGAAGAGACGGCCCACGATTCCGCCCATCAACAGAAGAGGGATAAAGACGGCAATGAGCGAAATGCTGATGCTGAAGACGGTGAAACCGATTTCTTGCGCGCCCTTCAGCGCCGCGGCAAAGGGCGCCATGCCGTCTTCCAGATGGCGCGCGATATTTTCCATCACCACGATGGCATCGTCGACCACAAATCCCGTGGCAATGGTCATGGCCATCAGCGAGAGGTTGTCAAGGCTGTATCCGAACAGATACATCACGGCGAACGTGCCGACCAGCGAGACCGGCACCGCGACCGCCGGAATGAGCGTGGCGCGCCCGTTGCGCAGGAAGACAAACACCACAAGGATGACGAGGCCGATGGAAATGAGCAGCGTCCTCTCCACGTCACTGACCGAGGCGCGGATGGTTATGGTGCGATCCAGAACGATAGTGGTATCGATGCCGAGTGGAATGGATGCCTTGATAACCGGTAGTTGCGCGCGCACGCGGTCGACCGTCTCAATGATGTTGGCGCCGGGTTGGCGGAAGATGATGACCGTAACCGAGCGCTTGCCGTTCAAATAGCCGGCCGCACGAACGTTCTGCACCGAGTCCGTCACCTCAGCGACGTCGGACAGGCGGATCGCCGCGCCGTTGTTATAGCCGACGATGAGCGGTTTGTAGTCGTCCGCGTGCGAGATCTGGTCGTTGGCAAGGATGTCCGCGCTTACCGTGCCATCGGAGATTTGGCCTTTGGCCAGGTCGGAGTTCTGCAGGCTCAGCACGGACTGCAAATTTGCAACCGTCAGTCCATAGCCGGCCAGTTGTGTGGGATTTGCGTCCACACGCACCGACGGCAACGCGCCACCTCCGACAGAGACCTGCCCAACGCCCTGTATCTGCGACAACTTTTGTGCGAGGACGGTGGAGGCTTCGTCATATATTTTATCGGGACCGTATTTGTCGGAGGTAAGGCCAAGGATCATGATCGGCGAATCGGCGGGATTGACCTTGCGATAGGTCGGATTGCCTGGCAGGTTGGCGGGCAGATAGCTTCGCGCCGCATTGATTGCGGCCTCCACATCGCGCGCCGCGCCGTCGATATCGCGGCTGAGGTCAAACTGAATGGTGATGGATGTGCTTCCGAGTGTGCTGGCGGAGGTCATCTCCGTCACCCCGGCAATATGACCGAACTGCCGCTCCAGGGGAGTGGCGACGGACGATGCCATAATGTCGGCGCTGGCTCCCGGCAAGCCAGCACCGACTGAAATGGTCGGAAAGTCGACCTCCGGCAGGGGCGCTACTGGCAGCACCTCAAACGCAAGCGCACCGGCGAGCGCAATCGCCACCGTGAGCAGCGTGGTAGCCACGGGCCGGCGAATAAAGGGTTCGGAGACGTTCATGCGGGCCCTGCCTGTTCTGCGCCTCCGGTTTCCGGCTGGTTCGATTTGTGCGCAAAGCGATGCGCCAGATTGTCAAAAAAGATGTAGATGACGGGGGTGGTATAAAGCGTGAGCACCTGACTCAGCAGCAGTCCGCCCACCATGGCGATGCCCAGCGGCCGGCGCAACTCGGAACCGAAACCAGTTCCGAGCGCCAGCGGCAGCCCCGCCAGCAGCGCCGCCATCGTCGTCATCATAATAGGGCGGAAGCGGAGCAGACAGGCATCGTAAATTGCATCCGTCGCGTTCTTTCCGTGCTTCCGCTCGCCTTCCAGCGCGAAGTCGACCATCATAATGCCGTTCTTTTTCACGATACCGATCAGCAGGACAATGCCGATGATCGCGACCACGCTCAAATCCTGGCGAAAGATAAGCAGCGCGAGGATAGCGCCAACACCCGCTGACGGTAGCGTGGACAGAATGGTGATCGGGTGGACAAAGCTCTCGTACAAAACACCAAGCACGATGTACACCGTGACCAGAGCGGCAAGAATGAGCAACGGCTCATTGGCTAGTGAAGCCGTGAATGATGCCGCGGTGCCTTGAAAACCGGCCTGCAGGCTCGGAGGCATGTGCATGTCTTTCTGCACTTTGTCGACGGCCGTAATGGCCTCGCCCAGCGCGGCATTCGGCGCGAGATTGAACGATATGGTGATAGCCGGAAATTGACCCTGGTGGTTAATGGAGAGCGCCTCGGTCGTCTTCTCAAAGTGCGAGAAAGCGCTCAGCGGCACGGCATTGCTTGTGGCCGAACTGGTGGCGCCCGCGGAGGTGGCTCCCTTGCTCGACGTCGAAGTAGAGGTGCTTGCCGAAAGCGCGTTCAGAGGAGGAGCAAGAGTATTTGCCGTCGGAGTGTACAGTGCTGAAGCCGTCAGCGCATTGGACCCCGCGGAAGACGATCCGGAAGACGCGAATGAAGAAGAGGCTCCCGCACCGGTTGCGCCGGAAGACGCATTGGACTGAATATAGAGATGGTTCAGCTTGTTCGGGTCCTTCTGAAATTGCGGTTCGCTTTCCAGCACAACGTGATACTGATTTACCTGCGTATACATCGTGCTGATCTGCCGCTGACCGAAGGCGTCATACAGAGTGTTATCGATGGTCGTCGGCGCGATGCCAAATCGCGAGGCGGTGACCCGGTCGATCACCAGAGATACGGCCAGCCCTCCCAATTGTTGATCGGTGGCAACATCTTCCAGTTCTGGCAACTGCTTCAGCCGGCCGACGAAACGGTTGGTCCAGTCGTTTAGTTCATTCGCATCGGGGTCTTCGAGCGTGTACTGATATTGCGTACGACTCACCCGGTCATCCACGGTAATGTTCTGCACCGGTTGCATGAACAGCTGGATTCCCTGAACCTGGTTCACTCTGGAGTTGAGCCTGCGGATCAGGTCCGACGCGCTGATCTTGCGCTGGTCGAGCGGCTTTAAATTGATCGACATCCTGCCGCTGTTGGTTGTTGTATTGGTTCCATCGGCGCCAATAAACGACGAGACGCTTTCCACCGCCGGGTCACCCAGAACTGCTTTTGTAAGCTCCTGCTGCTTCTCTGCCATGGCCTTGGAGCCAATCGTCTGCGGCGCCTGCGATATGCCCTGGATGACGCCCGTGTCCTGTACCGGGAAAAATCCTTTGGGGATGACGATGTAAAGGAAAACCGTAAGCAGCAGTGTGAACACCGCGACCAAAAGCGTAATCGTCTGGTAGCGAAGCACAACTTTCAGCGTCCGGCCGTAGAACGCGATCATCCCCTCGAAAGCACGCTCGGTGAATTTATAGATGCGTCCCTGCTGCTCTTTTGGCTGACGCCGCAAGATGCGCGCACTCATCATGGGCGTGAGCGTAAGCGAGACCACCGCGGAAATGACGATGGTGACAGCCAGGGTGACGGCAAACTCGCGGAACAGGCGCCCCACCACGTCGCCCATAAATAACAGCGGTATCAGCACGGCGATGAGCGACACGGTCAGCGAGAGAATGGTGAAGCCAATTTGCTCCGCACCCTTGAGTGCCGCTTCCATGGGTGGATCGCCCGCTTCGATGTAGCGCGAGATGTTCTCGATCATCACGATGGCATCGTCCACCACGAAGCCGGTGGAGATGGTCAGCGCCATCAGCGATAAGTTATCCAGGCTGTAACCGAGGATGTACATCGCCGCGAAGGTGCCAACCAGCGACAGCGGCACAGCCACAGCCGGGATGATGGTGGCATAGACACTCCGCAAGAATAGGAAGATGACCATAACCACGAGTCCGACCGTCAAATACAACTCAAACTTAACGTCGGAAACCGATGCCTCGATGGAGGTTGTGAGATCGGTGAGCGTGGTCACCTGAATGCCCGTGGGCAGGTTGGCCTGAAGCTGCGGCATCAGTTGCTTGATGCTCTTGACCACGCTGATGGTGTTGGCCCCGGGCTGGCGTTGCACGTTCACGATGACCGCAGGGGTCTGGTTCATCCATGCTGCCTGATTATTGTTCTCTATGCCATTCACGACGTTTGCCACGTCGGTCAGCATCACCGGCGCACCGTTACGGTAGGCAATGACAACCTTCCTATAGTCGTCGCTGGTGACCAGCTGATCGTTGGCGTCGATCTGGTAATCCTGGCGCGGCCCATCGAAGTTCCCTTTGGCGGCGTTCACACTGGCCTGGGTCAGCGCCGCGCGCAGGTCTTCCAGGTTGATGCCATAGGATGACAGAGCCGTGGGGTTGGCTTGAATGCGGACGGCGGGCTTTTGGCCGCCGCTAATGGTTACCAGACCGACGCCGGTGAGCTGCGAGATCTTAGGCGCAAGGCGCGTGTCCACAAGGTCCTCGACCTGAGAAAGCGGCATGGAAGTTGAGGTGATGGCCAGGGTGAGCACCGGGGCATCGGCTGGATTCGTCTTACTGTAGATCGGCGGCGAGGGAAGAATGGACGGCAAAAGACTCTGCGACGCGTTGATGGCAGCCTGCACCTCTTCCTCAGCCACATCAATGTTCAGACTGAGGTTGAACTGCAGCACAATAACGGAAGTGCCTCCGGAGCTGGTGGAAGTCATCTGGCTCAAACCCTGGAGTTGGCCGAATTGGCGCTCCAGTGGCGCCGTCACCGTCGTCGCCATCACCGTCGGGCTTGCACCTGGATAGAACGTGAGTACCTGAATGGTCGGATAGTCGACTTGCGGCAATGCGGAGACCGGAAGTTGTGTATAGCCAACAATACCGACCAAAAGGATTGCAGCCATCAGCAAAGAGGTCGCAACTGGCCGCAAGATAAACGGACGAGATGGACTCACGGGGCGCTGCTCCCGCTCGTGTTGGCCGCTGCAGGCGTGGTCGAAGCGTTGTTCGAAGCTTTGTTAGAAATTACGACCGCGATGTTGTCCTGCAACTTATCGAAGCTGCTGTTAGCGACAACGTCTCCAGGATTGATGCCGTCAACCTGCGTCATACCGCCGTCGGTAACGCCCGGCTTTATGCTGCGCATATGAGCGACGTTGTTCTGAATCACATACACGAACGATGCTTGGCCATTTTGTTGAATGGCGGAGGCTGGAATCGTCGTCACCCCCTCCAACGTATTCACCAGCAGCCGCGTGTTAACAAACTGGTTTGGAAAGAGTTCATCATTCTTGTTGTCGAAGACGGCTCGTGCTTTTACTGTCCCCGTCGTAGTGTCAATCTGGTTGTCGAGCGTCAACAGCTTCCCGCTGGCAATCTTCTTCAACCCGGTACGATCAAAGGCATCGACGGTGAGCTTAGCCTTCTTGTGCAGTTGAGCTTCAACCGGGCCCAGACTGTCTTCCGGGATGGTGAAAATTACGGTGATGGGCGTCAACTGCGTGATGACGGCCAGAGTCACGGTTCCAGAAGACTGCACCACGTTGCCCGGATCCACCAGCCGTAAACCTACCCGCCCGGCGATGGGCGCAGTGATATGGCAGTAGTCGACCTGAACCTGGTCAAATTGCACCGTTCCCTGGTCGTTTTTTACTGTGCCCTCGTCCGCCAGCACAAGCTTTTCCTGGTCATCCAAGATTTGCTTGGCAATGGCTTTGCGCGCCCATGCGTCGCGGTAGCGTTCCAGGTCCATCTGGGCTTGTGCGAGCACGTTCTGGTCTCGCTCGAGCGCGCCTTGCGCCTGCAAAAGATTCGCGCGGTAGGTACGCGAATCGATGTCAACCAACGGATCGCCCTTACCTACCAGCTGACCCTCCTTAAAGTGCACGGCGTCGACCAGGCCATTCACCTGGCTGGTAATCGAAGCGGTATAGACCGGAGTGACCGTCCCGATTGCGTCAAGGTAAACCCCGATGTCGCCTTTTTTAGCCGTCGCGCTCGTAATCGTGATCTTCGCCGGCGCGGGCGCGACTTTCTTCGCGGCAGCGAGGTGGCGCCGTACCAGCACGATTGCAAGCACAAGGACGAGCAACAACAGAATCCATATGACGACCCACATTACTTTATGTCGGTGAGATTCCGAACCGTGAGCCGCGAGTTGATGGTCACGGTCGATGAAGGGATGCTCATTTGCGTCAACGGTCAGAAGGGATCTCCTTTTCCGGCTCCGAATCGCTCAGAATTATAGTCCAGGAGAAGGGGTCCAATTCGCATCGTGATGCCCTATTGCCCTTGCCGCCGCGTGTTTCCGAAGTAAGCCGTTCTGCACAGTTTTTCGAAAAGTGAGCGAATCTATGGCGGGCGAAGACTCCAAGTTTATCCGCCAGCCCGCCTATCTATGGCGAAGGACAGACATCCGATCACTATTTTTTCTTCCGCACTGGAATTGCGGAGACGGCGAGCGGACGCGGCAAAGTCCTGTCTTTACTCAGGGAAGCAACCCTCGACCTTTCCCTTGCAACTAAAGAATTAGTTACCTTTCGCTTCGTGAAGCGTCTAAGGTTCGAGGAGGAGCATCCGGTGCCGCCGAGACAATCGGGAACTTTGACCGAAGCCGAGCTGCGGATCATGAACGTGCTCTGGGGGAAGGGATCGGCCACTGTCCAGCAAGTCCTTGATTCTATAACTCAAAAACCTCCCCTGGCCTATAACTCTGTTTTAACCACCATCCGTGTCCTGGAGAGAAAGGGCTATCTGAAACACCTAAAGGATGGACGCGCGTATGTGTACACGCCGCTGGTCGGGCAGAAAGAGGCAACGCGCTCGGAAATTCGGCACCTCGTGAGTCGCTTTTTCAAGAACTCTCACGAGCAACTCGTCTTGAACCTCCTTGAGGACCAGGGCATCGGACCGGAGGAAATCGGTCGCCTGCGGGAGATGCTGATTCATAAGGATACGATTCAGAAGGACACGATTCGGAGCAACGCGAAATGAACTGGCTCGCCCTCCAGATAATGACGCAGACAGTGGCGCAGATCTCGATCGAGCGCCTTCTCAATGCGCTCCCTGAAGGATTCCTGATCGCACTCTTTGCCTGGGCGTTGTTGCGTGTCTTGCGAAGGCAGAATTCGGGAACCCGATTTGCAGTCTGGTTCATGGCATTGCTGACGGTCGCCGCACTTCCTGTGCTGGGCGATTTCGGCGCAGGACAAGGACGGGCGCTGATGGCGGCGGGGATGTCATCGGTGGCGGCAGGCCGTGTCTCTTGGGGAAGCCTGCGGCCTGCGATGACCATACCCGGCCGCTGGGCGCTTTTAGTCTTCCTTGCCTGGGCTCTGGGGGCGAGCGCGGCGTTGCTACGTTTGGCGGCGGGGCTTTGGCGACTGCGCCAGTTGCGCCGGAGTTGCACTCCGATCGTCGCCGTGCATCTCGACCCGGCGGTGCGAAAGACCATTGATGCGATCGGCGCGTCAGGGTCGGTCGCCTCAAGGTCAATAACCATCGCCACGTCAGAGTGCGTGCGCGTGCCTGCCGCTATTGGTTTCTGGAAGCGGACAATTGTCCTGCCAGCCTGGGCGTTGCGAGAACTGCCACCCGAAGATCTCAACGTCATCCTGCTGCACGAACTCGCGCACCTGCGGCGTTGGGATGACTGGACAAATCTCGTTCAGAAGATTGTGCGCGCCCTATTCTTCTTTCATCCCGCGGTGTGGTGGATAGAGAGCCGGCTCTCGGTGGAACGCGAGATGGCTTGTGACGATGCCGTGCTGGCCGAAACTGCCAACCCGCATGGATACGCCAGTTGTCTCGTGTCGCTGCTGGAAAAGAGCCGGGCGCATCGTCTAGCGCACCGGCTAGCGGACAAACGACGGTCGATGGCCCAGGCCGCGGTCGACCGAGCCCGCGAGGCTTCGCTGCGGCTGGCGCGGATTCTCGACACAAAGCGCCCAGTGGCCACGCGAGTCTGGAAACCGGCGTTGGGCATGGTCGGCGCTTTTTCCATAGTCTGCCTCGCGGTGCTGCCGCACGCACCCCAGTTCGTCGCGTTTGATCGCGGCATGCTGGTGAGTAATTCCGATCATGCGTACTCGGCTGCGCTCAGCCAATCTTCGTTCCAGTCGTTGCCGTCCACTAGTGGAGAGCCGGGCGCCCCCGCCCGGCTGGACCCCTCGACTGCGCTCAGGGCAGGCTCGCGAGACGTCCGTCGCTCCACTACACGTCCACATGCTGTTGCCGGGCGACAGCCTGCCCCGGCTCCGGTAGTTGCTGCCGAATTGAGCGCTGCACCGCCGCGCGACCGAGTAGTCGAGGCAAGCGCAAGTGCGGACCAGAAAATCGTGCCTCAATTTCGAACGCTGGTCTTTATTGAAGCCACGCAGTACATGACCTCCGATTCGGCGGTGTGGAGCGTTCAGGTGTGGCAAGTGACGTTGGTGACTCAAGTCGGCGAGCGGTTGGCGAAAGCGCCTATAGCCAATTCGATTTAGGCCAAATTTTTTTGCAACCGACAACTAGATAATTAGTACTTGTAAAGCACGCTGTAAGGCAGTGGTGACCAGACGTCTGGTAGTGGCCCTGATTGCCGTAGTGGCAGTTGGGTCAGTGGCGACGTTCAACTTTACGAAGTCTGCAACCGCAGCGGCGGCAGCTCCCGCCGCGCCGCCGCTTGATGACAACAGTGTGGCAGCGTTGCTCACGCTCGACCGCGCCATGGAAACCCTGGCGGCACGGGTGACACCGGCCGTCGTCAACGTTACGGTGGCATCGAAGTCCAATGCGCAGCAGAGCGGCATGGAAGGCATGCCCGACATGCAACAATTCTTCGGTCCGAATAGTCCCTTCGGTCGTCAGTTCAGTTTTCCGTCGCAGCCGCAGAACCGGATGGAACACGGTCTGGGCAGCGGCGTAATCATCTCCCCCGACGGATATATCGTCACCAACAATCACGTGATCGACGGAGCTGTCGATATTCGCGTCACCATGAGTAATCGCGAAGTCCTGCCGGCGAAGCTAGTAGGCGCCGACCCGCTGACGGATCTCGCGGTCATCAAGGTAAATGCAAGTAACTTACCGAGCGTGCCTTGGGGTAACTCGACCGGCCTGCGCCCGGGACAGACGGTGCTGGCTTTTGGGAATCCGTACGGGTACCGCTTCACGGTGACGCGCGGCATCATCAGCGCGCTGAACCGTCCCAACCCTGACCCGAGCGATCGGCGCAAGCCGGGTGAGTTCATCCAGACCGATGCCGCCATCAATCCCGGAAACTCCGGTGGAGCCCTGGTTGACGCGCGCGGCGAACTCATCGGAATCAACACCTTCCTGATTTCATCCTCGGGATCATTCTCGGGAATGGGTTTTGCGATTCCTTCCCAGATCGTCCAGCCTACCGTGGAGACATTGATTCGGGACGGCAAAGTAACGCACGCGTTTATCGGAATTCAGATCTCCGACGTTACTCCCGACAACGCCAAGTTCTTCCAGATGAATAAAGCTGAGGGAGCGGTGGTCTCAGAGGTTGAGCCGGACACGCCTGGAGCGAAGGCTGGCCTGCGCACCGGAGACGTGATTACCGAACTCGACAGAAAGCCGGTGACCGATGCCGGACAATTGCAAATGACGGTCGGACAAAAGCGGCCCGGCGACACGATCCATCTACTGGTGGTGCGTGACAGCAAAACGACGAGCATTGCGGTAACGCTCGAGGCACTCGGCGGCGACAAAGGCACCGAGACCGCCGGCGGCGAACACGGGAAAGGGCGTTGGGGGCTGAGTCTCGCCGACTTGACTCCGGATGTCCGAAACGAAGTGCAAGCGCAACCGTCCGTTCACGGTGCCGTCATAGAGGACGTCAAGCCTGGCAGCCCGGCCGATAATGCGGGCTTGCAGCGTGGGGATGTCATCATGGAAGTGAACCGGCACGCGGTGAAATCTGCGGCCGAGGTGGCACAGGTGTTATCCAACGTGCCGAACGGTCAGGATGCACTCGTACTGGTGTGGTCGAACGGGGGGAGCACCTTCCGCGTATTGCATCCTTCCCAGGGTTAGATAACTCTGCTGCTGGAGAGCCGGGCGTCCCCGCCCGGCCCCCACACTGCCGGAGGGACGAGTCGTAGCGCGCATTTTCTGCTCTCAGCACGTTTTTCTTGGGACCTGCGCCACGAGCTTCGTCAGCATCGTTTCCTCTTCTCCTCTGAAGGACAGATCGGTTCCGCTTTCGACCCCGGAAGCGCGGCACGGAAGTCTGACTCCTAAAGTCTAGTCGAGAGTAAAAGGTGCAGGAGGCGTCACCGCCCGCTAATGCACTCCATCAACAATTCGAATTGGACTCAGCGCGCACCGGATATTAAAGTTTTTGGCTCGGCTACATTATCGGGAATTGCGCAAGCGCACAGCGAACTTGAGCCATCCGATGCGCACCGTGGTAATCAACAATTCCGCAGCCGATGTGTACCAGCTCCGTTCACCCGATAGAATGGCTGGAGGGGATGGTTTTTCCAACCATCTTCGCGTCGCTGGGCCAGTGACTGGGTGACCGGTTGCAAGGCCTTAAGGACTCAAGCAAATGGAGACAAGATTGGACCGACCGAATGAGCTAGTTCAGGATCAGGAGCACCCTGCCTGTTCTCTCGATGCCAGCTATGTGCTGACGTGGGAGGAAATCGCGAACCTGGCGGCGGAGCCCGGCAAGCCAGCCGAGACCCTGATGAACGTCGTCGCATTGATTGCCAGGCGGTTTGGCACCGATGTTTGCTCCGCCTACCTGCTGGAGCCCGACCGCGCCAATCTCGTTCTGGCCGCGACGCTCGGGCTGCGCCGTGAATCTGTCGGCAAGCTTCGCATGGCCGTCAATGAGGGACTCGTTGGCCTGGTCGCGGAACAGGTCCGCCCCGTGGCCGTGGAAAAGGTCAGGAATCATCCTCGCTTTAAGTACTTCAGCGAAGCCGGCGAGGATGCTTACCAATCGTTCCTGGGGGTTCCCCTCATTGATCGCGGTGTGCTGCAAGGCGTTCTGGTGGTTCAAACCGTGGAGCCGCGCATTTTCCCGGAAAATGAGATTCGTTTGCTCACCGAGGCCGCAAACCGGGTTGCGTATGTGGTGAGCGAAGCCCGTACGCTCGACCGTTTCATTGCTCCTGTCCAGGAGCGGCTCTGGGCGCTGGCCCGCAACCTGTGGTGGAGCTGGGATCATGATGCTGCCGGCTTGTTCCGCGATCTTGATCCGCTGCGCTGGAGCCAGCTCAATCACAGTCCAGTCTCGCTGCTGAATGAGTTTCCTCTGGAAAAACTGGAACAGCGCGCCGCCGAACTCAACCTGCACGGCCGGGTCAACTACGCCTTTCGCCGCCTGCGCGAGTACCAGGATGCGAAGCGCACCTGGGGCGCGCGCCACGCCGGGGTGCTGCGGCCCCGTCCCGTGGCTTATTTCTCCGCCGAGTTCGGCGTGCACGAGTCTCTCCCCGTCTATTCCGGTGGACTTGGGGTTCTGGCCGGCGATCACATCAAGAGCGCCTCCGATCTCGGCATCCCCCTCGTCGGCGTGGGCCTATTTTATGGCCAGGGATATTTCCGCCAGCGCCTCGATCGCGACGGCTGGCAGCGCGAGGAGTACCTCGAGACCGATGTCAATCAACTGGCCATGGAGACGGCCATCGGGACAAACGGCCGACCTGTTTTGGTGCAGGTCGATACCCGCCATGGTTCGATCTACGCAAAAGTATGGCGCGTGAAAGTGGGTCGATGTGATTTGTTTCTCCTCGACTCCGACGTGGAAGGCAATACCCCCGAGGACCGCGAGCTGACCTCGCGTTTATACGGCGGCGACGGCCGCGTTCGCGTGCATCAGGAACTGCTTCTGGGTGTCGGCGGTCTGCGCGCCCTGAAAGCGCTCGGCATCACGCCGGGTGTACTTCACCTGAACGAAGGACATAGCGGATTTGCCGTCCTCGAAGCGATTCGCCAGCGCATGGAAGAAGAAGGCATCGGCTTCGAAAAGGCCGTGCCGCGGGTTGCCCGCGAAGTGGTCTTCACCACCCACACCCCCGTGCCCGCCGGCCATGATCGCTTCGATGCCGATCTGATCGAAGAGCATCTTGGACCTCTGCGCGACGCCCTCGGTCTTTCCAAGGAAAGTTTCATGGCACTGGGGCGCGAGAATCCCGAAAGCGACGAACGCTTCTGCATGACCGTGCTCGGCCTGAAGCTCTCGCGGCGCGCCAACGCAGTTTCCTCTTTGCATGGTGAAGTCTCCCGCGCCATGTGGACCGGACTCTTCCCGGGCAAACTG
The DNA here is from genome assembly GCA_049511255.1 of Terriglobales bacterium. Classification (GTDB taxonomy): domain Bacteria; phylum Acidobacteriota; class Terriglobia; order Terriglobales; family Acidobacteriaceae; genus Acidiflorens. The sequence continues at coordinate 32,489 of JBEKYF010000032.1, read as the reverse complement.
GAAGACGCGGTGCCCATCGGACACATTACCAACGGCGTCCATGTCCCCAGTTGGCTGGCTCACCAGATGTTTCGCCTCTATGATCGCCATCTGGGCACGGGATGGCATCTGCTCAGCAGCGAGGCCAAAATCTGGGAGGGCATTGACAATGTTGACGATGGCGAGCTCTGGGAAACGCATTTCAATCTGAAGTCAAGAATGATCGAATTTGTGCGCCGCCGCGCCGTCACCCAGGCTGCGCGCCGCGACGAACCGCGCCGTGTGCTGCAGCAACTGGAGCGCGCACTCAGTCCCGATGCGCTGACCATCGGTTTTGCGCGTCGCTTTGCTACCTACAAGCGCGCCAATCTGATTTTGGCCGACATCGAAAAGATAGCCAGCATGGTCAATGATCCGAAACGCCCCGTCCAATTTGTGTTTGCCGGGAAGGCGCATCCTCTCGACGAACCCGGCAAGCGCGTCCTGCAGCAGATTGCCCAGTTGATGCGCGACCCGCAGTTTGCCGACAAATTCGTCTTCGTCGAAGACTACGACATCAACGTCGGCCGCCATTTCGTGCAAGGTGTCGATGTCTGGCTTAACAATCCGCGGCGTCCGCTGGAAGCTTCCGGAACCAGCGGCCAGAAAGTCGTTTTGAACGGCGGCTTGAACCTCTCGGTTCTGGATGGCTGGTGGGCGGAGGCTTACGACGGCCTGAACGGCTTCGCTATCGGAAACGGCAAAACTCACTCCGACATGAATGTTCACGATGCCCGCGACGGGGATGACCTGCTGCGAGTTCTTCGCGATGAAGTGATCCCTCTCTACTACCAGCGCGATCACGACGGCCTTCCGCGTGGCTGGATCCAGCGCATGAAGCGGACCATCCGCACCCTCGGCTGGCGCTTCAACGCCGATCGTATGGTGATGGATTACACGACCAAGTGCTACGTTCCAGCAGCCGGCGGAACCTCGAGCGACATCCGGCTCAGAGTGTAAGCGCAATTTTGCGGGTGGAGAGCCGGGCGCCCCGCCCGGCCCTGAATTCAGTATGAGGCAGGGACGGTTGCGTCTTCAGGATACGCTGGCATCCCGAATTCCGGAATATCGAGACCCTCTTCTTCCACCTCGGGTGCCACGCGCATGCTTTTCACTTTGTTGACGCACCAGAAGACAACGTAGGTTGCACCGAACGCCCAGGCGGCATATAAAGTTGCTCCCATGAGTTGGCACACGAACTGCCGCGTATCACCGTGGAGCAAGCCCGTCACCCCCTGGCCCGCTCGTCCCAGATAGGACGTTGCACCGACGCCGTTCCATCCGGCGCCATAGGCGCCGTCGGCAAAGATGCCCACGCTGACCGCGCCAAACCAGCCACAGTAGCCGTGCACCGAAATCGCACCACAAGGGTCATCGATCTTGAGGACCCGGTCGTTGAACAGAACCCCGCCACACACCAGCAGACCTGCGAGCATACCGATGATGACCGCCGAGGTTGGAGACACAAAGGCGCAGGGAGCGGTGATGGCGACCAGTCCGGCGAGCATGCCGTTGCACGCCATGGTGATGTCAGGTTTGCCGAACAGGAAGTACCACAACACCATCGCGGCCGCTGAGCCCGCAACCGCGGCCAGATTGGTGTTCACCGCAACTACGGCAATGCGCAGGTCCGTGGCTCCCAGCGTGGAACCGGGATTAAATCCCATCCAGCCGAAGAGCAGAATGAACGTACCCGTCACCACATACACGATGTTGTGAGCGGGAAAGACGCGGATCCTCCCGCCAGGCCCATATTTGCCCAGGCGCGGGCCCAGAATGATCGCCAGAGCCATGGCGCAGAAACCGCCCACCGCATGGACGACAGTCGACCCGGCAAAGTCGACATACCCGTGACCGAGATTCAACGTCGATCCGATTTGCGAGAGCCAACCGCCTCCCCACGTCCAGCAGCCGGAGATCGGGTAAAGAATTGCGCCGATGAAAAGTTCGCACAGCAAAAATGCCCAGAAGGTGATGCGCTCACAGATGGCGCCGACGATGATGTAGCCAGCCGTCTCCATGAACACGACTTCGAACAAGGTCAGGCAGTTGCTGGCACTGTCATAGGCCGGACCGGTAAGAAAGAACCCCTTGCCGCCCACAAATCCCCACTGTCCGCTCCCAATCAGAAACTTGTTGAGCGTGGGGATGCCGCCCAGGTTGGTGGGCGCGGCATTGATGGCCACCGCTCCAAACTGGAATGCATATCCGACGGCGTAATACGCCAGGAAGGCGAACACGTAGGCCGCAAAGTTCAGCATCATTAAGTGTGCGACATTCTTCTTTCGCACCAGTCCGCACGTAAGCAGGGCGAAACCTGCCTGCATGAACAGGACGAGGTAGCCGGTATTCAGCGTCCAGGCAAAGTTGGTGGCCACGCGGACGTGCCCCACGTCGTCGGCGAGCTTTAGCGCGAGTGGCTCTTTGGCCGCCTGAGCTTGATAGTCGTCAAATGCTTTCTTGTTCGTGGCGTAGTCCGGAGCCGCCTTGTCGGTGGGCTCGGGGGCTACAAAGGGATTGCCGGCAGCATCCACTGCGGTCATTTTGTCCCCAGTTGCCGTACCCGCTGGATCTGGCTTCGGTCCATCGTCCGCGAGGCAGGGCGTGGCCAGCGCAGTGAACATTCCAGCGGCGAGAAGTAGGGCCAGAATAGCTACAGATACTGATACGAATGACGCCCGGCGCGGGAGGCGCCTCTCCATTTGCTTCGTCATGGGATTGCTCCTGTTTCTGTGCGATAGACTATCCTTACGGAATAATGCGGCGTGGGGAAGGGCGGCGTGAAATGTGGCATGAAATATCTTCGCAAGTCTCCAGCTCGCGTGCTGCAATTGCTCCCCACACTAAATGCCAATGATTCACTGAGTCCAATTGAAATTTCTTCTTGCAGGCATTAGAAAAGCTTTCGAAAAAGCATGATCACAAAACCAGGACGGCCCACATCTCGCGGTTTTCGAGACGTGGGCCGCCGCCGCACAGCCCTGCCGGCAACGAACTCGGGTTTACGCCTTCAGGCCCCCCAAATGCTGGTTAGAGCACCTTCAAAAACTCAAGTTTCGTAGAGACGGGGCTTGCCCCGTCCTACACTGCTGAAAAACTCCAGGTTTGCTTAGGTTTTGGTTTCGACTTGACAGTTCTGCGAGACCGGTTAATATAGATGAATATTTATGCATAATAATGGATAAATATGCCTCAACGACGAAAATAAGGAACCGGGCAAATCGGTTAGGCTTAAAGAAAATCTGATGGCGGCCAAACTTAAAACCGCGCTTCTCGGCGCGACCGGCTATTCCGGCCTCGAACTCGCTCGTCTCCTCGGCCGGCATCCCCGGACCGGCGCGCCCTTACTCTTGCGGCGCAGTGCAGAGATAGAGACAAAGACCGGCGAGTCCGAAGGGCACGCTGCTGGATTGCCGCACATTTCCGGCAATGGCCATTCGACGGTCCAGCCATTTTCGTGGTCCGCGTTGGAGCAGCGTGGCGTTGAGCTCCTGTTCCTGGCCACACCGCACGCCGTTTCCCGCGAACTTGTTACCGAGGCGATGACCTCCGGGCTGATAACCCGCGGGCTGCGGATCGTCGATCTGAGCGGCGCGTGGCGGTTGAAACAGGAACAGCATCGTGCCGTCTATGGCTTCAAAGACGCCAATGCCCAGACCGCGGCGGACCTCACGGAGCGCGCCGTCTATGGCTTGCCTGAACTGAAGCCGAATGCGGACCAGATACCGTCCGCCGCTCTGGTTGCGAATCCAGGCTGCTATGCGACTTCAGTCATTCTTGCGCTGGCGCCCTTGCTCTCGGCCGGCATGGTGGATTCGGATCGCGGCATCATCTCCGATTCGAAGTCCGGCGTATCCGGCGCCGGCAAGGCACCCACGGCGCGTACCCACTTCGTCTCGGTGGCCGACAACTTTTCCGCCTACTCGGTCTTCGGACATCGTCATACCGGCGAGATCCTCGAGCAATTGGCGCTCAATTCCTGCCAGTTGATCTTCACTCCGCATCTTTTGCCAATCCCGCGTGGGATTCTGTCCACGATTTATGTGTATTTGAAACGCGAAATGACAGCGGACGAAATCCAATGTTGTTTCCACGATTTCTACAAGGGCAAGCGTTGGATTCGCATTTTCCCAGCATCGAGTTTGCCGGAAATCCAATTCTCAGTGCACACGAACTACTGTGACCTCGGTTTCTGCCTGGCGCGCGATGGCCGCCGGCTCGTGCTCGTTTCCTGTCTGGACAACCTGCTCAAAGGTGCAGCCGGTCAAGCCGTGCAGAATATGAATCTCATGTACGGCTGGGACGAGGCGGAGGGCCTGCAGTGAAAATTGTCGTCAAGATTGGTGGCGCGGCGCTGGAGGATAAGCCGACTCTTCAGAAATGCGCGAAAGCAGTGGTGCAACTCGCCCACGACGGCCATCAGGTCACGGTCGTGCACGGGGGTGGCAGCGCTCTGACGCGCACCCTGAAGCTCCTCGGAAAGACAAGTGACTTCGTCCACGGACTGCGCGTTACCGACGCCGAGACCCGCGATGTCGCCTTGATGGTGCTCGCCGGCATTGTGAACAAAAGCCTGGTGGCGGCGATCGCTGCTGCCGGACAACCGGCCATCGGTCTTTGTGGTGGAGACGGCGGCGTTTTTCGTGCTCGCAAGAAACAGGATGCGGAATACGACTTGGGATTTGTCGGCGAAATCTGCTTTTCTGAGCCGCGCTGGCTCAAAGCCATCTGGGCAGAAGGTGGCATTCCTGTGCTCTCCTCGCTTGCGCTCGGAGGGGACGGACAGTATTACAACGTGAATGCGGACCAGATGGCGGCTGCTTGCGCCATAGCGTGCGAGGCCGACGCGTTGATTTTTCTCACCGACGTGCCCGGAGTAAAACAGGCCGACGGTTCGGTGATACCTCGGTTGGATACGAAGCAAGTTGCCGGGCTCATTGAGGAATCGGTGGTCAGCGGCGGCATGATGCCCAAGCTCGAAGCTTGTACTCAGGCTCTCAAATCAAGTGTAGGGCGAGTGCGCATCCTGCCCGCGGCGCAGGTCGAAATGCTTCCCCTGTTTTATTTCACCAAGCTGGAATGCGGTACCGAGGTGCTGAGAGCATGAGTCTCGCCTCTGTCTCCCGCATGGAAGCGAAGCTCTTGCTTCCGACATACGAGCGCCAGCCCAGAGCCGGCCTGATGCAGGCCGTGGATCTGGACTCGCCCGAACTGGCGAAGGCGGTAACGAAGCAACTGCTGCAGGAACGCATTATCATCAATCGCACGCACGAAACCGTGTTGCGCTTTCTGCCGCCTTACGTGATTCAGAAGAAGCACGTGGATCAGGTGGTCAAGGCGCTGGACCGGGCGTTGCGCGAGAATGCGGAATTTACGCGCCAAGACGGGAAAAAAGAAGAAACGAAAGCCGCGACGGGGCGGCGCAAGGAGGTCCATGCGCACGCGTGAAGCGGTTCTTCCCGATGCCGAGCAGATTCACGCTCTCATCGCGGCCTACTCCGGCGATGGCACTCTCCTGCCTCGCACGCTGGCGGAGATCTGCGAGAACGTCCGCGATTTTGTCGTCCTTGAGCATGACGGACGCATCATCGGATGCGGCGCTCTCCACCTCTATGGCGTGCACCTCGCCGAGATTCGTTCGATTACCGTCGATCCCGCGAGCCAAAGCACCGGTGGCGGCAGACGCCTGGTCAAGGCTCTTCTTGCGCAAGCGGAAAAGCACAAAGTCACCTGCGTGTGCCTGTTCACGCGTATTCCAGAATTTTTCTCGCGCATGGGATTCACTATCGCCGCTCACCAGGATCTTCCCGACAAGATCCACAAAGACTGTTACAAATGCCCCAGGCTCTATCGCTGCGACGAAGTGCCGATGATCCGTGGAAATCTGCCTACGTTTGCAATTTTGCCGCCGCCCAAAAACTGGTTGAAGATTCAGGCATGACCGCGCTGCGCCGTTCTCCCGAGAAAATTCGTTTGCCCCGGGGGTTCTCTTTCTCTGCGGTCGCCGCCGGCATTAAAGTCAGTGGCCGGCCAGACCTCGCGCTGGTGGAAGTGTGGGGACGGGCGCCCTCGCGAGCCTGCCCTGAGCGCAGTCGAAGGGTCCAATCCGAGCGCACCGGGGTCCCCGACAAGCCCGACGTTGGCTTGACGGGGTGGAGAAGCTCGGCAGCCGCGGGTGGCGCGACCGCCGCTGCGTTGTTCACTACGAACCGGGTTGTCGCTGCTCCCGTGGAAATTGGCCGCGCAGCGTTGCTTTCGACCGGCGGCCGCGTTCGGGCCGTCGTCGTCAATTCCGGAAACGCCAACTGCGCCACCGGACGCGCCGGCATTCAGGCCTGCGAACGGGTTTGTCGCGAAGCTGGAAGCCTGTTCGGCGTACCCGCTGCCGAGATATTTCCTTCCTCGACCGGCATCATCGGAGTTCGACTGCCGGTAGAAAAAATCCGCGCGAAGTTGCCGGAGCTGATCGCAGCGCGATCGTCCAGCCAGCGTGGTGCCCTCGCTTTTGCCCACGCCATCATGACCACCGACACCCGGCCGAAGCTGGCGTCCGTGCGCTTCCGCGCTTCGTCCACAGGGGGCTCGAAAGAAGTCACCGTCTTGGGTATCGCGAAGGGCGCCGGCATGATCCATCCGCAGCTAGCGACTATGCTGGTGTACTTGCTCACCGATGTGGACGCAAGTCCGCGCGAACTGCAGCCTCTTCTGCGCGAGGCGTGCGACCATTCGTTAAATTGCATGTCCATCGACGGCGACACGTCCACCAACGACACAGTATTGCTGCTTGCCAGCGGCGCCAGCCGTGTTCGGGTGCGGACCAAAGATGTTCGCACCCGCAAAAAGTTGTCGGCGGCGCTGACCGCAGTATGCCAGTCCCTTGCCGAGCAGATCGTCAGTGACGGTGAAGGCGTTCAGCATGTGATCCGTTTGTTTGTCGAACAGGCGCGCGACCGCGAAGAGGCTTTACTGGTGGCGCGGACGATTGCTCACTCAATGCTCGTCAAAACCGCATGGGCTGGGGCCGATCCGAATTGGGGACGCATTCTCGCAGCAGTGGGAAGGTGCGGCGCGCCCATCGATCCATCTCGCGTCCAGATTTTCATTGGTAGTCAGAAGGTATGCCGAAACGGAATTGCCTGCGCGTTCAACGAGCGGCAAGCGCACCGCACGCTCGCGCAGCCGGTGTGCGATATTCGTGTGCAACTCCGGCGCGGCCAGCAATCGGTGCGATTCCTCACCACCGATCTGACCGCCGAGTATGTGCGGATCAACGCCGATTATTCCACATAGAATAAGGTCTCAGGAACAAACCTGAACCGCCTCCGGGTTTTCCTGAGACCTGAGACCTAACACCTGAGACCTGCCCTTAGAAGCTGAACATCGCCTGCAATTCAATTTTTCGATTTGCCGCCATGCTCGAGAACGGCCCACCTGCCAGAGCAATCGACTGTCCGAAATTGGGTGAACTCACGACCCCGACAGGCGTCGCCGCATTCACCTTATTCAGAACGTTCCGCGCATTGACGCTGAACGTCAGGTTGTAGCGTCGAGTGGTCGCCGGGCCCATGCCACCGAAACCTCCGCCGCCGCCGGGCCCACGTCCTAAGCCGCCGCCTCCGCCGCCACGCGGACCACCGCCGCCTGGAGGGCCGCCGCCCGGAGGACCACCGCCCTGCTGCGCGCCGTTCTTTCCACCGAGTTCCGGCCCGAAGCCGAACGTTTTCGCCAGCCGCAGGTTCAGCGTGAAGAGGTTCGGACCGGTCAGATAGTTGATGGGAATCTGCGTGTACGACTGCGTCGGAATCACATAGTGGCAAGCTTGCGTCGGAGAAAGGCACGAACCCGAAAGATTGGTGGCGAATGCGGGACGGTCATTGAAAAGGGAATCGTTGCTCAAGTCCTGGCCGGCGGTAACGTTGTAGGGCGAGCCGGAATTGAAAATCATGAATGGACTCAGGCGAAACGCGTGCGGCAGTCCGATCGTGCCGCCCAAGAACAGCCGATCCCTGGTCGCAAAGGAAGCTCGCCCGTAGTCCGCGCTCAAATCATACTGATTCGATGGAAAGTTCGACGCGCCGGAAGCGTCGCTATTGGCGTAGTTCAGACTGTAGTAGCCGAAGAGCGATAGCTTGGTGCCGGCTCGGATGTTGAAATTCGCGATCAGCTGATTTTGGCGGAAGACTCCGTCCGACGAGTACTGATAGATCGGGCCCTGGTCTGGGAATGGAGTGTTCGACGGCAACGAGAACGGTGTGCCCGGCAGCGGAGCGTTGACGTTCAGTGATAGAAACTGGTGCACGCCGCGGGAATTCAGATACGAAACCGCAACGTTGGCGATCTTTGTGACCTGTCGCTCCAGGCTGAACGCCGTCTGCGTGATGTAGGGCGAATGCAGATTAGGACTGATCTGGTAGATCGTCTGTGTCTGTTGGGTTAGTGAGCTGAGGCAGGATGGCACGCTCGGGAAGCAGGCGGGCGATGACACAACGTACTGCTGCTGCGTCACGCCGTTCAAACGGTCCGTATTGAGAACCAGATCCTGGGTGAATCGGTCGTAGAACAGACCAAAACCACCGCGCAACACGGTTTTCGGCGCGCTCTTTCCTCCTCCGCCGATGCCCCACGCAAAGCCGACACGGGGCGCCCAGTCCGCATGATCGTGAATCGCGTTCTGCGTTTCAAAGCGCAGCCCGGCGCTCAGCGTGAAAGTAGGACGCACCTTCCAGTCATCCTGCACGTACAGCCCGGCATCCACCACGGTGACGGGCACGGTTGGCACCGCGTCGCTGGGCGTCGTTGTCGCATCGAGCTTAAGCTGACTCGGAGTTCCATTCGCGAGACCCTGCAGCGCATTGCTGTAAGTCGGGAGGTCCGGGAAGGTGAAGATGCCATTGAATCCAGCGCCCGACGTACTTGTTTCGTGAACTACCCGCAGACGCCCTCCAAATTTCACGAAGTGCTTGCCCTGCGATATCGAGGTGTAATTCTGCAGTTCGTAATGATCCTGGTGGTCGGTTTGCGCTCCCGAACTGCTGCGTCCGCCGGTGAACGCCCCGAGCACGTTGATGGAAGGAATGATGGTCACGGTCGGGGACAGCGGATTCTGCAACGGAGTCGTCACCGGAGTCTGCCCGCTGTTGTCACGCAGGTACTGGAAGCGGGTCTCGTTGACGGCCTTCGTTCCCAGAATCTGCGTATCGGTAATCTGCACAGTGTGTTCGGTGGACGTGGTGTCGTAGCCAGCCTCCGGCAGCACCGTCCCGCCGACGCCTGCGTTCTGCTGTGTGTCACGATAATATTGGTAGCGGGCGCTGAGCGTGTTGTTGGGGGTGACTTGGTAGTCGATGCGCGGACTGATGTTGGTGCGGGTACGCGGGTTGGGAACGCTTTCGCTCAGCTGAATCTGATTAAAGTCGGCATCCAGCGCCGGCGTGTTTACGACTGCGATTTCGTCGATGTTGCGCCGCTGCACGTTGAAGAAGAACGACGCCTTCTTGTTGATCGGCCCGCCGACGTTTCCCATGTAGATCACCGAATAGTACGGCTGCGTCGCATCGGCGCTGAGGAAAGGATTGCGCGAGTTTAATCCCGAGTTGTTCCCCTCGACTGAGAACTGCCCATGGTACTTGTCTGTGCCCGGCTTCGTGAAGATTTCAATTCGTCCGTAGCCCAGCTTGTCATATTCGGCCGAGAACGGATTCTGATTGATGCGAATCTCGCGGATCGACGATTTCGGCGGGAGCTGTCCCGCAGTGAATCCATCGATGTAAAGCTGACCGCCATTGGGACCGGCCGAAGGTCCAGCCAGCGCTTCCAGGTCAGACTGCAATTCATCGGGATCGTCGGGCAGCGCTTCCAGATCCTTGCCGCTAAGCACGATCGCACTCGCATTATTCGCGGGGTTGACGTCGACTTGAGGGGTCTCTTCCTGGACGTTGACCTTTTCTTTCTGAACGTTGATATCGAGCGAAATGTTGAACTGCGCGACCTGCCCCGCCGCTACGTCCACGTCGTTCTGCGCAAAAACGGCGAATCCTTGCGCATTCGCGGTAACTGTGTACTTGCCCGGCGCCAGATTTCCGATTTCGTAACTCCCGGTGCGGTTGGTCGTGGCCGAATGCGTCTGTCCTCCAGACACTAGGACGGCCACCGTTGCGTTCGTAACCACCGCCCCCGAAGGGTCCGTCACTTGCCCGCGCAGGGTTCCTGTCGTTGCTGATGACTGGGCCGGCGACTGCGCCGATGCAGGTGCAGCCAGCCCGATCAGCGTCGCCGGAATCAGAATTGCCAAAACCAGATTTGCCAGAATCACGGCTGATAAATACTTCAACACGCACCTTATTCTTTCCAGGCAGATCACATTATTTAAGAACATGGATTGAGCTTTGTTCACTGCTGCGCGGCTTCACCTTCTCCGTTGGGCGCGCCCAGCGACCACGGCGAAAGCAGTGTGGATGCGCTTCGATTGGGCGCCGCCGTCAGGATGGCTTCCACTCCCGCCAGCAGCGTGATCGCCGTTACCGCGTCCGAATTTCCGCCCTCGGTCGAGACGATCATCACGGCATCGCCCTTCTGCAGGTCCGCCAGGGTGCTGTTGGGCAAGCGGCTCAGCATGCGCTGCAAATCTGGAGGACCATTCCCGCCCGCCCCGCCGCCCGCCCCGCCCGCCGCTTGCGATTCCATCGACGTCGATGGCCGCGTCCCGCCAGCCACTGGCGTAGCACCCTGCCCGCCCATACCTTGGCCTTGGCTGTTGGCGCCCGGTTGATCTCCGCTCCCGCCGCCCGCCCCGCCTTTCAATCGCATCGCGATGCGTTGCGCCATCTCTGCCGGCAGTTTCTTCATTTGCGAGTCGGGTGACACCTTCACCACCACCGCGCTCTTGCGGATCGCATCCTGCACCGTCATCGTATTGTTCGCCGCGTCGATCGCCTTGATGGTTCCCGCAATATTCCGAAATGCGCCGGAGACAACTTCTTCCGCGTTCACCTCGCTGCCATCCGGGTTGCGAGTCCCGCGCGCGCGCAATTGATCGCCTGCCTTGATTTGCGCCCAGAATTGGTTGGCGGGTGCCGGTTTCGCATCGTCGAACTTCACCGAATCGGGCGCGTAGCGGCGCAGGATCGTATCCTTCGCGATGTGGACGGCGATGCTCCGGTTCGTGCCCATTCCACCGGAGGAAATTGTGACGATGCCTGTCGCAGCATCCACGTTCGTGACGAGCCCGCCCACTCCTCGCTTCTGCCAGTCGTCACGGTCGTGCTGCTGCTTCGCCGCCACATCGGCCTGCTTCATCACAATCACCGCCAGCGCAGTGATGACGATCGTGTGCCCGTCCCCATTCGTTGATGCCTGACCGCGAACCAGCACCCGATCCCCGGGCTGCAAGTCTTGCGCCTGCAGAGCAATCGCGTTCTTCAGATCCTTCTCTCCCGGCGGCACGCGCAGGATCTTGGTCGAGCCCGTCAGCTTCGCAATGATGTCGCCCTCGCCGCCGGATTCCGCCGCGACCGTGATCGAATCCGCCTGAATGCTCTTGATGACCCCTACGGCCTTGGAAACCTGCGCGCCTCCCGAACTGTCGGCTGGCTTGCCTTGCGCGCAAACAGAGCCCGGTCTCGCGAAAATGAGTGTGATCATCGCCGTGATTAGGCACGTCGTAAGAAGGCACACTCCCGCGGGTCTCTGCCAGAAGCATCGCATAATCTCACTTTAGCATCGCCAAATGCACCATATCTAGCCTTTACGAAGTTTTACCCGGCATTGACGTTGCTTTTACAGGATGCTGGCAACTTCAAGTCCGTCGCCGCGCATCCAGTCTTCAGTATCCAGCTCATGTTGATGTGTGTGTTAAGCGCGGATCGATTCGTTCCAGCGCAGGACAGTAACTAGGACAGTAACCCGGTCACCGGGAAAACGATGCTTGCGTGGATGCCCATGTCCGCTGACGAATCCGGTCCCGAAAAGCAGGTTCCGGTCGCGGCAGGCCTCCTGTACCGGCTGACGGTTGCCTTCCCCAGTTGGGCGGGTGCGATCCTGGCCGTGTATTCTATTGTCCTGTGCAGATTCGGCGCGCTTAAGATTCGGCCGCGATAAACGGAGTATGGAAACGGAGGATGTGCGGTGAATGAGTCCCGGCTCGATAATCCCCGGCCCAGTAGAGATAAAGCCAAAGAGACGATTGCCGGCTGTTCATTCTTGTGGAAGCCGGTTGCCTATGTGCTGCTCTTCGTGCTGAACTTTGCGCTGGTCGCTCTACCCGGCGTCGGCCCATCAATGCGGGCTCAGGAACCCGCTGCCACCATTGCCGTCGATGTCAAAGTAGTCACGCTGCCTGTCACCGTTCGCGACAAACATGGCAAAATCGTCCGCGACCTCACCAAAGACGATTTCACACTTCAGGAAGACGGCCGCCCGCAGACAATTAAGTATTTTTCTCAGGAAGCGAATCTCCCGCTCACGCTCGGTCTGCTCGTCGACACCAGTCGCAGTCAAACCAACGTCCTCGATGCGGAGCGCAACGCGAGCCGCAGTTTTTTCGATCAAATGCTGGTGCAGCCCAAGGACAAAGCCTTTCTCATTCACTTTGATCGTGAAGTGGAACTGCTGCAGGACTTAACTTCATCCCGCGAAAAGCTGCAATCGGCGCTCGATTTGCTCAAGACGTCATCGGACCGCGAGCGCTCGAACGATCCCAACGATCCCTCTAATTCCCCCTCCGGCTCAGGCTCGCATCGTGGCGGCGGTACTCAGCTTTACGACGCCGTGTATCTGGCATCGAACGAATTAATGAAAAAGCAGCAGGGCCGGAAGGCTCTCGTCATTCTCACGGACGGGGTCGACCACGGCAGCAAGACTTACCTGGAGAGTGCGATCGAGGCCGCCCAGCGTGCCGACACAGTTGTCTATTCCATCTATTTCGCGGAGCCACACCGCAGCGAAGGGCAACAACCGGGTCGCGGAATGGGCCGGGGCGGCGGCGGTTGGCCCGGCGGTGGTGGCGGCTGGCCCGGTGGCGGAGGTGGATATCCGGGCGGTGGTGGTGGTCGCGGCGGAGGCCAGCGTCATCCCGAAGAACCGCGCACGGACGGCAAGAAAATTCTGGAGAGGGTTTCCAAGGAAACAGGGGGACGTTTTTTTGAAGTCACAAAGAAACAAACCGTCGGCGAGATCTATGACAGCATCGTCGAGGAACTGCGAACCCAGTACAGCATGGGCTATACGCCCGACAAAGACAGCTCAGCCTCCGGTTATCACCACGTCACATTGGCGGTGAAGAAGAAAGACCTGACCGTGCAAACTCGAGAAGGATATTACGCAGATCGCGAGGTTGCGGCGACCTCGCGATGAGTCAGATAGTGGAGGGACGGGCGGGGCGCCCGTCTCTCCACTATCTTTGCGTAAAAGGAAGAATCATTTTGCCGCGAGTTCCTCGCGCAGTGCTTGCCCCAGCGCCGCCTGCCGGTCCGCACTCAACTTGGCCCCGCCTGAGGTCAGATACAGGACATCAATTGCCATCTGCCCCTCGGTCTCGATCAGCGCAATTTCAATGTTGCACTCATGCTTCGAGACCAGCGAACACATCCGGCAAAGCAGTCCCGGACGATCCTGGGTCAGAACCTGCACCAGCGTGCTGTGGGCCGAGCAGCTATCGTCAAATTCAATCAGCGTGGCGATCTTGACCTTCGTGCCGTTCTCTGATTTCAAGCGGTCGCGCAGCATGCGCGCCAAGTCAGCTTCTCCTTTAACCACGGCCGCGATACTCTTTTTTAAGCGCTCCCATTCCTGCAGATTCATCTCCAGCGTTCGAAAGCGATCGGTGAAATAGAAAGTGTCCACCACCATGCCTGCGGCATTCGAGAACGCGTTCGCTTTCACGATGTTCATTCCCCACGCGGCCAGCGCCCCGGAAACCGAAGCGAACAGGAAGGGCCGGTCGGTGGTAATCAGCGTCAGTTCATACCAGTGACGAACTTGCTTCAAATTTAATTGGACGCTGTCCTGCCCCAGCCGAGCGGCCATTTCGGCATGCGCCAGAACGTCGCTCGCGCCATGAATACGCAGATACCGTTGCGGCAATCCTTCCAGAAAGACGTTGATCTTTTTCCCCGCCACCGGCGCCAGCGACCGCAGGTGCGCAAGACTTCCACCATCGTCGGTGTGCACGCGCTCATCCGCGCTGCGGCTCAAGTAATTCGCGCACGCAATGTACAGTTGCCATAGGTTGTCCGCTTTCCACGGCGTCATGGCTTCCGGGTTCACGGCTTTGATATCGGCATACGTCAGCAGGCACAGCATCTTCAGCCGCTCGGGCACTCCGACTTTTTCCGCGAACGACTTCACATTGGCTGGATCGAACACGTCCCGCCGCATCGCCGCCGACATTTCCAGATGGCTCGCCACCAGATATCGCACCGTCTCGCGATCCACCGGATCAAGGTCCAGCCGCTCCGCGCAACTGTCGGTGAGTTGCAGGCTGAGCTCAACGTGATTCTCGCTCGGCACGGCTTTGCCGGAATCATGCAGCAGCAACGCCAGGTAAAGCAGTTCCGGCTGTTCGAGTTCACTCTGCAACTCGGCAAAGCGCTGGTCCCATTCCGATTTCGATTCTTTCAGACGATGCAGATGTTCGATCGCCAAAAACGAGTGCTCATCCACCGTGTAGCGATGGTAAAAATCCCGTACCACCAGCGCCTCAATCCCCTTCAATTCCGGCAACAGAAGCGCCAGGAGTCGAAGCGCGTTCATCGAGCGCAGAGCGTCGGCCGCGTGTGGCTGCACCAGCGTTTCCTGCAGGTAAAGCCACAACTCGGCTCCCCGCGGAGGCGTCGCCGCTAGCGCCGGCAGCGCCTGCTCGACTTTATATTCGGTGGTCGTACTCAGCTTCAGGCCATGTTCCGCCATGAAATGAAAAAGCCGCAACAGCAATTCCGGATCCCGCAGGCCGCCCGGTTGCTGCGGTTGTTGCGGTTGTCGTAAAAAGATCAGTCCGTCCACCACCGAAAAGTCGGCGCTTGCAACCTTCGACCGCCAGCCCTGGACTTGCCGGTACAACGACGACCAGGCAGCGGGAATCTCCTCCAGCAATTGGTTGCAGACCCGGTGCACGCTGCGCACGTGGCCAAAGTAGACGCGCATCCAATCCGCTGCGTTCACGATTTCCGCATCGTTCGCTCCAATGCTGGCACCGATCTTTCTCGCCGCCGCTTCGTCCTGCGCCTCCCAAAAGAGCGTGTTGTCGTGACGCCCGTGCCGGAAGTGCAGAAAGCAACGCACGGACATTTGAAAATCCAGCGCCGCGTCGAACGCCCTCCGCGAAGAAACTGGCAGCAGCGTGCTCATGTCCGGCCACACCTTCAACTTTTCCATCGCCGAAATCAGCGCCAGCCAGTTGACGACGTTGTAGTCGCGCAAACCGCCGGGCCCATCCTTCACGTTCGGTTCCAGGTGAAAGACGGTATTGCCAAATTTATGATGACGAGCGCGTGTGATCTCGGCCAGGTTCTGGATCAGGTTCTGGCACTCCCGCCCGACCAGACGAGGCACAACCTTTTCGCGCAGCCGTAAAAAAAGCCCGCGATCGCCCGCCAGGTATCGGCAGTCGAGCAGCGAGATGGCAAACTCAACATTGTTTGGATCCAACCGTTCGCACTCCGCCAAATTTCGCGTGGCGGGACTGAGCTTCAGCCGCAGATCCCACAATTCCTGCGAAAAGCGCCGGATGGGATCTTTGAATTCGCTCTCGGAGCTACTCCCGGCGTGCAGAAACAGCAGATCAATATCGGAGTGGGGGAAAAGCCAGCCACGCCCGAATCCGCCGGTTGCCACCAGCGCGAAATCTTTCGGGCTGTCTGGATCGGCAGGGGTAGAGCCTGAGTGAGAACGGACGATGATTTCGTTCCAGAGCCGCTGAACGATCGAATCGACCAGCGCCGTGCGCCTGGCGAGCGCCGCGCGTCCTTCACCCGTGACGAAAAATTCCCGCTCGATGGCAGCGGATTCGCGCACATACAAGTCCAGTAACTCACTGCGGACGGTGGGCACGCTGGTCATTTCGATGACAGTCTCCCCGAAGTGTTTAGCTCCTGCTCCAGCCTTTATTCCGGTCTGCTCATAAATAAGCAGACCGGGGGGGGAGGTCGAGTCGAAATTCGGGTGCTTACAGCACGCTATCGCCACGTTCGTCGTTGCGAATCCGAATCGCTTCGTCAATGCGCGAAAGAAAAATCTTCCCGTCACCGATCTTGCCCGTGCGCGCCGCGGTGGTGATCGCCTGCACGACTTTCTCGACCATTTCATCGGCCAGCACGATCTCGAGTTTCGCCTTTGGGATCAAGTCCACGGTGTACTCGCGTCCCCGATAAAACTCGGTGTGTCCTTTTTGCCGGCCATGTCCTCTGGCTTCAAAAACGGTCATGCCTTCGACGCCCACTTCGTGCAATGCGTCTTTCACGGCATCCAGCTTTGAGACCTGAATAATCGCTTCGACCTTTGTCATGATTCTCCGTCCCATTGATTCCATCGCCCCGTTTCGGTTTCTCGTTATGCGGGCGAATCCCAAGAATATCCCTCTTCGCCGTGCTGTGAAAGATCAAGACCTTGCATCTCGTGGTCCTCCGAAACGCGCAGGCCGATGGTGATATCCACCAGCTTCAGGATAACCACCGTTCCCACGATCGCCAATCCCCAGGCTATCGCTACCCCGACCAACTGATTGAGGAACTGGTGGGCATTGCCCTCAAGCAATCCCGAAGCCAGCGCGCTTCCCTGAGCGTTCTTAAAGATAGGATTCACGGCGCTCGAAGCGAAGACGCCCGTCAATAGAGCTCCCAGAGTTCCACCTGCGCCGTGAACGCCGAACGCATCGAGCGAGTCGTCGTATCCGAACATAGACTTGACCTTGGTCACCATGAGGAAACACACAACACCCGCAGCCAATCCGATGGCGATGGCCGACATGGGCGAGACAAAACCGGACGCTGGGGTAATCGCGACCAGCCCGGCCACCGCTCCCGAGATCGCGCCCAGTGCGCTGGGCTTCCCCCGCTTCCACCACTCCGCGCCGCTCCAGCCGAGGGTTGCCGCGGCGGCGCCAAAATGGGTAGCGACGAATGCGCTTGTAGCCAGAGCCCCCGCCGACAGCGCACTGCCCGCGTTGAACCCAAACCATCCCACCCAGAGCAAGCAGGCCCCGACGAAACTCAAAACCACGCTATGAGGCGGCATGGCCTCCTTCGGATACCCGATGCGAGGACCCAGATACAACGCACACACCAACGCCGATACACCGGACGTGACGTGCACCACGGTGCCGCCGGCAAAATCTAGACAGGGGAACCGTCCGCCGAGAGAAGCGTTCAGCAGTCCGCCCTTCCCCCAGACCATGTGCGCCATCGGGGCGTACACCACGAGCGACCACAGCACCATGAAGGCGGTCATCGCGCTGAATTTCATGCGCTCCGCGAACGCGCCCGTGATGAGTGCCGGAGTAATGATGGCGAACATCAACTGGAACACCATGAATGTCTGGAGTGGAATGGTCGCGGCGTAATCGGGGTCGGGTTGCGCTCCCACGCCGCGGAGAAAGACGTTGTGCAATCCGCCGATGAAGCTGTTTCCCGGAGCAAATGCCAGACTATAGGAGACCAAGCCCCACAGCAGAGTGACGATGGCCATCAGCGCGAAGCTTTGCATCATCGTCGACAGGACGTTTTTCTTCCGCACCAACCCGCCGTAGAACAATACCAGGCCGGGTCCGGTCATCATCAGAACCAGGGCAGAACTCGTCAGCATCCAGGCGTTGTCGCCGGAGGACTTTGCATCCGCCACCGCCTGCTCCAATTTTGCGATCCGCGCCGATTGCGCCTCAGTCGCGGCGCCAGTCCCGCTCGCGGCGGCATTCCCGCCCGAAGTCTGCGCCAGCGCGCCGATCGCGAATAGACACGCCATAGCCAGCGTAAGACAAACCGTGGCGGAATTTTTCATCGATCCCTTACGACTCCTCGCCTTGAACGCAGCATCACAACAATAGCGGCTGAGCCGCCCTTTGCGGAAATCGAAACTATTTATGCTCGTCATTGGAAATCCTTATGTGCGCATCTTCATGTGCGCATCTTTTTCGCCCGCCTCGCCGCCCCGGCAGCGGAGGAAGCTGCCGTCCAATTGACGAGGGAGGGCTTTCTGCGGTTGGATGGAAGCTGCGTGGCACCTGCGCCTTCCATTCTCGATCCCGACTCCCGGCGGTTTAACCGTCTAGACGCAGTCTGGCTTACCATCTGGCTCCTCTTCCTCGCCGGTCTGGCTCTGCTCCCTCCGCTCCTCGAATGGCACAAGCAGTTAATTCTCCTCGCCATCGGCATTGTGCAATTGCTGGAGACAAGGTTGATCTCCCACTTCCCCAACCGGGGAGTCTCCTACGTCATGCTGCTCAAGATTTTGCTCGCAACCCTGCTCATCGACCACACCGGCGAAATAGGAATCAACAGCAGTTACTATCCTATTTACTATCTTCCGATCGTCACCGCGGCGCTCTACTGCAGCCCGTGGCTCACGCTGTTCTGGACCCTGCTTGCGTCCGCCGCCTACTGCTCGTATCTCTATCCCGCGATGCAGGAATACGAATTGACTCCCGAGGCTTTCGGCTTGCTCGCGCTGCGCATCATGTTTTTCTTTCTCGCCGCCATGGTCGTCAACCGCTTCTCGCAGCAAAGCCAGCATCAAACCCAGTTATACCGTGAACTCGCCGAACGCCTTGCCGAAACCAATCGCCGCCTCGAGCACGCTCAGGCCGAAGCACGGCGCTCCGAACGGCTGGCCGCTCTCGGCCAGCTCTCCGCCGGATTGGCTCATGAAATTCGCAATCCTCTCGGAGTCATCAAGGGCTCGGCCGAAATGTTGACCCAGAAATTGCAGGCCTCCGACGAGCTTGCCCGCGAGTTAGCCGGCTACATTTCGACGGAGGTCAACCGGCTCAGTGCCCTCGTCACCGAGTTTCTGGACTTCGCTCGTCCGCTTCATGCCGAACCGCATCCCGCGAACCTGATCGCGCTTCTCGATCGCGTCCTGCAAATTGTCGCGGATCGGTTTACCGGCAAACAAGAGACGGGCAAACCCGTGCGCGTCGAACGCCACTACGCGAGCGGATTGCCGCTCGTTCCGCTCGATGAAAGTCTCTGCGAGCAAGCTCTCCTCAATCTCGTGCAGAATGCCTACGAAGCCATGCAGGATCACGATAAAGACCACGGCGGCACGTTGCGCGTCGACGTTCAACCCGCTACGCAAAATGATCATGAAGGAGTGGAACTGCGCTTGGCCGACAACGGCCCCGGCGTTCCCGACGAACTGCGCGAAGAAATTTTCAACCCGTTTGTGACCACGAAGAAAACCGGTGTGGGCCTGGGTCTCTCCATCGTTTCAAAGATCATAGACGGTCATCATGGGGCGATCCACGTCGAGAACGCCCCAGGGGGCGGCGCCATATTCACCATCTTCTTTCCGCTCGAAGAAACCGTCGAGCCGCCCGCAACTGCCGAGGTACACTCGGCTTGGACGGGCGAGGGCGCCCGTCCCCACACGAGCTAAACCGATGCAGACTATTCTCATCATCGAAGACGAAGCCAAGATGCGGCGGCTGCTGGAGCTCAACCTCGGCGACGACGGCTTCAAGACGCTCTCCGCCGGCGACGCCGAAACTGGTTTGAAGCTGCTCGCCTCCGAACCCGTTCACCTCGTCCTCACCGACCTCAAACTTCCCGGCATCAGCGGGCTCGAATTTCTGCAAACTGCCAAGCAGCAGAATCCCGCATTGCCCATCGTCGTCATGACCGCGTTCGGGTCGGTTGAAACCGCGGTTGAAGCGATGAAAGCCGGCGCCAGCGACTACGTCGTCAAGCCGTTCTCGCTCGCCGAAATGCGAATGGTGGTGCACAAGGAGCTCGATAACTCCCGCCTGCGCGAGGAGAATCGCTCGCTTCGCGAAGCCCTCGGACAGAAGTACAGCCACCCCAACATCGTTGCGATCAGTCCCAAAATGCAGGAAGTGCTCGCCACCGTCGAACGCGTTGCGTCCACCAACTCCACCGTTCTGCTGGGCGGCGAAAGCGGTGTTGGCAAAGACCTCATCGCTCGCGCCATCCACGAAAAATCGCGCCGCGCTTCCGGTCCCTTCATCAAGATCAACAGCACCGCCATCCCCGAAAATCTTTTGGAGAGCGAACTCTTCGGTTACGAAAAAGGAGCTTTCACCGGAGCCGCCACCAGCAAGCCGGGTAAATTCGAGCTCGCCGACAAAGGCACGCTCTTCCTCGACGAAATCGGAGACGTGCCGCCCGCCATCCAAGTCAAACTTCTCCGCGTGCTGCAGGAGCGTGAGTTCGAGCGCCTGGGCGGCACGCGCACCATCAAGGTCGACGTTCGGCTTCTCGCTGCCACCAACCGCGACCTGCGCGCCGCGCTCGAAGATGGAACGTTTCGCGAAGACCTCTACTACCGGCTCAACGTGGTCCCGATCGATATCCCGCCGTTGCGCGAACACAAGGAAGATATTCCGGGGTTAGCGAACCTGTTCCTCGCGCGCTTCGCCAAGGATTCCGGAAGATCGGAAAAAATCACCGGCATTTCGTCCGCCGCCATGCAGCTTCTCGTCAGTCATTATTGGCCGGGCAATGTGCGTGAACTGCAGAACGTCATCGAACGCGCCTGCGCGCTCGCCACGAGCAGCCAGTTGGAAGTCGGCGACATACAACTCGACTCCCCGCGCAATCGCGGCAACACTGCGTCCGATCGCTTCCTCCCCGACGGCATGACCCTCGACCAGTGGGAAGACGAAATGATCCGCGAGGCTCTGAAACGCGCGGGCGGCAACAAGTCGCAAGCCGCGCGCCTGCTCGGCCTCTCGCGGAATGCGTTGCGGTATCGCTTGTCGAAGATTGGGATTGACGACAACGACGGGGAGTGAATCGCTGGAGTCGGCACGACGGGAACGATGGGACGGAGAACTTAATCCGTAGAAAATTTTGGAGACGATGATTTATGGGCCGGTCTGTGAAGGAACAAGTCAAGAGTGGTCTCCGCCTCGGCGGCGGCTTGGCTGTGTTCTTCGTTGCGCTGGCTCCGCTAGTTGACGGATTGCGCAGGGTAGTGTGGGCAGCTCCGCCGCGTCACTTAGTGTGGTCGGAGCCGATTGGCTGGGTGGAACTCATCGTAGCGGCGACGCTCTTGGTTCTCATGGCACAGGTGTGGATGCAATGGTTTGCGGGGTGCATTTTGTTTGGGTTAATCAAGGGTGTTTTTATGTTCATAATAGGGGGACCAATTCCCCGCTCAGAGTTAGTGGAGCCGGTGATTTTCTTTGTGGTGACGCTCGTGCTGATGGTAAGCATTGCTCTAAGAGGCACAACACTTCTTGATCGGATCGCGTTAACCTTCTACGTCTTCTGCATTGCGTGGCGTGCAGATAAAGGCCTGTTTATGCCGGACCCGGCCCTTGCCGTTGGTCTGGCTGGCTTGTTTGTTTCGTGGTGTGTTCACTACTGGAGGCTGCACGGTACTAAGAAGCCGGTCTAGCCCTGGAATTCATGGCGATATGGATAGCCAGCCTCTGGCCGAAAAGCACCACACCGGTGGAACCGGGCCACCGGAGCCCCGCGAATCGCTGCCTGTCCAAGCTGTTATGTCTCCCTTAACTTATTAAAAACAATGCAATTAAATGAATCTCCACTCGTCGCTCGACATTGGCACTCGGCCTGCATTCTTTCAGGCAGAGATTTGTCCCGAACAAGGTGGAGGTACGTATGAAATTCAAGTTAATAGCGGCAATCTTAGGATTAGGAATGATGACGGCGATTCCAGGCGCCGTCGTCGCTCAGAATTCCGACGACCAGGCGCCGGATCAATATTCGAAACCGTCGGCCGGCATCCCAATGCAGGGTCCCAACGACCAGGGTTCCATGGACCAGGACCAGGATTCGATGGATCAAGGTTCGATGGATCAAGGTTCGATGAATCAGGCCCCGACGCAACCGGGCTCCAACGAACCAGGCCCCGGCAATGCAGGCCCCGGCA
Organism: Terriglobales bacterium; assembly: GCA_049511255.1. GTDB lineage: Bacteria > Acidobacteriota > Terriglobia > Terriglobales > Acidobacteriaceae > Acidiflorens. Next base: position 10,409 of record JBEKYF010000032.1, on the reverse strand, counting down.
ACCCGAGTTCCAATGCGCCGGCTCCGACTGAAACAAACGGCGTTGCGCGCATCAGTCTGATTCATGGCGACGTCTCCACCCAGCGCGGCGACTCCGGCAGCTGGTCTGCGGCTGCACTCAATGCTCCCGTGCTCGCGGGTGATCGCGTTTCGACCGGCGACAAAGCACGCACCGAGCTTCAGCTCGACTATGCCAACATGCTCCGCCTGGCTGAGCATACGCAGGCCAACATCACCACCCTCACACGCTCGCAAATTCAGGTTCAACTTGGGCACGGCATGGCGAACTACACCGTCTACAAGAACAGCGATGCGGACGCCGAAATCGATACGCCCAATGTTGCCATTCGCACCAATCGCCGCGAATCGAGCTTTCGAATTCTGGTGACGGCCGACGATCACACGGAAGTGCTCGTCCGCAGAGGCGAAATAGAGGTTACTACTCCGCAAGGCGGCACGCGCGTCGGACAGAACCAGTTCATCACGATTCAGGGCACGGGCGCGGACGAGCAATACAAAATCGGCGAAGCTCCGGCGCGCGATGACTTTGATCAGTGGAACACCGATCGCGACAACATGATTCGCAATTCGATATCGCGGCGGCGCACTAATGACTACTACGTCGGAACCGAAGATCTCGATGCCCACGGCACCTGGACGGAAGTTCCGGATTACGGTCCAGTGTGGCGGCCAACTGTGGCCCCTGGCTGGGCGCCATATCGCGACGGCCGCTGGGTGTATGAGCCTTATTGGGGCTGGACTTGGGTTTCGTATGATCCCTGGGGCTGGGCGCCGTATCACTACGGTCGCTGGATGCTGTACGACGGAGCGTGGGGTTGGTGGCCCGGTCCGGCCTACGGGTATCCGTTCTACCGTCCGATCTGGGCTCCGGCTTATGTTTCGTTCTTCGGGCTCGGCGGTTTTGGATTTGGATTCGGCTTTGGCGGATGGGGCTCGATCGGCTGGCTTCCGCTTGGACCGGGTGACTTCTTCCATCCCTGGTGGGGGCGGTGGGGAGGGGGCTACGGCTACGCCCGTTTCGGCGAGTACAACCGCGGCGGCTTTGCTCCGCTGCGCGCCGGCTCGCGATTCTCGAACGTGAACCTGGCGATGCATGATGCGAACTTCCGCGGCGGAACGACCGTCTCGGGCAAAGAGTTCGGCACCGGCCACATGAGTGCTCAGCCGATGACTCACGCGCAGTTCCAGAATGCGCGTTTCACCACCGGCAGACTGCCCGTGACTCCGAACCGCGAGAGCTTCTCGGCCAGTGGACGCCCGGCGGCTGCCTCAACGACTCGGAACGTATCGCAGAATCAGCACTTCTTCTCGGCCCGAGGCAACACTGCAGCCGCGTCGAATGGCAGGTCCGCTGGAAACGTTGCGAGGCCCGGAAATACCAGTTCGAACAACGGCTCTCAGCGCTCCGGCCAAGGTCCGGAAACGCGAGCCAATGCGAATTCGGGATCGACGCCCAGATCCGGCAACTCGGGTGCATCGACAAGCGCTCGCGAAAGTGGCAACAGCAACGGCGGCTGGCAGAAATTTTCGCCGATGCCCTCGCGCTCATCTTCGGAGTCAATCCGTGAGTCATCCAGGCCGGGTGAGTCGAGCGGACGCACATCGGCTGGCCGCACAGAAGACCGCGGTGCGTATGGCTCTTCCCGTAATTCGGGCTCAGCGGGCCGGGGCTACAGCGGATCCTCTCGTCCGCCACTCAACATGAGGCAGCCCATCGTTACTCCGCGCTCTTACGGCGGAGGTGCTTATGGTGGCAATCGCGGCTACAGTGGCGGAGGTTACAGCGGCGGCAATCGCGGCGGCTATAGCGGTGGCGGCGGACGCCCGGCCCCCGGTTACGGCGGTGGCGGACGTTCTGCTCCCAGCGGTGGCCATTCGGCGCCGAGCCGCGGATCGTCGCACGGCGGTGGTGGATCCTCGCACGGTGGCGGTGGATCATCGCACGGTGGCGGCGGCAGACATGGACGGTAACACTGCGCTGGAGTCTTTCCCAGCGTAGCAACGCAACATAGCAACACTCTACCCCAGCAGTGAGACGCGTAAACTACGCGTCCCACTGCTTTTTTTTCGAAGATCGTGTGGCAACGGGCGTCCCGATCGGACGACCGTCACAAACCAGCCCATCCGTCATGCTGATTTTCGCTGCCCCCACTCCCGACGGCTGCCGGTTCGATTCCTGCCGAGCCTACCAGATTGTCCTATAGGAGTCGCCCGTTCGTGCCATTCCCCCGGCGGCAATCAGAACATAGAGTGGCTATGAGCAGACTTCGGGGGAGGGCTGTTCGACGAGCGTCCGGTGACTCTAACCGAGTCCGGGCGCTTTCGTTTTTGCGGCGTATTTGATGCTGTCCTGCAAACGTGCGGCATTGCCCCTGCCTCACGCCGGCGTGCTCGTCTTTGGTCTTGATTTCGGTCTCATCGCCTCCCACTCTTTTTCCGTTAGCTCCCGCCCCAGCGCCGTGAACTCGCCTGCCCCTTGCAACCACTCCCCGCCGTCCATGGTCACGACTTCTCCATTTACATAGCCGGCGCCATCGCTGATCAAGAATGCGGCCAGGTTGGCAAACTCCTCCGTCGTGCCAAACCGCCCCAGAGGATTTCGTTTCTTCGCCGCCTCGGCCAGTTCGGGACGCGGCAACAGACGCGAGAACGCGCCCTCGGTCGGAATCGGCCCCGGCGCGATGGCGTTCATCCGTATTCCGCGATTGCCCCACTCGACGGCCAGGCTTCGCGTCAGCGCCTGCACGCCTGCCTTCGCCACCGCCGATGGCACCACATACGCCGAGCCCGTCGTCGTGTAAGTGGTGGTCACGTTCAGCACCACGCCTCCGCGCCCCGCTGCCAGCCACCGCCGCCCGCAGGCCATCGTCATGTGCAGCGTGCCCATCAGGACAATGCCAATCACCGACTGAAACGCTCCCAACGAAAGTTCTTCCGTGCGCGCCAGAAAATTTCCGGCCGCGTTGTTCATGAGCGCATCGAGCGGACCTTCAGCCCAGATGATTCCGATCATCTCTTCGACCGCCGCAGCGTCGCGCACGTCGCAGGGACGAGAGTGGATCTTGCCGCCCGTGCGCTCGCGTAGCTCCTGCTCGGTCGCCGCCAGAACTTCCTGCCGCCGTCCGCAGATATAAACTTCCGCGCCCAGCTCCAGAAAACGCTGTGCTGTGGCTTTGCCCAGACCTGTGCCGCCTCCGGTGATAAGAATGCGCTTGCCGTGAAGCAGATCTTTCTGGAACATGGGTCCTCCTCTGAAATGAACTGTCGATTGTAAATGGACAGATTTGCTCGTGGAGGGACGGGCGTCTCGCCCGTCCGGCAGTTAGGCGACCGGGCGGGGACGCCCGGCTCTCCACCACCAGATTCTCAACCGAGTGTCGCTACTGCCCAGCGCGCGTGTTCCGCGACCACCGGGTCTGAATCTTCGCAGAGTTTCCTTAGCGTCGGCACAAATTTTTTGTCGCCGCTGTTTCCCATCGCAATCACTGCATTCCGCCGCAGGCCGGATAGCTTTGCGCGCCGGATGGGAGACCCGCGAAACACCTCCCGGAACTCTTTCTCCTGCATTTCCGCCAGCCACTCGAGCGCCGGATTGACCAGTCCTTCCCGCGCCTCAAACTCCGCCGCGGAGGTTGCCGGCGCTTTGCGGTTCCATGGGCAAACGTCCTGACAGATGTCGCATCCGAAGACGTGCCGTCCCATGCCGGGACGCAACTCATCTGGAATCTCGCCTCGCTTCTCGATGGTCAGATAGGAAATGCACAGCCGCGCGTCCAATTCGCCGGGTGCAACAATCGCCTGCGTTGGACAGGCGGTGATGCAGCGCGTGCAAGTCCCGCAACGATCGGGCGCAGGCAGGCAGGCCGTGAGGTCATCGTCCGTGAATTCAAGCGAAGTAAGGATTACGCCCAGAAACAGCCACGATCCAAGCTGCTGGTTGATGATGCAAGTGTTCTTGCCGATCCATCCGACGCCAGCGTATTTGGCATACACGCGCTCGATGAGCGGGCCGGTGTCGACATAGGAACGGAAGTGAAGTGAGTTGCCAGTTGGTGGAGCGACGGGCGTCTCGCCCGTCCAGCAGTATTGCGGCCGGGCGTGGACGTCCGGCTCTCCATTAGCAACAACCAGTCCGCGCAACTCACCTTCAACCTGCAGCAGGCGGCGCAGTATGCCTTCGTGATAATCTTCACGGGTCCAGGCGTAGCGTGAAATCCAGCCCCGGTTGGCATCTTCTGGCTGTGCTTCGGTCGAGTACGGATGCGCGGTGTTGTAGTTGATGGCGCACACGACTACGCTGCGCGCCCAGGGAGCCACTCGGTCGAGCGACGCGCGCTTGAGTTCCCCGGTCTTATCGCGCGCTTCCATGTACTTCATTTCGCCGTGCTTCCCATCCGCGATCCAGACGGGAAAGGCGTGCAACTCGCCGAAGTCGCGAACCGGCGCGATGCCGCAGAGATCGAATCCGGCGTCGCGCGCGCACCTCTTTATGCGGGTTGGAAGATCGGTCAACACGAGGACAATAGCTGGCGGCCAGTGCGGCGGGGCGGAACTGGCGCCTCAGAGCAGGCTACCACTTTCACGGTGCTGAATCTGGCCGGTTGATTACTCCTTTCCGTTGTTGATTACTATACGGGGTACGGCGGCGCTAATCCCATCCCATTCATTCGTAGGCGGTTAAGGATCACAAGGCTTGCCGTCTGGGTCAAACCGCCAACCCGACGAAAGCTTAGCTCCGATGTAGGTTTGTCTTCCCTCTTCGAGTCCAAAGGCGAGTATTGCGGACGACGGTCTGTATTGACCAGTTATCTATGAGCAAGGGCCTGATACTGGAGATGCAACTTTCGATCGAAAGCGGGAGTTCCGAGAGGATAACAAAATGTGGCAAGTCAAGAGCGTGTTTAACAAGTTCGCAACGCACAGTCTGCTTCTGGCGGGGACAACAGCCTTACTTGCGTCCTTGGCCTTGGTGCCAACGGTCAACGCACAAATTGCCATCAGCATAGTTCCGCCCGTCTGTTCATACGGCTACTACGAGTATGCACCATACGGCTGCGCACCCTACGGTTTTTATGGACCGGGCTATTTCTATAATGGGATCTTCCTGGGCGTGGGCCCATGGGCGAGCTGGGGCTATAGCCACGGCTGGGGTGATCATCGCTTCAGCGGTGGGGGAGGAGGAAGGTACGTCGCCGGCCGTGGAAACGGCGGTGGACGTGCTTATGCAGCCAATCGTGGACGTGGGTCATCGGCAGTAAGCGCCAGGGGCGGTAGCGGGTCCCACGGTGGTGCCTCCGCACGTGGCTCCCAAGCCACAGCAGCGCGTGGTGGCACGTCCCATAGTGCTACCCATACCGCAGCCGCGCGTGGTGGTGCGTCCCATGGCGGCAGCAGTGGCGGATCGCATGGTGGCGGCACTGGCGGATCGCATGGTGGCGGCGAACATCACTAGCCGATAACTGCTGAATTTGCCGGCGCACGGAACAAAAGCGGCGGAGCATAACAGCTCCGCCGCTTTGTATTTCCGCATAGTGTCGCACCTCAAACGAGTGCTATGCCTCCGGAGTTGCCGTCACGGAACGTTGAATCGAATGGTTGGCGAAACATCGCCGTCGCACTCATTGACTGAGTTGTGAGCGTAATTGAGATCACGGCAGTTTATCCTTTCGGTTCATTGGGAGAAGGCTTCTAGCTTTTGCGTGCGCGCGCAGGCGCGGTTTTCTTGGCGGCAGGGGTGAAGTGCTCGATCCGGTTCCGGCCTTTTTCCTTGGCCGCATAAAGGCCGGCGTCGGCCTGATTCAACAACGCTTCCACTTCGTTTTTCCCATCGCAAGCAGAGACGGCGACTCCCATACTCATGGTGATGAGTCTCTCCTCGCCGGAATAAACCACTGGTGTATTGGCAACGATTTTGCACAGCCCATTCGCGCGCACTAGAGCGTTGGGCAAATCACAGTTGGGCAGAACCATTAGAAATTCTTCTCCGCCATAGCGGCCAACACCATCGTAGACGCGGAGTTGCGTACGCAGTCGGCGGCCGATTTCCCGGAGCGCCTCATCGCCAAAAAGATGGCCGAGTGTATCGTTCACGCTCTTGAAATGGTCGATGTCGCTAAGAATCACTGCTACCGGCTTGTGCTCCCGGCGCGCTCGCTCCAATTCCCGCTGGAGCATGGCGAGAATCTCTCCGCGATTCATCAATCCAGTGAGGCTATCGTGGGTGGCGGCGTGGCGCATGGACTCCCGGGCGGAAACCAATTCCTCCTGCAGGTCGAGAATCCGCTTGCCGACCAGCAGGCGCGCCTTTAATTCCGGCTCATCAAAGGGTTTGGCCAGATAGTCGTCCGCCCCGGCTTGCATGGCCTCGAGCATGTTCTGGCGGCCCTCTTTACTGGTCAGCAGGATGACGTAGACGTAAGGGCCGGACGATCCGGCTTGCCGGATGCGCTGGCAAAGCTCAATGCCATCCAGATCAGGCAGCACCCAATCGAGCAGAACGAGCTTGGGAGCAGCCGGCTGCTCCAGGATTCGCCAAGCCTCGGAGCCGCTCTCCGCGAGGGTGACGCCAAAACCCCAGCTGCGCAAACAATCGCCGATCAATTTGCGGTAGACAGCGGAATCATCGACCACCAACGCCTGCATGAGTCTTGAACCTCCGACCTCGGCTGCGCCAAAGAACGAATGGCCGCTCATTCACACCTCCGTGGCAGGTCAATGCCTATGAAACATGACCTACCATCATAAGACCAAGAGGTTGCTTGAGGAGCTGGCAATTGGCTGGCCCGTGCATCAGGAGATACGTCTTGAAGAATCGGCGCCACATGCTTTAGCAGGCTGGCGCCGGATTTGGCAGCCCACTTTCAGGCTCCAAAAGCCTACGCGAGTGGCCGTGTCCAGGCAAGCCCGCCGTGCTCGCCGCTTCTGCCAGGAAAAACGCTGGTTTTCATACGTCCGGAGTGTCACCAATCATTCTGAGCGAGAACAGAGGGTTGACCGGGACTTCGCCAGCGGCCTAACATTACCGCCGACGGCACCGAGGCCCTAGGAATGATCGGCCAGACAGTCTCCCACTATAAGATCTTGGGAAAGCTCGGTGGTGGTGGCATGGGCGTGGTGTATGAGGCGGAAGACACGCGCCTGTCCCGTCACGTCGCCCTCAAGTTTATTCCCGCGGAGCTGGTCCACGACCGCAAGTCGCTCGACCGCTTCGTGCGCGAAGCCCGCGCCGCTTCCCAGTTGAACCACCCTGGCATCTGCACCATCCACGACATCGAAGACAACGGCGGACATCCCTTCATTGTCATGGAGAAGCTGGAAGGGGTGAGCCTGAAGGAGCGGATAAGGGGGAAGGCGATGGAAGTCGACGAGATCCTCGACATCGGCATCCAGGTGGCGGATGCTTTGGCGGCTTCGCACGCCAAGGGGATCATTCATCGCGATATCAAGCCGGCCAACATTTTTGTGGCGCAGAGCGGTCAGACAAAAATTCTCGATTTCGGATTGGCCAAGTCGGCGCGCGAACCGGGATCGAGCGAGGCAGCGATGGAAGATTCGCTGACCGCGGTGGGCGTGATTCCGGGAACCGCGGTTTACATGTCTCCAGAGCAGGCGCGCAGCGAAGAACTGGATCCGCGGAGCGATCTGTTCTCGCTCGGAGTCGTGCTTTACGAAATGGCGACCGGCAAGAAGCCCTTTGCCACCGGCAACGTGATCACCACGCTGGATGCGGTCCTGAATCAGAAGCCGGTCTCTCCTCTTCATCTCAACCCCAAGCTCCCTCCGGATCTCGAAGGCATCATCGGCCGGGCCATGGAGAAAGACCGCGGACACCGCTACCCGAACGCGCTCGCGATGAAGGGCGATCTCCAGTCTTTGCGGAAGGAAACGGAATCGGGGTTGACCAGGAGCGGGGTGCGGCGTCCAGCCTTGCCCTATCGCCTGGCCACGACTACCTTTCAGACCTCGAGCAAATTTTCAACGTATCTTCTGCTGGGAGTCAGCGCGCTGCTGCTCATGGTTTTGGCCGCGGTGGGAGCGTGGTGGTTCAAACAGCGCCAGATGGCGGGCGGCCGCGCTCCGAAGAACACCATTGCGGTGCTGCCCTTGCAGAACATGAATGGCGACATCAGCGTGGAGTTTCTTCGCTTCGCGCTGGCCGATGAAATTGCCAACACGCTCACGTACACCCGGACGCTTGACGTTCGTCCATCCGCGGTCACGCGAAAGTTTGTTGGCAACGACGTCGATCCCCAGCGGGCGGGCCGCGAATTGCACGTCGCCAACGTGCTTACCGGACACTTCCTGAAGCAAGGCGACCGCCTTCTGATTACGCTCGAAGCGATCCAGGTGGATGGGAACCGGCTTTTGTGGCAGACCAATTTGACCGCGCCCGCGCAGGACCTGATCGCAATGCAAGCGCAGATGGCGGCCCAGATGCGTCAAGGGTTGCTGCCGGCGCTTGGTGCGGCCGGCGGTTTTCTCGATACCGGCACGCGCCCGAAAAATGCGGAGGCCTACGATCTCTACCTGCACAGCCTCGCGCTGCCTCACGATGCGGGGCCAAACAAGGATGCAATCGCGGTTCTGGAGCACGTGGTCGCCGTGGACCCAAGCTACGCGCCGGCATGGGAGCAACTCGGAGTGCGTTGTTACTATGACGCGGATTACTCGGATGGTGGCGAGCCGATGTTCCAGCGATCGAATCAAGCCTGCGAACGTGCTGTAGAGCTCGATCCGAATCGGGTCCTTGCCGCTGGACAACTGATCGAGAACCGCGTTTCGCGAGGCGAACTCGGCAAGGCATACCAGGCGGCACAGGCGCTGATCAAGCGTCGTCCGGAGAGCGCCCAAGCCCATTTTGTGATGGGGTATGTTTATCGTTATGCCGGGATGCTGGAGCAATCGACGAGTGAATGCAACACCGCTCTGGCGCTCGACCCTGGCAACTATTCTTTTCGTTCTTGCGCTTGGGCTTTCATGGAGTTGGGCAGGACCGAACGGGCCGCGGATTTTGTCCGTCTGGATGCCGGTTCGGAGTGGGCCGCGTATGTAATGCCATCCATCCTTCTGCGCGAGGGGAAGATTTCGGAAGCGCGCGAGGCCGTAAAGCACATGCCGACCACGCCACGCTACCACCGCGATCTGCTGGAGGCTTGCCTGCAGTTGCGGCCCGCCGCAGACCTGGACCGGATCGCACACGAAGCGGAAACCAATTTGCCATCCGAGCCTGACCCCGAGATTTGGTACTACCAGGGAACGCTCCTCGCGTACTGTGGCAAGAAACAAGCGGCTCTCCATCTGCTCCAGAGTGCGGTCGAGCAGAACTATTGCGCGCACGAGAATCTGCTTTATGATCCTCTACTCGCAAAACTCCGCACAGATACAGCTTTTGACAAAGTGTTGACCGCCGCGGGCGCTTGCCAGGAGGCGGTGCGAGCATCCGCTAACGCGCAGGGCCCGTGAAAGCGCCATGTAGTGACCAGCGCCCTCGCGAGCCTGCCCTGAGCGAAGTCGAAGGGTCCAAACCAAGCGCTGCCCGGCCGCGCAATCGTTTCTATTCGGGGCTCGGTCGGCAATAAAAACGGGGGCCTCACTCGCCGACTTATTTCAGGCCCAGCTCGCCATTGTACTGTTGGGTAATCCCGTAGCATTCACAGGCAGAGTCTTCAAGTTTCTTGCGGTTCACGATCTGCACTGCGCCACGGGTGTACTTGATGAGCTTCTTCTTCTGCAAAACACCCGCTGCCAAGCTCACGCTAGGCCTATCTGTCCCTAGCATGGTTGCGAGAAAATCATGGGTGATGGGCAGCGACTCTGAATCCACTCTGTCCTGAGTCATTAGCAACCACCGCACAAGGCGTTGCTCAATATTGTGCAGCCGATTGCACGCGGCAGTTTGTGCAACCTGCATTCCCTGAACTACGGCATAGCGGCTCAACATCAATTGCAGGTCTGGAGCGGATACCAAAGTGTTTTGCAAAGCTGCGACCTCTACCCGAAACCCATCCCCCGTGATTTGTACCACCGCTTGCAGCGGGCTCCGGCTCAGGCCAACCGCCGCCGGTGTTCCTGTAAAGCCCTCGTTGCCAACTATGCCGGCTTCGGCGGTCTTTCCATCTTTCATTACGACTACAAGAGAAATCAAACCTCGATTCGGGAAATACACAAATTCCAGCTTTCCACCGCCCTCGTGAAGGACTAGATGGTTTGGCAAGCTGACGTATTCGAGATGAGGACGCAGTGAGTTGTAGTCGCCATCGGAGCTCGATAGAAGGATTAAGTTGCTGACTGGTTTCCCTTCGGTGTTCGTCCGCTCGCCAGACTGCACGACTTGGAGCCCTTTGCTTTCCACAAACGATCCTTAAGACACTAGAGTCACAGCCGAAAACC
>JBEKYF010000031.1:0-38513 GCA_049511255.1 Terriglobales bacterium | reverse complement strand
GCTTGCAGATTGTTATCGTAGTTGTGGACCGAGCTTCCCGCTGAATAAGCGGTCAAAGACTGCACATCCGGCGACTCCTCCAGATCGTGGCCATACCTGTAGCTCAGAGAAAGCTCGTTGTTCGCATTGAGGTGGTGATCCAAGCGGCCCGACGCCAGGTATTGCCGCGTGTTGTAAGGAAAGACTCCACCCTCGTTTTCAAACTGGCTTATCAAGAAGCTATTGAGCGCGGCCTGTCCCTGCGATAAGAAAGGGTTCAAGGGGTTGAAAGTTGGGTTCACGGTCAGAACGCTCTGGAGGGCAAAGGCGCAAAGACTCGGCGACAGGGTTACGCCCGGAAAGCAAGTCACGCTCGGCAACGATGAAGTCGCCAGCCCGCCAATGATGGCATCCTGCGCCGCCGTTGGGCGAAAAATATCGGTGTTCGTCAGCAGAGGAACTGAGTTCTGCGCATTCTGTCGCAAGCCTTCGAAAGAACCAAACAGGAAGGTTTTGTCTTTCCGGACGGGGAAGCCAATGGAGCCGCCGTACTGCTGGCGACTCAAAGTATCCTTAATCGGCGAGCCTACGGAGTCAGGGTTGGCAGGGTTGAAGGTCTCGCCGGATTGCAAGGCCTGGCTGAACGAACGGACTTGGTCACAATATTGATCGACGCACCGGAGGCTGCCCCCAGGTCGGCGCCGTAGTTGCTGCGATTGATTTGGAATTCCTGCACATCGTCTTGGCCTACGGTCAGGCGCACGCCACCGCTATCGCCTGAGGTTTCGCCACCGTCTATGGTTATGCTGTTTCCTCGGCCGTTGCTGCCATAGAAGGACAGCCCGCTTTGCGGTGTTTGCTTGACTCTGAAATCCTGGTCTCCCGCCAACCGGGTGGAATCGGAAACTCCGGGCGCGAGCAAGGTAAACGTAAGGTAATCGCGCCGGTCAACGGGCAGGTCTTCGATGTACTGCTGTGGGATTGTGTTCGCCTGGCTCGATCGTTCAGTTTCCACCACCGGCGGCCGGTCCGTCACCTCGATAATCGTCGCCACCTTCGACGGACTCAGTTTGAAATCGGAGATGACTGTCTGCCCGATGGCGACCGTGACATCTTTTCGAATCTCAGTCGCAAAACCCGGCATTTCCGCACTGATGTCGTAAGTGGCCGGCGACAGCCCTGCTACTCGGAACTGACCGGTACCATCCGTCATTGCCGTGCGCTTTAGACCGGTCCGTGTATCCACCACATTGACAGCAGCTTTGACCACAACGCCGCCGGATGAGTCGGTTACAGTTCCAGTGATCTCTCCCGATGAGCCCACGCCCTGCGCGTAAGCCATGCTGCTCGCCAACACCAAGCACACAACCACACATGCCAGTGACTTCATTAGGATTCTCCTTCTGGATACGTGAGACATCGCCGAAGTGATTCTGAGCAAGCCCATATGCCGGTCCGTTTCCTCGGGCACCCCTGGTGCCCATCACGATCTCGGGTCGCCGAATGATCGACCAGTGCGGGCCACCCCTGCCAGATTGCGAGAGTAAGTATCACATAATAGTTACCAACGTCAAGATGTAATCCGCAGGAAGTGCAGCCCGTGCTCCCGATCGATTAGCCGGGTAGGGCAGGATGATCATGACCTTCCCCTTTCCGGCTCTCCGCCAGCATATGACAAAAGAAATTCTAGTATTTCCTTGTGTGCCGCTTGGGTCTGGTCGGTGAGAAACATGTGACTCGCGTGCTCGAGCAGGACGAGGTTTGCGCCCGGAATCCGCCCTGCGATCAGCTCCCCGTTGCCGGGGGGCACCAGCGCATCCGACTTTCCATGGATGACCAGCGTCGGCGCTGCGATCTGGGCGATTCGGTCGTAGCTTTCCCACGCCAGGATCGCCTGTAGTTGGGCCATGTAGCCTTCCGGGGAGGGGAGCCAGCGCTGGCGGAGGCTGACATCTTGCTCGATTTTCTCTCGGGGCGTGGCCGCATCATAGATGTAGGGAAGGATGACTTCTCGCGCTTGCTCCGGCGTCATGCCGCGCGCCATCAGCACGTCGGCCACCTTGCTCTCCGCGCGCACCGCCGAAGGTCCGCCGGCTGCGGTGCAGCCCAGAATCAACGAGCGCGTCCTCGCCGGATATTGCAACGCGAACTCTTGCGCAATCATGCCGCCCATCGAAACCCCGAAAACGTGGGCGCAGGCAACGCCCGCGGCATCCAGAACCGCGGCCGCATCCGACGCCATGGTGGCAATCGAATAGGGTCCGGGGGGCACGTCGCTCAGTCCCACGCCTCGATTGTCGAACGCAATCGTGCGGAAATGTTGCGACAGCGCCGGGCGTATGCGCTGCCACATGGCCGAAGTGTACCCGAGGCCCATGATCAGCAGAGCCGGTGGTCCCTGGCCCTGTTCGTCCCAATAGATCTTTGTCCCTTGATTCTCGACGAATGGCATCGATCCCTTTTGCGCAGAACGCACTTACACCGTAGAGACCGGCTTGCCGCGTCTCTGCCCTGTCCAGACCCTGCTTAGCCGACCTTCAGTATGAGCTTTCCCGAGTTCTCGCTCTTGAAAAGCTTGAGCAGAGTTTCGGGAAAGGTTGCGAGTCCTTCCACAATATCCTCGCGCGATTTGAGCTTGCCCGCCGCCACCCATCCCGCCATTTCCGCTCCGGCTTGCGCGTAGCGATCAACGTAGTCCAGCACCAGCGTGCCCTTCATCGTGGCCCGATTTAACAGCAGAGACAGGTAGTTGCTGGGCCCGGTGATCGGGCCGGTGTTGTTGTATTGCGAAATCGCGCCGCAGATCACGATCCGGGCGCGCAGCCTCAGTTGTGCCAGCGCCGCATCCAGAATCGCGCCGCCCACGTTGTCAAAATAGACGTCAATGCCCTCCGGGCAATACTTCCGAAGGCACTTGCTCACGTTTTCGGACTTATAGTCAATGGCGGCATCGAAGCCCAGCTCATCCACGATGTAGCGGCACTTCTCCGCTCCTCCGGCGATGCCGACCACGCGGCAGTTCTTGATTTTGGCGATCTGTCCCACCACCGAGCCCACGGCTCCCGCTGCAGCCGAGACCACCACCATCTCACCCGGCTTCGGCTGGCCCGTGTCGAGAAGTCCGAAATACGCGGTCATGCCGGTCATGCCGAATACACTGAGGTACTTTGGCAGCGAAGCGATCTTCGGGTCGACCTTCGTTACTCCCCGGCCGTCGGTCAGCGCGTACTCTTGCACTCCGAACGATCCGGAGACGTGATCGCCCACCGCGAAGCGCGGATTGCGCGACGCGGTCACGATCCCCACGCCCAGCGCCCGCATCACTTCCCCGATGCCGACCGGTGGCATATAGGAGCGCGTTTCGTTGATCCATCCGCGCATCGCCGGATCGAGCGAGATGTACAGCACCTTTACCAGCAGTTCGCCTTCTTTCGGCTCCGCCACCGGCTCTTCCGTGTAGGTCCAGTCGCTCCGCTTCGGCATTCCTACAGGACGCGCCGCCAGCAGAAACTTGTGATTGATGACTGCCATGCTGCCTCCTTCGTTGCGAATCCCTCCACCGTTGCGAATCCCGCCACTCAGACTGTATACCGCTCGTTCGCCAGCAGCCGTTCAGCAATCTTGCGCCGCAGTGCGATCGCATTCACCGGATCGTGACTGGCGTACCCGCGTAAACGAGAAAGATTCCGGCGCAGTTCGTCGCCATGGGCGCAGGCGCTCAGCACCGTCCTCGACGAGAGTTCGACCCTGGCGATGGCATCACGCAAGTACACAGCGCAGGCATCCGCAGCATTGACTCCGCTACCGGCCGCCGCCAGTTTCCGGCAGCGCAGCAGGCTTGACTCCATCGCAAACACTTCCATGATGATGTCGGATAGGTTCATGATGATCTCCTGCTGTTGTTCGAGCTTCGCACCATATTTCTCGTGCGCCACTCCCAGCGTCAGGAGGGCGATCTTTTTCGCGTTGCGGACGAGGCGCAGCTCCGCATCGGCGGAAGTGCCGACCGCCGTATCTTCGGGTTGCGGTTCGGCTTGCTGCAGGACGGCGCGGGCGGCCTCGAACAGAGGCAGAAGCCCACGGGCCGCGCGCTTCAACGGCATTCCGGTGATCACCAACCGGTTGATTTCGTTGGTCCCCTCAAAGAGACGGTTAATCCGCGAATCGCGATAGGCGCGCTCCACCACATAGTCCTGATGGTATCCGTAGCCTCCGTGGATCTGAACTCCTTCATCGACCACGTAGTCCAGCATCTCAGCGGCATAGACCTTCACCATCGAGCACTCGGCGGCAAACTCCTCGATGGCCTTCAGCTCTTGAGAGCCGCCGGTGGAAGCGTTGGCTGACTCTTGGGACGCGCCGTGCATTTGATTTTCAATCAGTCCGACCACCCGCCACGTCATCGACTCCGCCACGAAAATGCGGATCGCCATTTCCGCCAGCTTGTGTTGAATCGCGCCGAACTCTGAAATCGTCGAGCCGAATGCCTTGCGCTGCTTGGCATACTTCAGGGAAATCGCGAGCACGTTTTTCGCGGCTCCGACCGTGGCCGGACCCAGCTTCAGCCGTCCGATGTTCAGGATGTTGAATGCGATCACGTGCCCGCGACCAATCTCTCCCAACACGTTTTCCACCGGCACCGGAACGTTGTCGAGATACACGGCCGTGGTGGAGCTGCCGGTAATGCCCATCTTGTGTTCTTCCGCCCCGCTGCTCACGCCGGGAAAGTTCCGCTCGACCAGAAACGCCGTGAACTTTTCTCCCCCAACCTTGGCAAACACCGTGAACAGGTCGGCCGCGCCGCCGTTGGTGATCCACATTTTCTGGCCATTCAACATGTAGTGTTTTCCATCCGGGGAGAGATCGGCGCGCGTCCGTGCCGCTAGAGCATCCGACCCCGCCAGCGGCTCGGTGAGCGCATAGGCGGCCAGCATCTCGACTTTCGCCAGCTTCGGTAGATACTTTCGCTTCTGCTGCTCGTTGCCAAAGTAGACGATTGGCAGCGTGCCGATGCCAGTGTGCGCCGAATGCCAGCCTCCGTATGAGCCGTCCCGTCCCATGCGTTCAGACGTTACCATCAGCGACGGGAGATCCATTGCCATGCCGCCATACTCCTCCGGGATCGTCATCGCGGTCAGACCGAGTTCCACCGATTTGCGCAGCACCGCCATCGCGACGCCCGGCTTCTTCTCGCGGATCGCCGGCAGATTCGGCTCCACTTCGTTGGCCCAGAATTCATCCACCATGTGACCGACAGCGAGATGTTCCTCGCTCAAGTCCTCGGGCGTGAAAATATCTCGGGGGGCCGACTCTTCCAGCAGAAATGCCGTTCCCTTTGTAGTTTTGCGTGGAATGTCTGTTAATGTCGTCATGAAATACTCCTATGCCGCCTTTTGAGATTGAGAATCTGAATTCTTTGAAACGGTGGGAAGGACGCGAATTCCCCGCGACCGATTGGTTCGTGGTCACGCAGGATCGTATCCAGAAATTTGCCGACGCCACCGAGGACCGCCAGTGGATTCACCTGGACCCGGAGCGCGCCCGGCGCGAATCGCCCTTCGGCGGCAGCGTTGCCCATGGTTTTCTGACCCTTTCGCTGCTGAGTTACTTTCTCAAGCAGGCAATCCATATCCGCTCGGGAATCGCGATGAGCGTCAACTACGGCCTGAATAAGGTTCGTTTTCCCTCGGCCGTTCATGCTGGTTCGCAGGTTCGCGCTCGCGTTACTCTGCTTTCGGTGAAGGAATCGCCGGAGTTTGTGGACGCCGCCTTCCTCATCCATGTCGAGGGTCGGTCCTCCGGCAAGCCCCGCTGTGTCGCCGAATGGCTGGTTCGGTACAATCCGCAGTGAGCTCTGCAGTAAGCGTCGGCTCATATCGTCTCGTTCTCGGCGCAATGCCATGAGGCGCGCAGCAAGGTGTGCGCTCTCTTCGGCAGGGCCGCGAAACGCGCGTCCTGCGTCAATCCCTGGGCATAGCGGTAATAGATCTGCTGAATGATGACGGCAACTTTGAAGCGGGCAAATGTGAGATAGAAGATCATGTCGCGAGTGTCGCGGCCGGTAGCGACCGCGTAGCGCTCGATCAACCGCGCCCGCGTCAGTGTGCCCGGTAACGTGGTCGGCGCGCTACGAATTTCCCGTAGTTCTTCCGGATCTTGCGGATCGGTCCAGTAGGCGAGCGCCGTCCCCAGATCCGTCAGCGGGTCGCCCAGCGTGCACATCTCCCAATCCAGAACGCCGACAATGTTTGTCGCGTCATCGGGATCGAGTACAACGTTGTCGTACTTGTAGTCGTTGTGGATCAGCGTGGTCTCGTGGCCAGCAGGCATCCGTTCGGTGAGCCATGTCGAAATACGTTCGACTTCCGGAAGGTCGTGCGTTTTGGAATTGTGGTAGCGCTCGATCCAGCCATTCACCTGGCGTTCGAGATAGCCTTGCGGTTTGCCCAAATCACCCAGGCCGATCGCGGCGTAGTCCAGGCGGTGCAGACGCGAGAGGTTATCGAGGAACGCTTCACTCAATCGCCGCGCGGTCTCCGGCGGAAAAGGCACACCCGGAGGCGGATCGCGGCGGACGATCATTCCGCGAATCGGCTCCATCAGGTAGAAGGGCGCATTGAGAATCGAAAGGTCGTCGCAATAGAGGAGCGCCTTCGGCGCGACGGGATAAGTGGTGTGTAGTTTCGACAGCACGCGATACTCGCGCCCCATGTCGTGCGCCGACCGAACCTTGCTGCCAAAGGGTGGACGTCGCAACACGACTTCCCGATTACCCATTCGCACCAGGTACGTTAGATTGGAGTGGCCGCTGGGAAATTGTTCGACGGAAATCGGTCCGCTGTGGCCGAAGTGCTCCAGCAGAAACGGCCGCAGCCGGGCTAGATCGAGTTCCTCGCCTGCTCTCACCATTCCCGCTTGATCGCAAAGTGCCACCATAGTCGCAATTCCTGTATCCGCTACCGATAGGTCAGCAATCCGTCCCCATCGAGATGCGGGTGCGCATTGAACGTGCTCAGCGTGAAACGCTCGCCCGAAGCCAAGAATTCGCTGAATGACGCGTTGCGCGACATCCAGGTCAGCCGCAGCGTGTCCTCGGCAGTCAAATGCAGGGCCCGGCGCATCGCCGCGCCAATCGTTCCCGCCGATGTGAAGACTACCGCGCTCGCTGCCGGGGGAGTGTCGCGCACTACTTGCGCCAGCCCTCGCTCTACCCGCAAACAGAACTCGGGCCAGGATTCAATACCGGCTGCTGTAACTTCTCCCGCCACCCACTTGCTAATCACCGCCTCAAACAGCTTCTGAAAAGTCTTGCGCCGGTTACCGGACTCGCTGGATTCGCTGGAATCTTTGTACGCGCGGTGCAATTCTTTGATCTCGGCATTCACCTGCAGTAGTTGCGGAAGACATTCCCGCAGCACCGCCTCCGCCTGATACTCGTCGAATTCGTTCATGACCACTGTCTCTCGAAAAAAAAGACCGGCGCTGCGATACGCTTCGGCAACGATCCGGGCCGTCTCCAGTTGCCGGACACGCGGACCCGAATATGCGCCACCAAAAACTACGCCCCGCCGCGACCAATACTCTCCCAGCAAGCTGGCCTGCGCCTCGCCGTTCGCACAGAGCTTGTCATAGTCCCGCTCCAGAAGAGACGCTTGCCCGTGGCGCACCAAGACGATGTGGCTCATGCGCGACAAGCGATCCCGGCGGGGGCCAGAGCTTCGAGATTTCTGATCCAATCGCAACCATCGTGGTTCATGTTCGTTCGCTCTTCTCAGTTCGCGCGCTCGAACAGCCCGGCCGCACCCTGCCCGCCGCCTACGCACATGGTGACCACTCCGTAGCGAGCTTTATTCTTGCGCCGCGCCATTTCGTTCGCCAGCGTTCCCACCAGCCGCGACCCGGTCATTCCAAAGGGGTGCCCAATCGAGATCGAACCACCGTTCACGTTCAATTTCTCCGGATCGATTTCCAGACGATCGCGGCAGTAGACCACCTGTACAGCAAACGCTTCATTGAGCTCCCAGAGGTCGATGTCGCTGAATTTCACGCCGGTGCGCTGCAATAATTTCGGTACCGCGAAGACCGGTCCGATGCCCATCTCGTCGGAATCGCAACCGCTTACCTGGAAACCTCGAAAAACCAGTTTGTAGGGAATGCCAAGCTGGTCGGCGCGCTGCCGCGACATTACCAGCGTGGCCGAAGCGCCGTCGGAAAGCTGCGAGGAATTTCCCGCGGTGACCGTGCCCTGGCCGCTCGTCGGGTCAAAGTGCGGCTTGAGAGCGAGCAGGCCTTCGAGCGTGGTGTCGGGACGATTGCATTCATCCTTGTCCGCGCACACTTCTTCCTTCGCGATCACTTCGCCGGTCTTCTTATCCAGGGTCGCGCGCACCGCGCGCATGGGAGCGATCTCTCCCTGGAAAAAGCCCTCTCGCTGTGCGCGAGCCGTGCGTTGCTGGCTCAGGAGCGAGTACTCGTCTTGCACTTGCCGGCTGATCTTGTAGCGCTTGGCCACAACCTCGGCAGTGTCCCCCATCACCATATACACCCCCGGCATTTGCTCGAGCAGCCGAGGATTGGGATCGTAATTGCGTGGAATCAGACTGATGCTTTCCACGCCGCCCCCGATCAACGCGTCGCTGCCTCCGCTCACGATCTGGTACGCGGCCAGCGCGATTGACTGCAGACCGGAAGAGCAAAACCGGTTGACAGTGACGCCGCCGGTCGAAGTAGGCAGCCCGGCCAGCATGGCGGAAACTCTCGCGATGTTGTGTCCCTGCGGGCCATGGGGCTGTCCGCAGCCCAGGATGACGTCTTCGACTTCACGCGGATCGAGCTGGGGTGTCTTGCGCAGCACATCTTGGATGCAGTGCGCCGCCAGTTCATCTGGACGCGTCAGGTTGAACGATCCGCGAAATGACTTGGCCAGAGCTGTGCGCGAACTGGCTACGATGACTGCTTCTCTCATGAGGTCTCCTACGTCTTTGTCATACGCACAGTGAGTTCCCTCTCGCCGGCGTTGCCCCCCGCAGGTTCGGCCCTACGCGGCCGCAACCTGCTCCTTGTCGAACTCGGCAAATGTCTTACCCGCTGCCGCCAAGCGCTGCAGCAGAGGAGCCGGCGCCCAGAGTTCTCCATGCTGCTGGTGGAATTCGCAAACGCGCTGGTAGACCTTTTGCAATCCCACCGTGTCGGCGTGCCACATCGGGCCGCCCCGGTAGGCGGGAAATCCGTAACCGTTGAGATAGATGATGTCGATGTCAACCGCCCGCAGCGCGTATCCCTCTTCGAGAATCCGCGCTCCCTCATTTACCAGCGCATACACGCAACGATCTACGATTTCCGCCGCGGAGATCTTCCGCTGCGGGATTCCTGCGTCCGCGCTCCACTTCCGCACCAGGGCAGTCACCTCCGGATCCGCGCTCGCGCGCCGGTTCTCGTCGTACCGGTACCATCCCTTCAGCGTTTTCTGCCCGTACCGCCCCATTTCACAAAGATGGTCCTCGGCGATCGGCTGGCGGATTCCGGGTTTTTCCAGGTGGCGGTACTCCTTGCGAATGCGCCAGCCCACGTCGAGGCCCGCCAGGTCGCCCGTCGCCAGCGGACCCATGGCCATGCCAAAGTCGACGAGCGCCTTGTCTACCGCCTCCACCTCTGCCCCTTCTTCCATCAGAAACTGCGCTTCCCGCCGATACGGTCCAAACATACGATTGCCCACGAAGCCGCGGCAGTTTCCTACCAGCACGCCGATCTTGCCGAGCTTTTTGGACAATTGCATGCAGGTGGCAATCACTTCTTTGCTCGACTTTTTTCCGCGCACAATCTCCAGCAACCGCATTACGTTTGCCGGACTGAAGAAGTGCGTTCCGATCACCGCTTCCGGCCGCGACGTGGCTCCGGCGATTTCATCGATATTGAGCGTTGACGTGTTGGTCGCCAGAATCGCTCCCCGCCGGCAGGCGCGGTCCAAGTCCGCAAACACGGTTTTCTTCAGCGCCATGCCTTCGAAAACCGCCTCGATCACCATGTCCACACCGGAGAACGCATCGTAGTTGAACACCGGCGTGATCAACTGCAGGCGTTCGTCCACGAACGCCTGGGTGAAACGCCCGCGCTGCACCGAACTGGCGTAATTCTTCCGGATCTTTCCCATCCCCTGATTGAGCGCCGCCTCATCCACGTCCTTCACCAGCACCGGAATGCCCGCGTTGGCAAACACCATCGCGATCCCTCCGCCCATCGTGCCCGAGCCGACGACCGCCACGCGGTTCACCGGTATCCCCGGAGTTTCCTTGGGAACGTCTGGAATCTTCGCCACCTCGCGTTCGCCAAAGAAAACATGGATGAGCGCTTTCGACTGATCGGAGAAAAGGCATTCGGTGAAAAGTTTCGCCTCGGCTTGGCAGCCTTCTTCGAACGACAATTTGGTCGCCGCTTCCACCGCATCGATCGCCGCCCGGGGAGCCTTCAGCCCTCGTTGTTTCTTACCAGCCGCGTCGCGCGCCGCGGCAATAATCGCCGCACTCTCCGTAGCTGTTCCCAGCTTCTCCGCTCGCTCCCGCGTTTTTGGCGCGGGCTTACTGGCGATTTCGCGCGCGAAAGCTACCGCTCCGGCGAGCAAGTCCCCGTCGATCAACCGGTCGATCAGTCCAAGAGCGGCAGCCTCACGCGCGGAAACCGGCTTGCCGCCGACACACATTTCGACAGCCTTGGCGAAACCCACCAGCCGCGGCAGACGCTGCGTTCCACCAGCGCCGGGAATGAGACCCAGATTTACTTCCGGCTGACCCACCTGCGCTGCAGGCGACGCGACCCGGTAGTGGCCGGCCATGGCCAGTTCCAGTCCGCCCCCAAACGCGGCCCCGTGAATTGCCATCACCACCGGCTTGCCGCTGTCTTCAATGCGAAGCAGCAGGGGAAGCAGGCTTCTGCGGGGTCCTCCCGACGTCATCTTGCCGAATTCCTTGATGTCCGCGCCGGCGACGAATGTGCGGCCGCCGCCGATTACCACCGCCGCCTTGACGGCAGGGTCGCCATTCATCTCATCGATCGCCGCCCAGATCCCCTCCGGCACCCCCGGACTGAGAGCGTTCACTGGCGGGTTGTCGATGGTAATGACCGAGACATCATTATCTTTGCTGACTCTTACGAGGTTGTTCATAGGGCACTCCTGTAAAATTGGCGATCGAGACCGCGTTCGCGGTCAGATTTAAATCCATCCGGCTCTCCTTACCAGGCCGTTTGGCCTCCATCGACAACCAGCACGTGCCCGGTCACGTATGCCGAAGCGTCTGATGCCAGAAACACCGCTGCGCCTTTCAGATCGTGATCGCCGCCGAAGCGGCCCAGCGGAATCTTCGCCAGCAGGGAATCTTTTCGGTGCTCGATGACCCAGCCCGACATATGCGTCGGGAACCATCCCGGGGCGATCGCATTCACCTGGATGTTGTGCGGGGCCCACTTGCACGCCAGATCCTTGGTGAACGCGATCACCCCGCCTTTGCTCGCGTGGTACCCGATCGCCTGCAGTTCCGCCGACGCTCCGCTGAAACCCGCCACCGATGCGATGTTGATGATCTTGCCCGACCCCTGCGCGACCATGACTTTGCCCGCTGCCTGACAAAACAAGAACGTGCCGGTCAAGTTGGTGGAGAGAACTTTGTCCCACTGCTCCAGCGTCATTTCTTCCACCGGAGCTCCCCACGACACGCCGGCATTGTTGACCAGAATGTCGATCCGGCCGAACTTTGCCAGCGTCGCGTCCACGACTTCCTGAATCTCCGCCCGCTCTTTGACATCGCATCCCAACGCAAGCGTCTGAACGCCCAGGCTGCGCAATGCTTCTGCCGTTTCCTCGCAGCGCTCCTTCTTGCGGGCACAGAGCACCAGATTCGCCCCCATCTCCGCCAGACCCTCAGCCATCTGACGCCCCAGTCCCATCGAGCCACCGGAAATAATGGCCAAGCGGCCGGTTAGATCGAAAAGCTGTTTGACATTCACTCCGAGAAAGGCCTTTCCGGGCGGCAGCGCCACGCAAAAGTGATAGTTAATATCATATTATAGTCGCTAACGTCAATACACTCTTTGCGCGATTTCCAAACTGTTGGGCGAAAGGCGAATCGCCCCGGAACTACTCCCGCAGGCGGAGCACCACCCGCCCCGAGACTTCGCCGCGGCTCAGTTGCCCCAGCACTTCTTGCACCTCGGCGAGCGGGCGCGTGGTCACCTGGCAATGGACGGTCCCGGCCGCCCCAATCGTCAGAACCTCCCGCAGATCTTCCCGCGTGCCCACTGAGGAAGCTTTGATCTGAATCTCGCCAGCCGCCATCATAATCGCCGGAAACGCGATATCCTGTGCTGGTAATCCCACCGCCAGCAGAGTTCCCGTCGGTCGTACACAATAGAACGCCATGTCGTATGCGGACTTGGCTGCCGAGGCGACCAGGGCAACGTGCACACCGCCGGAGCCACGTATTTCCTTAACCACTTTGCTCGTTGCGGCATTCAACGTTCGGGCGGCGCCCAGCGACTTCGCCAGCGCGAGTTTTTCCTCGGAAATATCGATCGCGGTCACTTCCGCTCCCGCTGCCCGGCCAATCTGGACCGCAATGTGGCCGAGTCCGCCGACGCCGAAAACGGCCAGCCGCTGCCCGGCGCGAATCTTGGCCTGCTTGAGGGCTCGATGAACCGTGACTCCCGCACAAAGCAGCGGCGCCGCCTGCTCGGAGGGAAGCGTGTCGGGAATCTTGACCACGTGGCTGGCGGGAGCCTTCGCATATTCCGCATATCCGCCATCCACCATGACGCCGGTGATGCGCTGCTTTACGCACAGATTCTCGTTGCCTTCGCGGCAAAACTCACATTGCCCGCATGTCCACTGCACCCACGGCACCCCGACACGGTCTCCCACCTGGATGCTTTCCTGGGCACTCTGGACCGCCGCGCCCCGCTGCACCACCCGGCCCACGATCTCGTGTCCCAGGATCAGCGACTTCTTTACGATGCCGGCCAGTTGCGTCCAGTCGCCGTCGGCCACATGCAGATCGGAATGACACACACCACAAACCTCGACCTCGATCAAGACCTCGTCCGCGCCAGCTTCCGGCCGGGGCACATCCTCCAGCGATAACGGTGTCTTGAATGCGTGCAGAACAGCGGCCTCCATCGCGTTCCCCTCTCTAACAGGCATGCCTCACCAACAAAGAAGTGTCGGCGCGATCCCGAAAATCTTACGGCCGAATGCCGCGCAAGAAAAACTCTACCGCGCTCCGCACCCGGTCGGTGAGCTTGTGCGGGCCGGTCAGATCCACGGCCCATTGCCGCACCACGGTGTTGTAGAGCCCTTCCATGAACTCCGCCAGGTGGACGACCGGAAACGCGCGCGTCACTTCGCCCCGTTTTTGTCCCTGCGTCAGAATTTCCCGCAGCAGGCTGGCGGCAGCCTCCTCGTGCCCCCGCAGTTCCGCGGATCGCACCGGATCCATCGCGCCCGACAACACCACCGCTTGCCACAGTTGCCGGTCGGATTCCACCTCCCGAGCCATGGTCACGTACAACCGCCGCAAACGCTCGCCCGTCCCCGCCTTACTCGAAAGCTCCGAACGCAACCTCTCGCAAATACAGCCATACCCGCGTTCGCCTACCTCGCGCAGAACCGCGTCCTTACTGGGGAAATAGCGGAAAAAGGTGGGCTGGCTGATTTCGAGCATTTGCACGATATCGTCGATCCGGGTGTTCTCGTATCCGTGCTTGCGAAACAGCTTGATCGAGGTGTCGATAATCTGCTGCCGCAAGCGCGCCTTTTTCCGCTCCCGAAGCCCGACCTCGGGCTGCTCTCCAACGGTCACTGCCGCCACACTCCGTGTCGCGAGCGCACCAGGCATGGTCTCTTCCTCCTGCATCGATTACCGGCACGTCCTCAATCGCAACGTCCGTAAAATGTGAGAGTAACTATAACAAAATAGCGACTAACGTCAAGCCCGGTACGGCCACGCGCCGCCCTTCCGAGCAGTGACGGGAAGGAAGCCGTAGGGAATGGAAGCGGAGCTAAGAGACTGTATCAAAATCTCTTAGAAATGCTGGCGGAGAGGGTGGGATTTGAACCCACGATACCCGTTAAGGTATGTCCGCTTTCGAGGCGGATCGTTTCAACCACTCACGCACCTCTCCGGAAAATCAGTTGTCAGTACCCAGTCACCAGAAAATACCCACGCAAACGAGAAATGATCGGTACTAACGGCGCTTTCTGAAAAATTCCTGCACCATCTCTGCCGAACGTCCGGCCAGTACCCCGCCCCGGATTTCCATCTGATGATTCAGACTGGGGTGATTCACCACCTGCAGAATCGAATGGACAGCGCCTGCCTTCGGGTCGTCGGCACCATACACCAGGCGGCGGATGCGGGCATGAACCGCCGCTCCCGCACACATGGCGCACGGCTCAATTGTAGCAAACAGTTCGCAGTCGCTGAGCCGGTGGTTACCGACGTTTCGCCCCGCCTCACGCAGCGCCACGATTTCCGCATGAGCGGTTGGATCGCAGTCGATGAGGTTGCGATTCCATCCTCGTCCAACCACGCGCCCTTCGCACACCACGACCGCTCCCACTGGCACTTCACCCGCCTCCAGTGCGCGCCGGGCGCAGCGGAGGGCTTCTTCCATCCAAGGTTCGTCCGAAGAAAAGTCGTCAGCGGAAAGTTTGTCAGTTGAGAGCAGTTGTCCGTCACCAGTGGCGGGTTGCCAGAAAGCTAGCTGTCAGTTCTCGGTTCACAGTTCTCCGATGAGAGTCCAGGGCCTGCAGACTGACCAATCCATTCTAGCGGGTGAATCGTTACCTCTGGTGTGGGGGCGGCGCTGAAAGTACCGCCAAAGTCTTCTCGGTACTGCCGCGGGTCTCCAGTCTTCTGCGGCCGGTTTCGCGTCAGTGTTATCCTATCTGGGTCATGGGAATCACCGAGATATTCCGGAAAGTGTTTTTGGTGGACCTGATCCAAGGACTTGGCGTGACGTTCCGCTATCAGGATCCCAGGGAAATCTATACCGAGCAGTATCCGCTGGAGCGGCCGCAGGTCGCCGAGCGTTACCGGGGCGCGCCGCGGCTGAACGTCAACCCCGACACGGACGAGACTCTCTGCATTTCCTGCGACCTGTGCGCGCTGGCTTGTCCGGAAAACCTGATCGTGGTCACCAGCGAGCGCAATGAAAAGACCCGCCGCAAAGAGCTCACCAACTTTACCTACGACCTGAGCCGCTGTATGTTCTGCGGCCTGTGCGAAGATGCTTGCCCTACCGATGCGCTCGAACTCACCCAGGATTTCGAACTCGCGAACTACTCTCGCGAAGGCATGATCTGGGACCGCCAGGCGCTCGAGAAGGGTCCACAGCCCACCGTGTACAAGAAGTAGCAGCCGCTCCGCGAACTGCGGCTGGTTCCGAGCTTTGTTCCACCTCCACAGCGAAGCCCTGAGTCCGGGGTGTGGTCCTCGACCGATCGGCGTGATGACAGCTTCGCAACAAAGCCGGCTTTTATGTTCGTCCTTTCGGTAACCTTCATTTCCAGCACCTTCCCAAGTACGTCTATACGGACATGGCCGAATAAAAGGTCCCCCTCTGTTCTCTTGCGAGAGATGTGTTGTCTTTAGGGCCTCAAGCCCGTTTCAGCCGTGCCGATAGCTATGTCCATGTAGGGATCATGTAGGGATGTGCCCGACGCATCGGCGATCGGCTAGCGTTCACCGAACATTTCGTTGGAAGGGTATGGGTGAGGTTTCAGGATGGCTGCGGTTCCGCTTTCAAGTTCACTTTGCCTGCCAGTCGTCATGATGAGAAGGGGGGAGCCAGGGCGATGAAGCAATTGCCTCGGGTCCTTCTCGTGGATGACAACCCGGCCGACGCCACTCCAGCGCGGGAGGCGTTGACCGGGGGCAGGTTTCAGAGCTGCAGAATATCAGTCGAAAACCTTTTCTTGTTTACTGGATCTTCTGGATATTTGGAGTGAATATCGATATGGAAATCGAGCTTATCGAGCGCGAGCCGGCCGTACACGGACTCCAGAAAACTCTGACGGAGCGGAAGTCGGCGCGTGATGAATTCACCGACCTCCAAGCTGCGATCGAAGAACTTCAGAAAACGCAGGAAGCACTGAAGGAAAGTCTGGCCGCCACCAGCGAGGTTGCGCGGAAGGATTTGGCCGACCAAAAATTCGCTCTCGATCAGCACGCCATTGTGGCTATGACCGACGTGAAGGGAAGCATCACTTATGTCAATGATAAGTTCTGCGCCATCAGTAAGTACTCCCGCGAAGAACTCCTCGGCCAGGACCACCGCATCATAAACTCCGGCTACCACCCCAAGGAATTCTTCCAGCAGATGTACCGCACCATCGCTCAGGGCGGAGTATGGCGCGGCGAAATTCGGAACCGCGCCAAGGATGGGTCCTTCTACTGGGTCGACAGCACGATTGTTGGATTGGCGGGCGCGGATGGAAAGCTTGACAAGTATGTAGCCATCCGCGTCGATATCACCGAGCGCAAGCGGGCGGAGGAAGTGCGCGAACGCTTGGTGGCCGTGGTCGAGTCGTCCGACGATGCCATTATCGGCAAAACCATGGACGGGACGATCACCACCTGGAATCGAGGCGCCGAGAAGGTGTTCGGCTACTCGTCAGCAGAGGCCGTGGGCAAAACTATTCAGATGCTTGTGCCACCGGAACGCGCGAATGAGGAACGGGACATTCTGGCGCGAATTGGGCGCGGTGAGAGCGTTGATCATTTCGAAACCGTTCGTGTCCGGAAGGATGGCAAAGGCATTGACGTCTCGGTAACGATTTCGCCGATCAGGGACAGCAGCGGCGCGATTGTTGGCGTTTCAAAAGTTGCGCGTGACATCTCCGAGCGCAAGCGCGCCGAACAGAGACTTGCGGACAAAGTGGAAGAACTTGCCCGTTCCAACCGCGATCTGGAGCAGTTTGCCTATGCGGCCTCGCATGACCTGCAAGAGCCGCTGCGCATGGTGGCATCCTATACGCAGCTGCTGGCTGAGCGCTATGGCGGCAAACTCGACGAAAATGCCGATAAATTCCTTGGCTATGCGCGCGAGGGGGCTTTGCGCATGCAGGTCCTGATCCGGGATCTGCTGACTTTTTCGCGAGTGGTGCAGGCCGGTGTTCCTCGCAAGAACGTCGATTGCGATGTGGCGCTGGAAGAGGCTCTGCAAAGTCTGACCGCCGCGATCGAGGAGAGCGGTGCGGTCGTCACCCATACAGCGCTTCCGAACATATGGGCCGATCAAACTCAGATCGCGCAGGTCTTCCAGAACCTGATCGGGAATGCCATCAAGTTTCACAACGGAGCGCCGCCGCAGTGCGCCGTAAGCGCCGAGAAATCGGGTTGCAATTGGTTGTTCAGCGTGAGTGACAAAGGCATCGGCATCGCGCCCGAATACGCGGAAAACATCTTTGTCGTCTTCCAACGCCTGCATGCCCGGAGCGAATACCCAGGCAACGGCATTGGTCTGGCCATTTGCAAGAAGATCGTCGAACACTACGGCGGCACGATTTGGGTGGAGTCGAAAGTGGGACAGGGTTCCACTTTTAAGTTTACCTTGCCCGCTGCTGCTCCCGAAGAAGAAGGGCATGCGCGATCATGAAAAAAGTTTGCATCATCCTTCTGGTGGATGACAATCCCGCCGACGTGGACTTAGCCCGCGAGGCGCTGCGGGGAAACTTTCATCGCGTCCAGGTGGAAAGCGTGGGGGATGGCGAAGAAGCGATGTCCTTTCTCAACCGGACGGGGATCCACGCGGAAGAACTCCGTCCCGACCTGGTGATCCTGGACCTGAATCTGCCGAAGAAAGACGGACGAGTGGTATTGGCGGAGGTCAAAGGGGACACGGATCTGCACACCATCCCCATCGTGGTGTTCAGCACCTCGCACTTGATGTTGGATATTGGGCGCAGCTACGAACTGGGCGCCAACTGCTATGTCAGCAAGCCCGGCAATCTGAAAGATTACCTCTTAGCGGTGCAGTCGATCGAGCAATTCTGGTTCGGCTCCGCGAGCCTGCCACGAAAGGAAAAATAATGGAACACGAACCTGCGCGCGTTTTACTGATCGAGGACAACCCCGGAGACGCGGACCTGGTACGCCTACGGCTGGTAGAAGGCAAAGCCGCGGTCCAGGTGAACTGCGTTCCCCGCCTCTCCGACGCTCTCGCCTGTCTGGAGGCGGAAACACCCACACTCGTGCTGCTCGACTTGAACCTTCCCGACAGCCACGGCGCAGAAACCTTTCGCCGGATCATACAGAAGGTTCCGGACGTCCCGGTGGTGATCCTTTCCGGTCAGGACGATGAGACGCTGGCCATCAAAGCCGTTCACCTAGGCGTTCAGGACTACCTGGTCAAAGGCGATATCACCAGCAAACAACTGGAGCGTGCCCTCCGCTATGCGGTGGAACGGCAGGGGCTGCTGCGCTCTCTGGATATCGCCCGCAAACAGCAACTTGAATTCAAGAACCAGTTTCTGTCCCACGTTTCGCATGAGTTGCGCACACCGCTGGCCTGCATTCACCAGTACGTCACGCTCCTTTTGGACGGGTTGGCTGGTCCCATGGCGCCAGACCAAACTGGTCACCTGAAGACCGTCCTCAAGAGTGTGAATCAATTGCACGCCATGATCCGCGACTTGCTCGAAGCCACCCGCGCCGAAAGCGGTAAGTTGCGCGTCGAACCGCGCTGCATCGATATCGGCGAACTGATTCAGCAGGCGGTCGCGATGATGCGGCCCGCCGCCGCCGAAAAACACATTGGCCTCGAAGTTGGGTTGGACCAGACCATCCCCCTCGTTTATGCCGATCCCGACCGCACTCTCGAAGTCCTCGTCAACCTGATCGACAACGGAATCAAGTTCACCCCACCTGATGGGTCGGTGGTCGTGAAAGCCGCGATGGTGGAGACCGATCCGACCTCCGTCTATCTCTCAGTCAGCGACAGCGGCCGTGGCATCCCTCCAGAGGCGCTTCCGCGGGTTTTTGAGCGTCTCTACCAGGACCCCAACGCGGTGGACGGTAACCGGACTGGCCTCGGTCTGGGGCTCTACATTGCCAAAGAAATCGTCACTTTCCACGGCGGGAGGATGTGGGTTGCAAGCCAATCCGGAAGCGGCAGCACATTCTCGTTTACCTTGCCGCTCTATTCCCTGGCCAAGCTCCTGCTTCCGGTGATCACTCACAGGGGACGTTTGCGGGAGGACATTGTGCTGGTCCGGGTAGAGCTGACCCCACTGTCCAAAGCACTGCGCGGAAGCTGGAAAGAAGCCTGCCAGCGGTGTCTGGAGCGCCTGCGCCTGTGCATCTACGTGGACAAGGATCTGGTTCTTCCACCCATGGAAGCCAGCGGCGCCGTCGAAACATTTTTCGTGGTCGCCTCCACCGACATGAAGAAAGTCAGCATCATGATGGACCGCATTCGCGACCAAGTCGGCGCGCTGCCTAAGTTGAAAGCCAGCGGCACTTTGCGCGTGACGGCCGAGATGATTCCTGTCCCGCCCGCCGCCGACCCGAGGACCGTGGAACAACAAGTTTGGAGCGTTGCCGATTCTGTCGCCGAAATTATTCAGCAGGGTCTTTGGAGCAGACAACACTTCATCGAGAAGGAGAACCAGAATGCGCACTGAGAATCCCAGCGAGGAGCAGCCCATGAATCGAGCGAAAATTATGGTCGTGGATGACGATCCCGATCTCAGACAGGCCCTGAGTTTGCGCCTACAAGCCAATAACTTCGATACCGTGAATGTTGGTGACGGTTATTCCGCCATCGCCATGGCTCAGCAGGAGCAGCCCCACCTGATCATCCTCGATCTCGGCCTGCCGGCGGGCGATGGTTTTGTCGTGCTGAAAAACTTGCAACAGTATCCGGCGCTTTCAATCATCCCGGTGATCGTTCTTACGGCCCGCGATCCCGATTCCACTGAAAAACGTACCCTGGAATCGGGCGCCGTCGCTTTTTTCCAGAAGCCGGCCGACAACGAGGAGTTGCTGGGAGTGATTCGCGCTTGCCTGCAGACTGGATGCGGCGGAGGCTTGCCATCATAGCGCTCCCCGATCCTCAGCGGTCCTGGTCACGGAAGGAGAGCGATATGCATTTAGACAGCCGGTGGACGGCGGCCCGTTCCGGGGCGTACAACGTCCGTCGTCGGGAACCACGCTATGTTTCCAGCATCCCAGTGACGCTACAGCGCTTCTTGCGCTTCGGACCATTCATCACTCGCGGTGTGACCCTCGATATCAGTATGCGAGGAATGTCGGCGCTGGTCTGTGGTGCGCCGCGCGTAGGCGAAACCGTGGTGATTACTCTATCGCTGCCCGACGCCAAGATCGAAATGCTGGCGACTGTCCGCCACAGCAGTGATGCCCGGTCTGGATTTGAGTTCTACCCTTTGTCTACGGTTGCCCAACAGGGAATTCAGGACTGGATACGGGAACTGAAAAAGCACGAAGAATTGTTGTTCCCCTATCCGTATGCACCTGCGGCCAAGGCTGGCAGCGACTAAAGCGGCGGACTGCAGTTCGCTCACTCGGCTGGCAGCGCCATCCCCTGAATGTTCCACGAGATGTGGTAGACGGCACTGTTGGTGGCGAGAATGGCCGACTTGCCGGGCGCGAACGCCAGTCCGACCAAGCCCTGGCCGGAGACTTCGAGGTTGGCCTTGCCTTGGGGCGTGATCTTCACGATGCCGCGCTTTCCGGCAAGAGAAGCGGCGACATAAACATTGCCCTCGATATCAAGAGCCAAGCCCTGCGGACGTCCCAAGCCGCGGTAGAACACGGATACGGTTCCGTGTGGGTCGACTTTGTAGACGCAGTCAAAGCTCGAAGTGCTGGGGCAAGTGACGAACATATCGCCGTGGGGACCGAAGGCGATGTGATAGGCGGAAACGCTCGGCTCCAGCGTCGCGAACACAAAAATCTGCCGGTCGCGAGCGATCTTGAAAATGGTTCCGCTGCGGTCGCCGACGTAGAGATTCTCCGCGGCATCGAAGGCAATCCCGGTCGCGATCCCCATGCCTTCGGCGTAGGACGACACTGTCCCGTTCGGCGTCACCTTGTACACGGCCTCGTCATGCCGCGAAGAAACGTACATCTGTCCTTCGCGGTCGAAGGCAATCGAAGTGGCGTTCATCATGTCGCTGAGAAAAGGCGTAACGTTGTAGTTCGTGTCGATCTTGAAGATCGATACCGGAACTTTTTGTCCGCGCGAACCGGAGAAAGTCACATAGATATTGCCTTCGCGGTCGAGCGCAGGATTGGTAACCGGATGAAGGTTATCGGCAACGGGGGCTGCAACCTTAATGGAATGGGCATTGCTCACGTGCCCGTTGGTGCCCACCCCGTTCGTGCTAACTGTGACCGGTCCTGAAGCTGCTCCCTCGGGCACGCGGGCCACCAGGAAATCATCGGAACTGATTAGCACGGAGCCTTCGATCTCGCCGAAGTGCACGCTCGGGCGGCGCAACTCGTGCGGACGCAGATCCTTTCCGATGATACGAACCTCGCCTCCGGGCAAAGCGAAACTAGGCGCGACCGCTTCGATGTGCGGCTTGCCGTTGACGTTCTTCTTTCCTAACAGGCGGTCGGAGATGCTCATGAGTTTATTCCGGCGGGGGCCCGGCTATTTGATTAACGACTACTTCGTTAGAACTCCAAAGTGTAACAAGAGATGCATGACGGCGAGCGCATAAAGTCCCGCTGCCAAGTCGTCCACCACAATGCCGGTGCCCTCGGGCAGCCGTTCCAGCCGCCGAATTGGAAACGGCTTCCAAATATCGAAGACACGGAAGAGTATAAGGCCCGCGAGAAAGGTTTTCCAAGCGAGTGGGACGGCGATAAGCGTAACCAGTTGCCCCGCAACTTCATCAATGACGATGAATTGCGGATCCTTCAAGTCGGCGGCGCGCGCGACGCGAGTGGCGGCGGGAACTCCGATGAGGGTGACAACGGCGGCTGCGATGATCGTTGCCCAGGCACGGCTCGCGACCGGAATCCGCGAACTTGCCAACGCCCAGATGAGAACCGTGGCTACCGATCCCCAGGTGCCGGGGCCGCGTTTGAGGCATCCGGCGCCGAAGAAAGTCGCGACCAGAGTAGCCCAGAGGGGGGCGCGGGGGCGAGACGCCCCCGCGACAGCCGGCGGGACGCCGGCGCTACGGTCGTCCTGCGCGGGTTCGGGCTTGGGTTTCAAGGCTAGTCTTCCTCATCGTGGACGTTGTCGGGTATTGCCTGTTCGGCGTCGTTGACCGGCGACGAAATCACGTACGCGCCGCTTGCCCACTTGCCGAGATCGATCAGGCGGCAGCGCTCGCTGCAAAAAGGGAAGTCCGGGTCAGCGGCGTTTGCCGGCTTCTTGCAGATCGGACAGCGGAGTTTGATGGGGCGCTTGCGCGGCATAAAGTTACAGGGAATATCAAACGATTTCCGCCACTAAATCATAATCGTGCGCCGCCGTGATGCGGCAGCGGTAAAACTCTCCCTCTTTTGGCTCGTTTCCGTCGGGATAATCGTTGACGAAAACTTTGCCGTCAATCTCCGGCGCGTGCATGAATGTTCGGCCTTCGAGCAGAAGGTCAGACTCGGTCGAAGCGCCTTCCAGCAGCAGATCGAATTCGCGCCCGACCAGCAATTTCTTCTTCGCCCGGCTGACCTTTTTCTGGATCGCCATCAGCGACTTGCGGCGGCTCTCGATCTCACGCGCAGAAAGTTTCTTGTCCTGATCGAAGGCGCCCGCACCTTCCTGGTCCGAGTAGCCGAAGGCGCCCATCCAGTCGAAGGCCGCCTCCTTCACGAAGCTGCAAAGCTCCTCGAATTCTTTTTCGGTTTCGCCCGGGAAGCCGACAATGAATGAAGTCCGTAAAGTAACGTCGGGGATTACGCGGCGCATTTTCTCGATTGAGCGCAAGAACAAGTCAGTGCCGCCGCCCCGCTTCATGCGCTTCAGAACCGTCGCCGAAGCGTGCTGCAGCGGTACATCAATGTACGAACAAATATTGTCGTGGGCGGCGACCGTCGCCAGCAGTCGCCCCGTGATTTTATTGGGATAAGCATAGAGGAAGCGAATCCACTGCAGTCCTTCGACGCCTGCGAGCTTTTCCAGCAGCACGGCTAGGCCATCTTTCAGTTCAAGGTCTTCGCCATAGCAGGTGGTGTCCTGTCCGATGAGCGTGATTTCGCGCACGCCAGATTGCACCAGCCGCTCGGCTTCGGCGATGACGGATTCGAAACGCCGCGAGCGAAACTGTCCCCGAAGCTGGGGAATGATACAGAAGCTGCAGGGATGATCGCAGCCTTCGGCGATTTTGATATAGGCCGAATATCCAGGCGTGGTCAGCACGCGGGGCGTGTGGTCGTCGTAAAGGTAGTTGGGCAGGTCGGCGACCGCTCCGTCCCAGGAATTGCGCGCGAAGCGCCCCTGTCCGCGGCGCTGATCGCCCTCGGGTCGCGAGGTAAGCGTGTTCGAAGTGAGAATGTTGAACGGCCCAGGCGTCCGAGGTGCTTCCGCCACTCCGGCAGCGGCAAGAATTTTCTCCAATTCGCCGGTGCCGACGACCGCGTCTACTTCAGGAATACTCTTTCGGATCTCATCGTGAAAACGCTCGACCAGGCAACCGGCAACCACCAGTCTCTTCGCCTTGCCGCCCGTCTTCGTTTTGTGGCGGGTTTTGTGGCGAGCCATTTCGAGGATCGTATCGATGGATTCCTGTTGCGCGCTGCCGATGAATGAGCACGTATTCACCACGATGACGTCGGCGTCCTCCGCGTCTGGAGTAAGCTCAGCACCAGCCTGGGACAGCATGCCCATCATCACCTCGCTATCGACGAGGTTCTTGGGGCAGCCGAGGCTCACAAAACCTACCTTGGCCGGGGCAACCGGCCCCGCAGTTGCGGATATGCTTTTGTTTACCGACACAGGGAAATGATCAGCAGGAAACAGATCTAAACAATTTTAGCATCCGGCATTGCCATATCCGCATCCGACCCCACCCGGGACGCGGGAACTCGAGCATCAAAGAGGATATATATGTTTTCCGCCAATCTGGGCGGCCTGTGCTAATCTTGTCGAAACAAAACTACATCCTCAATACTCCGGAGGAGAGATGTCGGCTAAACGTCTCGCGTTTCTAGCAGTTGTGCTAGTTTTAGTTCTCGTTGCCAGCGCTTTGGCGCAAGTAAATGAACTTTCAATCACGGCGGGGCGAACTTTCGTCAGCACCCAAACGATCCAGAATCCGCTTCAGGGCGACGTCAACCCCAACATCCATTTCGGAAATGAGGAAAGCGTCGCTTTCAATTACGGCCGCCTGCTCATGAGCCATAAGATTCTCGGACTGTATGCGGAATTGCCCGTGGCGATCTATTTTCGGATGGACCTAAACACGGGCGCGAACCAGATTCCCAAGGACATCGGGGCTCTGTTTGCGACTCCATCCGTGCGATTGAACATTTTTTCGGGCGACTCAGTCACCCCGTGGATCAGCGCGGGCGGCGGCTA
The DNA here is from genome assembly GCA_049511255.1 of Terriglobales bacterium. Lineage (GTDB taxonomy): Bacteria > Acidobacteriota > Terriglobia > Terriglobales > Acidobacteriaceae > Acidiflorens. Next base: position 13,997 of record JBEKYF010000031.1, on the reverse strand, counting down.
TGGTCGTTTCCGGGAAGCCCCGGGTCTCAATTTCTACGGACCGAACCCTGGGCCAACCGGCACCAATACCGGCGTCGTCCAGTTTGGAGCGGGCTTGGATGTTTGGGTCTGGCATCGGTGGGGTGCCCGCTTCGAAGCCCGTGATTTCTACTCTGGAAAGCCCGCCCTGGACGTTGATACCAGTAATAGCCGTCAGCACAACTACTATGTAGGCATCGGTGTCGCCCACCGCTTCTAGCTGGCGGCTGCGCGGTCCGGCGTTTTTCTGGAATCCGCGGCTTCGGCGGCAATGATGTTCCTGAAAAGCTCGGGCAGCCTTTGAGCGTCGTCCACCGACTTGCCGAAACGCGCAGATTCGTAAGCGCGCGTAAACCGGGCGACCTTCTTCTGCAGTGTTGCTTCCTGAATGGCCGCGACGAAATCCAGCGGCGTTTGCGACGGCGACTTGCGCCAGCCAAGCCGTGCCATTCGACCCACCATCCGGTCATACCAAAGAGCAGCCGATTCGCGCGGAGCACGCTCCGGATGCGCTCGCAGACTACGGTTACGCAGCCCGCCGACCAGGCGCCGGAGATTCAACAGCGCGATCAGGACTGCCGCGAACGCGACGATCCCGCCCAACCATCGCACCGGAAAATTGGTGAAGTGCTCGTGCACGCGCCGCGCCAACTGCAGCATGGCGCGATGCTGACGCTCAATCCACCGGCGAGCCTCGTCAAAGAACTGCCGGCTGCTGGTAGCCGCATCCTCCCCTAAAGTGCGTTGGTGGACGACATCGTAATTGACAACCCATTCGCGCCAAAAAGATGCAGCCGCATCCACATAGAGCCGCATCCGCGACCAACCGGTTCGTATCGGCAGGCTTCCTGCCGGAGTCGGATCAAAGCTGATCCAACCCGATCCGGGGAAGTAAGCCTCAACCCACGAATGGGCATCGCTGGCTCGCACCACATACTGGCCGGTGAGGTCATTGTATTCGCCCCCGCGGAACCCCGTCACAATTCGCGACGGGATGCGCAAAGAGCGCAGCATCACCGCCATCGAACTGGCGAAATACTCGCAGTGACCTTTCTTCCTCTCGAACAGGAAATTGGCCAGTGGATCCCGCGGCAGACTTCGGGGCAGTTCCAGCGTGTATCCGAAGTGTGTCGATAGATACTGTTCTAATGCGACTGCCTTGTCATAGTTGCTGGGAGCGGGCGCGGTGATTTCCTCCGCCAACTTCGAAATGCGAACATCGAGCGGTGGCAGTTTCAGGTACGGGTCCATGCCCACGGGCCCGGTGTTCGCCGCCAGCCGAAGCTCGTCGCTGTCGATTTCGGTCAATTGCGACACGGCTTCGTAGCGATTGATCGGGTGGTCGGCATCGAGGTTGTAGACAGCTCCCCCGGCGTCTGTACTCACTTGCCGAAAATTTCCCGTAAGACTCTGCGGCCGCTCCGCCAGAAAAAAAACATTGCTTCCAATCGGCTCCATCAGGACGCGATAACGAATAGATCTGCCCGCGACCGCCGTTGCGCCACGCGAGTCCATCAAAGGAGCCAGCCGATAGCTTCCATCTCCCGCCGGACGCACTTGGGTTTGCTCAAACGAATTCGACCAGACGCGGCCGTCAAAAGCGCTCAGCGCAATCCCACGCCACTTCAAGTCGTAAGCGCCTTGCAGATCATTCTGGATCTCGATGTGCATGACCACAGCACTGGACTGTTGAATCTGGCCGATACGGCCCAGTTGCACGCGATCCGTGAAGCCAGTGGAGACATCGCCGGTTGGAGTGTAGGCGCTCAGGTAGCGTGACGAAACGCGGGGTAGAAGAAAGAAGATCAGAAAACTGCCGGCTAGGATCATCAGCATGAGCGCCGGAGCGATCGCCAGCAGTCCGTAGACCATGCGCTGGGTTTGAGAAGCAACGCGTGGATCTTGTGCGTGCGTTTGCTCGGCGGCGACCGAATGCCGCATTTCCATCAGCACAAAAGTGATGACTGCAACCAGCAGGAAAACCGCAAAAGAAAACAGAAACACACTGCCGACAGTGAGCACAGCGGCCGCCAGCACCATCAGAAACGAAAGTACCGCGAGCATGTAGTGGTCGCGCGTCTGCTGCAACGAGAATAACCGGACGACCATGGCGAAGAGCACAAGGTGAACGGTCGCTGCCAGAAAGTGGCGCGAAAGAAAGAAGTAGTCGGCGAAGTAGATGAAGACGTAAATCAGCGTCAGGAAAGTGGTCCAGCGTTCCGGGATGGCAAACTCGCGCCGCGTCAGAAGTTGGAATCCGCGGAGAGCCAGCGCCAGCCCCACCAGAACCACTGCCGGCAGATCCAGCCCTCCGGTCGAGGACAGAGTGCAAAAGCCACTGAGCACGAGCAGATAAAGTGCCACATTAAAGGAGCGCTCGATGGCCTTGGCCATAGTGATCCCGCCCGGGTTGATGGAGGCTTCAGTCACAGAAGCTTCTATTCTTGGCGAAACCAGCGCGGAAGGGAAGTGTCCCCGGTAACAAAATGATCTTTGGCCGAAGTAGAGCAGTTTCGATGGCTGCCCGGAGCGAAGTTGCAGCGCAATCCCTCCGCCGTATGACTTATCACGCAGTCACGGTACTGGCTCTAGCGAACCTGGACTAAGATATTCCCCATGAGCGTCCGCCGCATCGCCGAGTCGATTCTGGACGCCGAAGAGCGCTTTGAAGGTTTCGAAAACCTGATGCCGTTCAAAGTGCAAAACATTCTTCTCGTGTCCAGCCTCTATGATTCCTTCATCCTGCGCGAAGACGGCCGCCTCAATGAGCTGCTCATCGACGAATCGCTCGATCTCAACCTGCAACAAATCCCGGGAATCACGCACGTTTCTTCCTGCGCCGAAGCGGCAGCGTTGGCCCGCTCTCAGCCCCAATTCAACCTGATCGTGACCAACCTTGCGGTCGGCGACATGAACGCTGCGCAACTGGCGCGCGAGGTGAAGCAGGCCGGGCTCGATGTTCCCGTAGTTGTGCTGGCCTATGACTATCGCGAGATCAAGAATTTCGTGGCGCGGAATCCAGTCACCGAGATCGAACGCGTTTTTCTGTGGCAGGGTAATGCCCGCATCCTGATTGCGATCGTCAAGTACATCGAGGATAAACGCAATGTCCTGCACGACACGCGGGCCATCGGCGTGCCGGTGCTGCTGGTGGTGGAAGACAACATCCGTTACTACTCGTCGTTCCTGCCCGTGATCTATACCGAGCTGATCAAGCAATCGCGGCGCGTGATTCAGGAAGGCTTCAACGTGGCGCACAAGCTGGTGCGCATGCAGGCGCGGCCAAGAATTCTGCTGAGCTCGAATTTCGAAGACGCGGCCCGGCTGGTGCAGGAGTATCGCAATTATCTGTTCGGCCTGGTATCGGACGTGGAGTTCCCTTGGGAGGGCAAGCTGAGTCCGGAGGCGGGCTTTGAACTGGCGCGCATGGTGAAGAGCCTGGTGCCCGACGTGCCCGTAGTGCTGCAAACCAGCCGCACCGAGTTCCGCCCGCGGGCGCACGCCGAGGGCTATTCGTTTCTGCGTAAACGTTCGCCCACGCTGCTAAAAGACTTGCGCCAGATATTGACCGAGCAATTCGGGTTTGGCGACTTTGTGTTTCGTCTGCCGGATTCGAGCGAAGTCGGACGGGCGAAAGACTTGAACGAACTGGAGAAGCAATTACAAACGGTTCCGGCGGAAAGCATCGTCTTCCACGCGCAGAGCAACCACTTCTCGCACTGGCTGATGGCACGCACCGAGTTTGCGTTGGCGGCCAAGCTCCGCCCGCGAAAGGTTTCGGATTTCCCGAGCCCGGAACATCTGCGGCGCGATCTGATCGAGTCGATCCACGAGTATCGCCGCGAACAGGGCGAGGTGCTGATCGGCGACTTCAGGGCCGATACGTTCAAACCTTCGGAATCAAGTTTTCTGCGGATCGGCTCCGGGTCGCTCGGTGGCAAGGCTCGCGGCCTCGCCTTTGTGCGCCACCTTTTGCGAAAGAGCCGTATCGCCCGCCGCTTTCCCGGCATTCGCATCTCGGTGCCTCCAGCCGTCGTCCTGGCGACGGATGTGTTCGATCAATTCGTAGTTGAGAACAACCTCCTGGACTTTGCCTTGCATTGCGAAGATGACGCTGAAATTCAGCAGCGCTTCCTGGCCACACCGTTATCCGAATCCCTCAACGGGGACCTGAAATCGTTTCTGGCCGAGGTAACGCATCCGTTGGCGGTGCGCTCCTCCAGCCTGCTGGAGGATTCGCAATACCAGCCCTTCACCGGCGTGTATGAGACCTTTATGCTGGGCAACCAGCAAGCAAATTTGGAAGACCGGCTGGCGGCCCTCAGCGAGGCCATCCGACGCGTCTACGCTTCCACCTTCAGCCGCCATGCCAAGGCCTACGTGCGGGCTACGCCCTACCGTCTGGAAGAGGAAAAAATGGCGGTGATTCTCCAGCAGGTTGTGGGCACGCGCCACGGGCAGCGCTTTTATCCGGATTTCTCCGGAGTCGTGCGTTCGCACAATTTTTATCCCGTTCCTCCGATGACCTTTGAAGACGGCATCGCGGCCGTCGCTCTGGGCCTGGGCCGGGCGGTGGTGGATGGAGGGAAGTGTTTGTCTTTCTGCCCGCGCTACCCCCACAACTTGCTGCAGTTTTCCTCAGTCGAAGACATACTGGCCAACTCGCAGTCGGAATTCTGGGCCTTGGAGTTGCATGGCGCTGCGGACGGCCGTCCGGGGCATTGGCACGAGAGGCGGTTCAGTCTGGACGCCGCCGAGAACGACGGTACATTACAGGCCGTGGCCTCAACTTACTCCAGGGACAACCACGCCGTCTATGATGGAGTGAGCCGGCCGGGCGCCCGAATTGTGACCTTTGCCCCCATGCTCAAGCACGGCACCTTCCCGCTGGCCGAGATTCTCGATGTCCTGGTTCGGGCAGGTGAGAATGCGCTGGGTAATCCCGTGGAGATCGAATTTGCCGTGCGTCTGTCCCGACAGGCGGGTCCAGTGGCTGGCCCCGTAACCGACCAAGCGGCAGAGTTTGGTTTCCTGCAGATACGGCCCTTGACGCTGGCGCGCGACAGCGAGGACCTAGCCCTGGACGATGTGCAACCCGAGCGGTTGATCTGCCTGAGCAGCAAAGTTCTGGGCAACGGCCGCATCGAGAATCTGCACGATGTCGTGGTGGTCGATTCGCAGCGCTTCGAGCGCAGCCGCAGCCAGGAAGTAGCCAAGGCGGTCGCTCGGTTCAATCGCCTGCTCGTTGGGGAGAACCGGCCCTATCTACTGATTGGGGTTGGGCGCTGGGGATCGACCGAACCCTGGCTGGGCATTCCGGTCGAATGGGATGAAATCTCCGGCGCCCGCGTGATTGTGGAGGCCGGATTCCACGATTTTCGCGTCACCCCATCGCAGGGCAGCCATTTTTTCCAGAATCTCACTGCCTTTCAGATCGGTTACTTCACCGTGAATCCAGACGCCGGAGAAGGCTCCGTCGATTGGCAGTGGTTAACGGAACAGCCGGCGGTCGAAGAGCAAGGCTGTGTCCGCCACTTGCAGTTTGCGGAACCGATCCGCATCGTGATGAACAGCCGCACCAGTCAAGGCGTAATCTTCAAGCCCGAAGCGCACCAGAACCAAGTCGCGAATTGAGAGCGGCCCTAATCGTTGATGGCCGGATAAGCTAGCGTCTGCATCTTTTCTGGAAATGGGATCCCAGAGAAGCATGAGTGCCAGAAGTGGGGTAGTGTCTAGCAGTGCATTTTTTAGATTTTTGAGATTGGGACACTACCCAGAAGTGTGCGGGATTGCACCTGTACCGACTTGAATTCGGTCTGCTACAATTCAGCACAGAGCATGGACAGATGCTCGGCGTCGCGATAGCCTGCGGACGGTTTTTGGCGGTTTTTCATACTGTCCATTTACTGTCCATTTCGTACCGAAAACTGGTTATATTCGGTGGAACGGATTGAAGCAGGCGAAACGGTTGACAGCAAGAGTAGACAGTAAACATGCGGGTTTGGCCCTAACCGTATGAAAAGCAAGAGGGGACGTAGTTCAGTTGGTTAGAACGCTGCCCTGTCACGGCAGAGGTCGCGAGTTCGAGTCTCGTCGTCCCCGCCATTTCAAGTTTGACCGAGACGTGCCCCAAGAGAAATTAGATCTTATTGCGGACCACCATCCGGCCATGTTACGTACTTGTTCGGCGCAGCAGTGCCACTAGCTTTGTTCGCCGCGGTCTGGTCCCTGGGCAGATTTGCAATTTGCGCATCTTGAACTGACGCAACTCAAGTATTATCAATTACTTCCAATCAAACTCTGATCAGTTGCACTAATACAAAGCACTGTTGATCTCGCCTGGTAACCGCCAACTCCCACTGGAATCGGGCAATTCTCCTGCTTCGATCTTGTCGCTAAAACTGCCGAGTGTGCTCCCATATCATTATTCATGTCGGAGAACTCGCGATTGGCGATGGCAGCTTTTGTCATAAAGGCTGGGCCGTGCGCTGTCGAATCCGATGATCACAATTAAGATCAACTTGAAGAAGTTGGTCGACTTTCTATTTTCTTGTCTAATCTTCCGAAACGACTGCCATTACAAGCACGTGTGATCTGAGTCACGGACCTCCGCCCTCAAAAAGTTCAATATTGCAACAACGTTGGACCAATTAAAACTTGAATGGAGCTTAAAGATGAAGAAAATTGCCGTCCCAGTGTTTACCATCGCAACAGCATTGGCTGTTGTTCTCAGCCTTCCCCAATCGGCGAATGCGCAAGATGCATCCGCGGCGCTTTTCAAATCAAAATGTGCCATGTGCCATGGCGCAGACGGCAAGAAAACGGCGGGCCACGATTTCACATCTGCCGCCGTGCAAAAGGAATCGGATGCCGATCTCACGGCAGTGATTACGAACGGCAAGCCCCCGAAAATGCCCAAATATGGCGATAAGTTGAAGCCGGAAGAGATTAAGGGCCTGGTGGCTTACATCCGTACTCTGAAATAGTTCCGGCTGATTCTTGCCATCAAGACTATGGAGGTTGTCCAACGCTGCGGAGGAACCGCGGCCGATTGTGTAGTGTGTCTCCGCAGCGGCGCATAGAAGAAAGGGAGTAGCGGGTTTTAAATGAATCGGCGAGAACGCTTCCGAGATTGGTTGCAACCCATCTATTTTTTGGGGCAGAATCCCATCACGCTTACGGGCGCCGTGATCACGACGAGCGCGGCGCTCACCACCATCGCCTTCTGGTTCTATGAAATCTTCTTGCCGGGGCCACCCCATCCCTATATTGGCCTTCTGGTCTTTCTGATCCTCCCGGGTATTTTTGTATTCGGTTTGCTGCTGATTCCACTTGGCATCTGGCTCCGGCGGCGAAGTCTGCGCGCGAGCGGGAAACTGCCGGAGGTTTTCCCCGCCATCGACCTGGGGCTGCCCGTGGTGCAGCGTACCTTGGAGTACGTGGCCGTGGCGACGGTGCTCAATCTTCTCATTTTTGGGACGGCATCGTACCGCGGCGTGCAGTACATGGACTCAACGAGTTTCTGCGGGAAGACTTGTCACACCGTGATGGATCCCGAGTATTCGGCCTATCAGAATTCTCCACACTCGCGGGTGGAATGTGTCGAGTGCCACATCGGGGCCGGCGCGGGGTGGTTTGTACGATCGAAGCTTTCCGGGCTGCGGCAGGTGTTCGCGGTAACATTTCACACCTATTCGCGCCCAATTCCTTCGCCCGTAAAGTACCTTCGCCCGGCGCGCGAAACTTGTGAGCAGTGTCACTGGCCTCAGCGCTTTACCGGCGACAAGTTCCTGGTGAATACGAGCTACAAGGACGACGAAAAAAACACGCCTCAGACGGACGTGTTGCTGCTAAAAGTCGGCGGGATAACGTGGCCGGGCTCGGTCGGCATCCACGGGCACCACCTCGCCGACAACGAGCGAATCCGCTACATTTCGACCGACACCGAGCGGCAGACTATCCCGGCCGTTTATTACACCGACGAAAACGGAAAAACCACCGAATTCATTTCGAGCGATGCGAAGCCAACCAAAGAGCAATTAGACAAGGGAGAGCATCGCGTGATGGATTGCGTGGATTGCCACAACCGGCCCACGCATGCCTTCGACTTACCCGAAAACGCAGTGGACAAGCAAATGTCGCTCGGGCGCATCAGCCCGGAGCTTCCCTACATCAGGAAAAAGGCGGTCGAGGTTCTCAAGATGGATTATCCCGCCCGCGACGTGGCGGAGCTTCGCATCAAGGAAGCACTCAACAATTTCTATCGCACAAATTACCCGCAGATCTACGAGACGCGGCGCACGCTGGTCGAGCAATCTGGCGAGGAAGTGGCCAGGATCTACCTGCGCAACATCTTCCCAGACATGCGCGTCACCTGGGGGATTCACCCGAATAATATTGGGCACAATGATTCGCCGGGCTGCTTCCGTTGCCATGATGGCAGTCATACCAGTGCCGATGGCCAGACCATCACTAACGATTGCAGTGCGTGCCACAACCTGCTGGCGGTTCAGGAGGGGAATCCGAAAGTGCTTACGGATCTGGGCATGAAGTAGGCGTTGTCGAAAGCTGGTTTCATGAATCGGTTTTGGGTAGAGCACGGCCTCAGCCGCGCCACCTAAGGCCGAGAAGAATGCGGGCTTGAGCCACTGAGGGACGTGCCTTCTGAGCTGCAAGAGACATTTATGAAACCAGCTCGAGAATTTGACATGGCTGAAACGAAGGTTGCGCGAATGAAGTGGTGTGCTGGTTTGAGAATTATCGTCGCGACGCTCCTCGCCACGGTTTTCGCCCTGGTGTTTTCGGAATGCCGCGCTCGCGCCGCCGACCAGCCTGGGGCGGAATGTCTAGCGTGCCACAGCGAGAAGAGCATGAGCACGACGCGAACCGGCAGAACGGTTTCGCTGTACGTGGACGGGAAAAAATTTGCAAGTTCCATACATGGCAGCTTCGGCTGTACGGGCTGCCACGCCGACCTGGAAGGAAAAGAGTTGCCGCACGAAAAGCCGGCGCGGGTAAAGTGTGGCACGTGCCACGCGACCGAGCAGGAGCAATATGCCCGGTCCCTCCACGGGAAGGCAATTGCCCGCGGCGATCCACTCGCACCAAGCTGTGTGAATTGTCACGGGAACCACGACATCGTTCCGGTGAAGGACTCGCGATCAGCGGTGGCGCCGCTGAAAGTGCCCTTCATTTGCGGCCAGTGCCATCAGGAAGGAACTCCTGTTTCGCGCAATCGCCCCATTCCCCAGGACAATATTCTGGAGAACTATTCCGAGAGTATCCACGGGGAGGCGCTGCTGAAGAAGGGACTGTCGGTGGCACCGAACTGCGCCACTTGCCACACCGCGCACTTGATATTGCCGCACACCGACCCCGCTTCCTCGATCAATCGCCGGAACATTGCCGCCACCTGCACCAAATGTCACTCGCAAATCGAAACCGTCCACCGGAAAATTATCCGCGGAGAGCTCTGGGAAAAACAGGCCAACGTCCTGCCCGCCTGCGTGGACTGCCATCAGCCGCATAAGATCCGGAACGTCTTCTATGAGTTGGGTATGGCCAATGCGGACTGCATGCGTTGCCACGCGGACGAGAAACTGCGCCGCGCGCGCGACGGGAGATCGATGTACGTCAACATAGACGAGGTGAACCACTCGCGTCACAGCCTGGAAGGATTAAAAAAAGTTGCCTGTAGCCAGTGCCACTCGGAGGTCAACGCCTCCCGTGTGCGGCCTTGCGAGACCATCACCCACGAAGTGGACTGCACCGCTTGCCACGATGAAATTGGCAAGCTGTACGTGGGCAGCATTCACGGACAACTTGCCGGCAAGAATAATCCGAATGCTCCGAACTGCAAGGAATGCCATGGCACCCATGGCGTGCTTGGCAAACAGGATCCGCAATCGCCGACCTTTGCGGTCAATGTTCCCGGGCTTTGCGCGCGCTGTCACCGCGAGGGCCAGAAAGCTGCCGTGCGCTACACCGGAACGCAACACGAAATCATCGCGAACTACACCGAGAGCATTCACGGAACCCTGCTAAAGAACGGCCTGACGGTGACGGCGACTTGCACCAGCTGCCACACCGCTCACCATATCCTTCCCCGGAGCGATCCGGCATCGAGTGTTAACGCAAACAACGTGCCCACCACATGCGGCCAGTGTCACCACGGCATCGAGGACCAGTTCGAGAAAAGCATCCATTCCAAGCGAGTGAGCGGATACAGCAAGCCACTGCCGGTTTGCAACGATTGCCACACCGCTCATGCCATCCACCGCACCGATGAGAACAGCTTCCGGCTGAACGTCATGACCACGTGCGGCCGCTGCCACGAGAAGATTGCCGAGACCTATTTTGATACCTATCACGGGAAGGTCTCGAAGCTGGGGTACACGAAAGCGGCAAAGTGCTATGACTGCCATGGAGCTCACGATGTGCTGGCGGTGACCGATCCACGCTCTCACCTCAGCCGGGCAAACGTGGCGGCCACCTGCGGCAAGTGCCATGCGGGCGCGACCCGGCGCTTCGCCGGATACCTGACGCACGCCACCCACCACGACCCGCGAAAATATCCGTTCCTGTTTTACACCTTCTGGGGCATGACCACGCTGCTCCTGGTGACATTCGTGGTCGGTGGCGCTCATACGCTGCTCTGGCTGCCCCGGGCTTTCCAGATGCGCCAGGAGTTGCGTGCTGCTGAAGCGAAACTCGCCGCGACGCCTGAAACTCTCGCGGGCAAGCGCAAGGAGCGCGATGCCAAGGAGAGCACCAATGCCTAAGGGCGAAGTTCCGGAACTCCAGTTCGTCCGGTTCAACCGGCTGCAGCGGATCCTGCACATCTGCATGATCGTGAGCTTCATGTGCCTGGCGCTGACAGGGTTAACCCTGAAGTTCTCCTACACGAAATGGGCGGCGGTGCTCTCTCATCTGCTCGGGGGATTCGAGAACGCGGGCTACATTCACCGGAGTGCTGCCGTCGTGATGTTCGGAGTTTTCATTACCCATCTGGTGGACCTGTACCGGTCGAAGAAAAGGGAGCACGGTTCGTGGCTCGCGCTGCTGCTGGGACCGGACAGCATGATGCCTAACCGCAGGGACCTGACTGAGTTGGTGGGCACGCTGAAGTGGTTTGTGGGCCGGGGCGAGCGGCCTGCCTATGGCCGCTGGACGTACTGGGAAAAGTTCGACTATTTCGCCGTGTTTTGGGGAATCGCGGTGATCGGTTCCACTGGCCTCACGCTGTGGTTTCCGGTGTTCTTCACGCGGTTTATACCGGGGTCGTTCCTCAATGTCGCGACCATCATTCACAGCGACGAAGCGCTGCTCGCCACCGGTTTCATCTTTACCGTGCATTTTTTCAATACCCACTTGCGGCCCGAAAAGTTTCCCATGGACATCACGGTATTTACCGGGCGCATGCCGCTGGAAGAGTTGGAAAGGGACAAGCCAAGAGAATATGAAGCGCTGGTCGCCAGCGGACAACTGGAGGAAAACATGGAAGAGGCTTATCAACCAATCGTCACCCGTACGATTCGAGCCTTCGCCTGGGCAGCGCTGGCAGTGGGATTCAGCATTGTGCTGTGGATCATCTACGCGATGTTGTTCGCGTACCGCTAGAGCCGTGACTACGTGATGAGTCATAGTGAAAGGACGGGCGTCTCGCCCGTCCAGCCGGGCGGGGACGCCCGGCTCTCCACCAGGAAGCTGCTGTTGACGGAGAAAATAGAAATGCACACGACTCGGGTTGCTTTGATTTTAGTGGCTTTGGTCTTGGCGTTGGCTGCGGCCTCGTACGCCGCAGACCAGGAATGTTTGGCGTGCCATGGCCAAGCGGGAATGAAGTCCGACGCCGGGAAGAACATTTCAATCGATCCCAACAAGCATGCAGCCAGCGCACACGGGGTTCTCGGCTGCAGAGACTGCCACACCGCGATCAAAGATTTCCCGCATCCCGCCAAAATCGCCAAAGTGAAATGCGCCACCTGCCATGCGGACGAGGCCAAGTCCTTCCCCGCGAGCGCCCATTCCATCCTCGGCGAATCCGCGTGCGCTTCCTGTCATGGCAGCGTGCACGAGCTCACCACGGCGGAAAAGCTGATTCCCGGAAGGTGCACGGAGTGTCATGCGCAGGAAGTCAAGGATCTCGCGTCCAGCATCCACGGGCAGGCTGCGAAAAACGGCGACCCCGACGCCCCCAAGTGCATATCCTGTCACGGTCCCATCCACGCTGTGAAAGCCTCCAGTGAAGCGGACTCGACCGTGGCTCGCAAGAATCTGGCCGATACTTGCGCAAAATGCCATAGCGATGCGGGATTTTTGTCGCGACACAAAATTCCGGTGGCGCATCCGGTCGATTCCTACAAGCTGAGCGTTCACGGGCGCGCGGTCGCGCTCGGCAAGGATGCGGCGGTGTGTTCCAGTTGCCATGGCACTCATGACATCTATCCCGCCACCGATGAGCGATCCAAGGTCAATCACTGGAAAGTGCCGGAGACCTGCGGGCAATGCCACAAGGAAATCGCCCGGCAGTTCAACGAGAGTGTCCACGGGGAAGCGGTCAAGGCCGGCGTGCGGGATGCGCCCGTTTGCATCGACTGCCACGGCGAGCACCTGATCATCGACCCGAGCAGCCCGGCCTCGGCCTTAAATGCCGAGAACATCTCCGCGCAAACCTGCGGGCGTTGCCATGGCGATCCCCGTCTGGCGCTGCGCTACGATTTGCCAGCGGATCGCCTGCCATCCTATGCCGGCAGCTATCACGGACTGGCCCTCCAGGAAGGGAAAGTGACCGCGGCGAATTGTGCTTCATGCCATGGGGTGCATGACATTCTCCCTTCGAGCGACCCGCGCTCCACCATCAATGCCGCAAACCTCCACAAAACGTGCGGGCAGTGTCACAAGGGCGTGGCTGAAGAAAAATTCACCATCGGTCCCGTACATGTGCAAACCAACGTGGGCCCAAATCACCCGGTGGTGAGGTGGATTCGCTGGACGTATTTGGTACTGATTCCGGTGACCCTGGGCTTCATGTTGCTGCACAATTTGCTGGACCTGCTGCATAAGCTGATCCGGCGGCAGCCGCGGAGGGAATCCGGCGAGATGGTGCTGCGGATGAATTTGCGGTTCCGCATCGCGCACTGGGGCATCATGGCAAGTTTCCCGACCCTGGTGTTCACGGGATTTGCCTTGAAGTATCCGGAATGGTGGTGGGCGAAGCCGCTGCAGGTCTGGGAGTCCGCCGCCGGTTGGCGCGGCGGGTTGCACCGCACCGCGGCCATCGTCATGCTCCTGGCCGTCTTCTACCACTTCTTGCATCTGGCGCGGAAGAAGCGCGATCGCACTTTCGTTTCGGCCATGATCCCGACCATCAGGGATGCCACCGACATACTGCAAGTCTTCCGCTACAACCTTGGCCTCACGAACCAGGAGCCGGCGTTCGCGAAATTCAACTATGCGGAGAAGATGGAATACTGGGCTTTTATGTGGGGCACCATCGTCATGGCCCTATCCGGTTTCCTGCTGTGGTTCAACAATTTTACGCTGAGCCATTTTCCGAAATGGGTGACGGACGCGGCCACGGCAGTGCATTGGTATGAGGCGCTCCTGGCCACCTTCGCCATCCTCATCTGGCACTTCTATATGGTGATCTTCGATCCCATGGTTTATCCGATGGATACCGCCTGGGTCAACGGTAAAGTCCCGGCCGACCATTACCGCCATTCCCGCCCGGAGTATTTCCGCGCCCTGGAACGGGCCCGCCTGGTCGAATTGCCCACGGATCCTGCCGATTATGAGGACGAGCAGGGAACTGACACTCCAAGCGACGATCCACCGGCGAAGACGAAAACTTAGACTTATTGAGTATTGAATAATATAGTGACATTCTTAAGATATTGTGCTACTGTCCGCTCATGGGAAACCCGGCGGGAGTAAGGCGCGATTTTCAGAAGTTGGAGGAGCGGCGATTGTTGGGGGCT